>NZ_JBITJH010000007.1:0-309932 GCF_044459745.1 Micromonospora sp. NPDC050187
CCTACGGGCCCCACCGGACGCCCGGTGTGGCGCGGGGGGGGGGGGGGGGGGGGGGCCCCCCCCCCCCCCCCCCCCCCCCCCCCCCGGCCCGCGGGGGGGGGGGGGGGGGGGCCCCCCCCCCCCCCCCCACCCCCGTTGCCGTTCGCTGTGTCGCTCAGTGCTGCTTCTTCTCGTCCTGCTCCGGGTGCGCGTAGTTCAGGTGCTCGGCGGGAAGCGGGAACGTCACGTCGTCACCGAAGGGCGACGGCGCGGCCGGCCGGTCGAAGGTGAGCTCGCTCAGCGGCAGCCGACCCCGCTCGTCCACCGCCGGAGCGGTCGGGTGCGGCACCTCGCGGTTCCAGTTGAGCCCGCGCTGCGCCTGTGCCTCGGCGCCCGGGTCGTGCGACCCGCCCGCGTGCGAGTGCAGGCCGTGGTGCACCCCGACCTGCGGCCGGGCACCGGCCTGCACCTGCTCGTTCTGACCCCGACGGAAGATCTTGCTACCAAGCCACACGAGGGGATCATACTTGCGGTCGACCACCCGTTCCTTCATCGGGATGATGCCGTTGTCCGTGATCTTGATGTGCTCGGGGCACACCTCGGTGCAGCACTTGGTGATGTTGCAGAAGCCGAGGCCCTGTTCGGCCTGTGCGTACTCCTTGCGGTCGGTCCTGGTGTCGAGCGGGTGCATGTCCAGCTCGGCCGCCCGGATGAAGTAGCGCGGACCGGAGAACGCCTGCTTGTTCTCCTCGTGGTCCCGGATCACGTGGCAGACCGTCTGACACAGGAAGCACTCGATGCACTTGCGGAACTCCTGCGAGCGCTCGACGTCGACCTGCTTCATCCGGTAGTCGCCCGGGGCCAGGTCCTCCGGCGGGGCGAAAGCCGGGGTCTCCCGCGCCTTCTCGTAGTTGAACGAGACGTCGGTGACCAGGTCCCGGATCACCGGGAAGGTCCGCAGCGGGGTGACCGTGACGGTCTCGGCCTCCTCGAAGGTCGACATGCGGGTCATGCAGCCCAACCGCGGCTTGCCGTTGATCTCCATCGAGCAGGAGCCGCACTTGCCGGCCTTGCAGTTCCACCGGCAGGCCAGGTCCGGCGCGTCGGTGGCCTGGAGGCGGTGGATCACGTCGAGGACGACCTCGCCCTCGTTGACCTCGATGGTGTAGTCCTGGAGGTCGCCACCGTTCTCGTCACCCCGCCAGATGCGGAATTGGCGCTTCGAGCCCACTTACTTCGCCTCCTCGGCGTGCGCGTCGGCGACGAGGGCGTCGAAGTCGGCCAGCTCCTCGTCGGTCAGGTACTTCGCCAGCTCGGCCCGGTCGAAGAGGCTGATCAGCTCGGCGCGCATCTTCGGCAGCGGCTTGTGCTCCAGGCGTACGGCGTCGCCGTCGAGCGAGCAGACCAGGTTCACCCGGCGCCACGTCGGGTCCATCTTCGGGAAGTCCTCCCGGGTGTGGCCGCCCCGCGACTCCTGCCGCTCCAGGGCGGCCTTCGCGGTGCACTCCGAGACGACCAGCATGTTGCGCAGGTCCAGGGCCAGGTGCCAGCCCGGGTTGTAGCGCCGGCCACCCGCCGCGCTGACCTTCGCCACCCGCTCGCGCAGCTCGGCGAGGCGGACCAGGGCGTCGGCCAGCTCACCCTCGCGCCGGATGATGCCGACCAGGTCGCCCATCACCGCCTGGAGGTCCTGCTGGAGCGTGTACGGGTTCTCGCCGGTGTCCCGCTGGAGCGGAGCGAGCGCGGTCTCCACCGCGGCTTCGACCGCGTCCACCGACACCTTGGGGCGGGAGGGAAGCTGGTCGGCGTAGGTGGCCGCGTGCCCACCGGCCCGCTTGCCGAAGACCAGCAGGTCGGACAGGGAGTTGCCGCCCAGCCGGTTGGAGCCGTGCATACCGCCGGAGACCTCGCCCGCGGCGAACAGCCCCCGCACGTTGCCGGACGCGGCCCCGCTGTCCGGGTCGACCTCGACACCACCCATCACGTAGTGACAGGTCGGCCCGACCTCCATCGGCTCCTTGGTGATGTCGACGTCGGCCAGCTCCTTGAACTGGTGGTACATCGACGGGAGGCGGCGGCGGATCTCCTCGGCCGGCAGCCGGGAGGCAATGTCCAGGTAGACCCCGCCGGCCGGCGTACCCCGGCCCGCCTTGACCTCGCTGTTGATCGCGCGGGCGACCTCGTCCCGGGGGAGCAGCTCCGGCGGACGCCGGTTGTTGTCCGGGTCCTTGTACCAGCGGTCCGCCTCGGCCTCGTTGTCCGCGTACTGCTTGCGGAACACGTCGGGCACGTAGTCGAACATGAACCGCTTGCCCTCGGAATTCTTGAGGACGCCGCCGTCACCCCGGACCGACTCGGTGACCAGGATGCCCTTCACCGAGACCGGCCAGACCATGCCGGTCGGGTGGAACTGGAGGAACTCCATGTTGATCAGCGTCGCCCCGGCGCGCAGCGCCAGCGCGTGCCCGTCCCCGGTGTACTCCCAGGAGTTCGAGGTGACCTTGTACGACCGGCCGACGCCGCCGGTGGCGAGCACCACGGCCGGGGCCTCGAAGAGGACGAACTCGCCGGACTCCCGGTAGTAGCCGAAGGCCCCGGCGACCCGGTCGCCGTCGAGCAGCAGCTCGGTGATCGTGGTCTCCGCGAAGACCTTGATCCGCGCGTCGTAGCTGCCGAACTCCTTCTTGTCCTCCTGCTGGAGGGAGACGATCTTCTGCTGGAGGGTCCGGATCAGCTCCAGGCCGGTCCGGTCACCGACGTGCGCCAGCCGGGGGTACTCGTGCCCACCGAAGTTGCGCTGCGAGATCTTGCCGTCCTTGGTGCGGTCGAAGAGCGCACCGTAGGTCTCCAGCTCCCAGATCCGCTGCGGCGACTCCTTCGCGTGCAGCTCGGCCATCCGGAAGTTGTTGAGGAACTTGCCACCGCGCATGGTGTCGCGGAAGTGCACCTGCCAGTTGTCCCGGCTGTTCACGTTCCCCATGGCGGCGGCGGCGCCGCCCTCGGCCATGACCGTGTGCGCCTTGCCGAAGAGCGACTTCGAGATGATCGCGGTCTTCTTGCCGGCCAGGCGGGCCTCGATCGCCGCGCGCAGGCCGGCGCCACCGGCCCCGATCACGACGACGTCGTAGTGGTGTCGTTCGATTCGCGTAGTCATCTGTGTCAGGGCCCTTTAGTTGATGAACCGCAGGTCGCTGAACCAGCCGGCGGCCAGCGCCATCACGTAGAAGTCGGTCAGCGCGAGGGTGCCGAGGGTGATCCAGGCGAGCTGCATGTGGCGGACGTTCAGCCACGACACGCCCGTCCAGGCGCGGTAGCGCAGCGGGTTCTTGGAGAAGTGCTTCAGCCGCCCGCCGATGATGTGCCGGCAGGAGTGGCAGGAGATCGTGTACGCCCACAGCATGATCACGTTGACCAGCAGGATCACGTTGCCGAGCCCGAAGCCGAAGCCCTTCGGCGAGTGGAAGGCGAGGATCGCGTCCCAGGTGTTGATCAGGGAGATGATCGCGGCGGCGTAGAAGGCGTACCGGTGCAGGTTCTGGCCGAGCAGCGGGAAGCGGGTCTCGCCCGAGTAGGTCTTGTGCCCGTCCGGCACCGCGCAGGCCGGCGGCGAGAGCCAGAACGACCGGTAGTACGCCTTGCGGTAGTAGTAGCAGGTCAACCGGAACAGCAGCAGGAACGGCAGGGTCATCGCGGCGTCCGGGATGATCCACCAGCCGGGCAGGAACTGCCCGAAGTGGGACGCTTCCGTGACGCAGCGGTCGGTCACGCACGGCGAGTAGAACGGGGTCAGGTAGTGGTAGTCGTCGACCCAGTACCACTTGTGCATGAAGACCCGGACCGTCGCGTACGTGACCCACGCGCCGAGGCCGATGACCGTGATCAGCGGCGCCAACCACCAGCGGTCGGTACGCAACGTCTTCGCCGCAATGGCGGCGCGCGCTCGCGCACCCCGCGGCCTCGTTGCCGTTGAAGTCATTCCAGTTGTCTCCCTGACGGGGCCCTCGCGGGCACGGATCGGTTCCGGCCGGGCACGCGGGCCGGCGCACCGCCCCCGCAGCCACGTCCCCCTGCGCACACCCACAACCACGCCGGGGCGTACCGACGCAGCTAAGTGACACACGTTACGCCGCTCGGTGCGAGCCGTTCGCGCAGGGAGTGTCGCTTGTACGCCGCCGGTTTGAAAGCTGTGGCGCTCCGATCGCCGTCCGATGTTAAGAACCTCACGTCGGGGGAGGATCCGGGCCCATGGGATCAACGATCCGGAACCCGGTGCAGCTCACCCGGAGGCGCCACCCGTGAAGTTCCACTCGGCGAGCCGCAGCGGGGGCGCGCTCCACCAGACGCCCGCAGCCCGGTCCGGCTGGCGGAGAGCGACCCGACCCGTCCCGAGCACCGCGCCGGGTGCGAGCGCCTGCGGGTACGCCTGGGTGAAGCGCAGGTCCCGGACCGCCCGGGTGACCACCCCGTCCTCGATCAGCCAGACCCCGTTGCGGGTCAGCCCGGTCACCGTCAGTGCCTTCGGGTCGAGCACCCGGGTGTACCAGAGGTCGCTGACCAGCAGCCCCCGCCCGACGCCCGTCACCAGGACGGCGGTGTCCGGGTTGACCGGCGGACCGGCCACCACGTCCGCCGCCAGTGCCGGGCCCTCGGCGGCCAGCAGCCGGACGGTGCGCGGGAACGGGCCGAAGGTGGGCGATTCGAGCGACCCGTGCCCGGTCGACGCGGCACCGGTGGCGGCGGCGGTACGCCGGTCGTGCGTCACCGCGTCGGTCGTGCCGGCGGTCACCAGGGGCAGCGCGCGACGAATGGTGCCCTCGGTGTCCACGGGCAGCCCGGAGGCGGCGAGCGGGTCGTCGACCAGGGTCACCGCCCGGTCGAACTGGGCCGCGCCCGGCTCGGCGAAGGACTTCCGTTCGGCGTACGCCTTGCCGTTGAAGCCGTACATGGCGAGGTTCGCCAGCAGGTCGGCGACGGCGGCCGGCTCGAAGACCACCTCGTACCGCCCCGGGGGCAGTTCGACCGGGTCGACGCCGGAGCGCGCCTTTCCCGCCGCCCGCGCCCCCAGGACCGCGCCGTCCAGCTCGCTCAGCCGGTCGGCGGCGAGCCGGGCCACCCCGTCCACGCCGCCGGCCCGCGCGATGCCGTCCATGGCCGCCTCGGCCATCCGCCCCCACGCGGTGTGCCCGGCGGTGTTGGCGAACGCGGCGGCCTGGTGCGAGGTGCGGCAGTAGCCGGCCGTCTCCAGCCCGCCGGCCGCGTCGACGAAGGCGCGGACCCGGGCGGCCCGCTCGTCGGGATCCGCGTGTGCGGTGGCCTCGTCGGGAGGCGGGGCGCCCGGTGCCGGGGTGGGCGGGACCAGCCCCGGCCAGCCTGGGTCGGGCGGGCAGAGCCGGGCCGCGACCAGGGTCCGCTCGACCAGCTCACGGAGCCCGTCCGGGCCGGTCAGGCTGCCGCTGCCGGTGGCCGTACGCCCGTCGGCGTGCAGCCGCAGCCGGACCGACACCGTCGACTCGGCGACGTTCTGGTGGATGAACGAGTTGGCGAACCGGGTCAGCGCCACGTCCGACCGGGTCACCGTCACCTCGGCCTGCGCGCCCGCGCCGGCGAGCCGGCCCACCAGCTCGACGACCTGCCCGGCGATCTCCTGCTCGTTCGCGCTCACGCTGCGCCCCTTCTGTTCGCGACTGCGGGACTCGCTCGCTGCGCTCGCTCATCCCTCGCGCTCACGCTGCGGTCCCTTTCGTTCGCGACTGCGGGACTCGCTCGCTGCGCTCGCTCATTCCTCGCGCTCACGCGGTCACCCCCACGCGGACGTTGCGGAAGCGGGCCGGGGCGGCCGGGTGGCCGGTGTGCCCGACCTGGCCTGGCTGGCCCTTGCCACAGTTGGGCGTCCCCCAGGGGACGATCTCGGAGGAGAGCATGTCCATCGAGCGCCAGAAGACCGGCCCGATCCCGGTGTAGGTCGGGTTGCGCAGCATCCGGCCGCGCCGACCCTTCTTGATCTCCCACCCGATCTCGCAGCCGAACTGGAAGTTGAGCCGTTTGTCGTCGATGGACCAGGAGCGGTTGATGTCCATCAGCACCCCGTCGTCGGTCGCCTCGACGATCTCCTCCAGGGTGTGCGGCCCCGGCTCCAGGCCGACGTTGGTCATCCGCACCATCGGTAGCCGGGCCCAACCGTCGGCGCGGACGCTGCCGCCGTAGCCCAGACCGGCGACGGCGGCCGAGTCCCGCCCGGCCAGCACCCCCACCCAGCGGCCGGCGCGGACCGCGTCCCGGCGGACCGCCGGAGAGCCCTCGTCGTCGAAGCCGAAACTGCCCAGGGCGCCCGGGATGGTCGGGTCGATGGTGACGTTCATCAGCTCGGAGCCGTAGCGCAGCGAGCCGAGCTGGCGCAGGTCCAACCAGGAGGTGCCGGCGAACGCAGCCTCCCAGCCGAGGATCCGGTCCAGCTCGATGGCGTGCCCGACCGACTCGTGGATCTGCAACGCGAGCTGCTCGCCGCCGAGGATCAGGTCGGTCTCGCCGGCCGGGCAGAGCGGGGCGGTGAGCAGGGCCCGGGACTCCTCGGCCATCCGGGCGGCGTTGCCGACGAGGTCGAGCGAGTCGACCAGCTCCCAGCCGGTGGTGCCGTACTGGCCCCGGTAGCTCGGCCAGGACCGGCGCTGGGTCTCGCCGTCGCCGATCGAGGTGGCCGAGATGCCCGCCCCGCACTCGCGGATGTGCTGGTCGATCCGGTGCCCCTCGCTGGAGACGAACCACTTGCCGGTGTCCCAGACCTGGTAGAGCCCCTCGGCCAGGTCCGCCCCGTGCTCGGCCATCGTCGCCGTCGCGGCGACCAGCAGGTCGCCCTTGCTGCTCAGCGGCACGCCGAGCGGGTCGACCTCGCAGGCGGAGGCCCAGGAGGCGGTGGTGGGCGTGGACGGCACCAGCTCGACCGGTGGGCCGGGTACCCGGGCGCTCGCCGCGGCGATCCGCGCGGCGCGGTGCCCGGCGTCGCGGGCGGCGGCGTCGGCCAGGTCGGGTACGGCGTAGAAACCCCAGCTCGACCCGACCAGGGCGCGCACCCCGAGCCCGAGGTCGGAGTCCTGGGTCAGCTGCTCGATCTCGCCGTTGCGGGCCGACATGGACTCGTAGTGGCGGTGCATCACCCGGGCGTCGGCGTACCGTGCGCCGGCGTCGAGCGCGGCCTGCACGGCGAGGGTCGCCGCGTCGAACTCGGTCATGGACTCGACCCTAGGCGAGCCCCCCGGCACTTGTCAGTCCAGCAACCGCTCCGGCCGGATGACGGCGTGTACGGGCTCGGTCAGCTCCAGCAGGTCACCCCGACGGGCCGTCGACTCCTCGACGTAGTGACCGTTCTTCTCCCGGTAGAGGTGCAGGCTGCCGGTGTCCTGTTCGACCAGGAGGTACCAGGGGATGCGCGCATCGGCGTAGTAGTGCATCTTGAGCACGCGGTCGGTGGCCGCGTTGCCCGGCGAGACGATCTCGCAGATCAACCGGACGTCGGCCGCCTCGATGTACGGCTCGTCGAGGTCGACCGGATCGGTGATCACGAGATCGGGGATCGGAACCCGGTCCTGCCGGAGTCGTACGTTCACCGCCTCCAACAGCTCCAGCCCGGCCGCCTCGGCGGCCGGTTCGAGGGCGTTGCCGAGTCGGCGGGCGATGCGCTGGTGGCGTGGGGTCGGTGCTGGGGTCACGTGGAGGCTCCCGTCGAAGAGTTCGACGCGCTGGTGCGTCTCGCCGAGGGCGAGGTACTCCTCCTCCGTCCACGGTCCGTCGTGGTCGAACACCGCTGCGGTCATGGTCACCTCCACCTCGAACCGGCGGGAATCCTCTCGTGATCGCCTGCCCCATCGTCGCACCTCAAGTGCGCTGAGCCGGGCTCATCGTCCACCACGTCGGGCGGTCAACCGTCGCCGACCGGAGGGGGCATCATCGCCGGGAGTTCCTTGCGTGACCGGCAGCCGAGCTTGCGCAGCACACTGGCGACGTGGCTCTCGACCGTGCGCCGGGACAGGAACAGCTCTGCGGCGATCTCCTGGTTCGTCCGCCCGTCCGCCGCCAGCAACGCCACCTCGCGTTCCCGGGACGACAGCACCTGGCCGTGGGACGGGCGTCCACCTCGCCAGGGATACGGGATGGGCACGCCGTTGCTCCGCATGATCCGGCAGATCCTCGCGATGTCCCGGTCCGCCCCCAGTTCCCCGTACGCGCGCAACGCGTCCTCCAGCATGCGCCCGCCGTCCACGGCTCCCCGTTCGCAGCGCCAGCGCCCCAGGCGCTCGCGAGCTGTGGCCTCCTGGTAGCGCAGCCCGGCCTCCCCCAACCTGGTGTGCGCCGCGACGAGCAGCCGATCGGCCTGCTGCTGGGCGCCACGTGAGCGGAGCAGGACGGCCCGGGCGCTGAGCAGGGCGGCCTGGGCGAGCGGCGCGTCGGCGTCGCCGATCCCCACACCCAGCTCGTCCACGAGTGGACCCGCCTCGTCGGCCCGGCCCACGGCGTCGAGGGCGTCCGCCAGGCACAGCACCGACTCGGCACCCCACACCCAGTTCCCCTTGGCGCGCACGTCGGCGAGTGCGGAGGTGGCGGCCGAGGCCGCGCCCTCGGCGTCGCCCAGCGTCAGCAACAGCCGGGACAGCGTGGTCCGGGCGGAGATCAGCGGCCAGACGGCACCGACCCGCTCGGTGACCGCGATCACGTCGACCAGGCACGCGGTGGCCTCCTCGGCTGGGCCGGTGGCCGCCAGCAACGCGCCGTGCAGCAACCGGATGTCGAACGAGGCGGCGGCGAAGTGCGACGCCGTGCCGTGGGACGGCTGCTGGGGGGCCGGGTGGAAGCCGCTCAGGCGGCGGAGGCGACCCGCCAGCCCCTTCCACCGCCCGAGGGCGTGGTCGACGGCGGCGGCCACGAGTTCGACGACCTCCGCCAGCCGGAGGTACTCGGCCTGATCGGCTGTCCGGCGTCCCTCGGCCAGCAGGGTCTCCGCATGCCGCAGCTGCCCGACGTGGAGGGCGCCCTGGGCCCAGTTGAGGCAGGCGCGGGCGTGTTCCCGCGGCGCGGACCGGAGGGCGTCGTCCCGCAGCAGCTCGTCGATCAGCCGCCAGCTCGCCGGGTCGCCCTGTTCCAGCAGGAGCGAGGCCCGCGCGATGCGTACCGCGACGTGGACGCCCCGCTCGCCGCTGCGCCGCGCGGCCTCCTCGGCCTGGTCACACCGGACCGCGTGCTCACTGAAGTGCCGGTCCACCACGGTCTCCGGCGCGGCGAGCGCGGCGAGCGCCCGACCGAGCAGTCCGGGCCGGTCGGTCAGATCGTGGATGGCTTCCTCGATCTGGAGGTAGCCCGCCCGGGCCGCACCGTGCTGGCGCAGCAGGCGCCCGAGAGCGAAGCGCAGCTCGCCGCGCAGGTCGGCGGGGAGCGGTTCGGTCGCCAGAAGGTGTTCGAGGATCGGTACGGCCTGCGTCTGCGCCAGCCCGTCGACCGCCGCCTTGCCGAGCTTGACGGCCAGCCTGACCCGCACCTCACCGGCCGGCTCGCCGAGCTGGAGCGCCTGCAACAGGAACCGGGCCGCCGTGGCGTCGTTGCCGTGCGCGAGGGCGGTGTCCGCCGCCGCCTCCGCGTTGGCCACGAACTCGGCGGCGCTCCCGGCATGCCGGAAATGGTGGGCGAGCCGGGCCAGCGGTTTGGGCCCGGCCGCCGACTGGAGGGCTCGCGCGGTCTTCAGGTGCAGCCAGCGCCGGTTGGACGTGGCCACCGACTCGTACACGATCTGCCAGGCCAGCCGGTGCCGGAACCGGCATCCGCCGTCGTGCTCGTGCAGCAGGCCGGCCGCCTGTGCCTGCGCCAGGGCCCCGGCGATCTCCGCCGGGCCGCGACCGGCGACCTCCGCGAGGATCCCCTCGTCGGGTGTCATGCCGACGACGGCGGCAGCCCGGAGGATCTCCTGTGCGTCGTGGTCGAGCGAGGACAGGCGCTGGAGCAGCACGTCCCGCAGCACCGTCGGTACGGCGAGATCGGCGAGCACGTCGGGCCGGCCGGGGACCTCGCCGGCGGGCAGGTGCTCCGGGAGGGTACGGAGCACCTCCTCCACCACGAAGGGGATGCCGCCGGTCTTCTCGTACAGCGAGGTGGCGAAGGCAGCCGGCACGTCCGCGGCCAGGATGCTGCCCGCGAGCTGCTCCACCTCGGACGGGCTCAGCGGGGCGAGGCTGATCGACCGCGCCGGCCCGGACGGCGCGCGGGCGAAGGCCTCCCGGACCGGCAGCGGCCCGGCCCCGCTCCGGACGGTGAGGATCACCGAGAGGTCCCTCGGCTGGTACGTGGACAGGAAGGCCAGGAAGTCCTGCGTGCCGCCGTCGGCCCAGTGCACGTCCTCCAGGACGAGGACCAGCGGACTCAGGTGGTCGAGCAGCGCGATGGCTGCCCGGAACACCCGGTGCCGCTCCGCCAGGTGGTCGGAGAGCGCGGGCAGGGGCGCGGGCAGGTGCGCGGCGACCTCGGGAAGAAGTGGCGCGAGCGCCCCGATCACCGGGTTGTCCGGTGGGGACAGGGCGAGGTCGGGGCCGGCGAGGCGGAAGGCGTCGAGCAGGGGGGAGAGCGGCAGGGGCTCCTGGAGCAGCTCGCACTGGCCGACCAGTCGGCGCACGGCGGCCAGGTCGGGAGTGGCGAACAGCTCTCCCACCAGGCGGCTCTTGCCGATCCCCGCCTCGCCTTCGACCAGGACGAGGGACGGCGGGGCGGCGACGGCCGCGCGCAGCGTCGCCAACTCGGCCCGGCGGCCGACGAGCACCGCTGACCGGGAGTCCGAGGGGGCGACGTGGGGCGGTCCCAAGGGCATCCGGCCACCCCCCTCTGCCCGCGTCGACCCGATCCACCTGCGGGTTCAGGGTACTGAGTCTTCTGTTACCGGTGCCCGCACCGGATGGTCAAAAATCGGTATCCGGTACGGAAGCCCGGTCCGGTCCGTCGTCACTAGCGTCGACCGCCACATGCACCAGTGCGGTAAGGGGCGGGGATGGATCTGAGACAGCGACGATTGACGGCGGCGACGGCGGTGGCCGCGTTGACGCTGGCCGGGGGCGTGTGGCACGGCCCGGCCGCGTGGGCCGCTCCGGAGAAGGGCCGTACGGACGAGCGGAAGACCTACCTCGTGCAGATGGCGCTGGACCCGGTCGCGACGTACGACGGGAAGGTGGCCGGGCTGGCCGCCACGAAACCGCAGCGGGGCCAGAAGATCGACCCGGGTTCCGCCCCGGTCAAGAGGTACGCCGACCACCTGCGGGGCCGGCACGACAAGGCGCTCGGCAAGGTGGGCGGTGGCCGGAAACTCTACGAGTACGTCTACACCTACGACGGGTTCGCCGCGGAGTTGACCGAC
This sequence comes from Micromonospora sp. NPDC050187, assembly GCF_044459745.1. Classification (NCBI taxonomy): domain Bacteria; kingdom Bacillati; phylum Actinomycetota; class Actinomycetes; order Micromonosporales; family Micromonosporaceae; genus Micromonospora; species Micromonospora sp. NPDC050187. Next base: position 11,360 of record NZ_JBITJH010000007.1, read on the forward strand.
TCCCAGGTCGCGCGGCTGCGGACGATGCCCGACGTCGTCTCGGTGACCGAGGACCGGAAGGTGTCGACGCAGACGTCCTCGACGCCGTCCTTTCTCGGCCTGGACGCGCGCGGAGGTCTGTGGGACCAGCTCGGCGGCGTCAAGGGACGGGGCAAGAGCACGGGCGTGGGCGACGGCATCGTCATCGGCGTGATCGACAGCGGCATCTGGCCGACCAGCGGAAGCTTCGCCGACACCGACGGCCGGGGCAGGCCGTTCCCGCCGGTGCGGGGTTTCGAGGGCAGCTGCCAGGGGGCGGCCCCCGACGGATCCTGGGACCGCACGATGTGCAACGGGAAACTGGTCGCGGCGCGGCACTTCGCCGGCGGTTGGGGCGGCGACGACGCGGTGAAGCAGGAGTTGCCGTGGGAGTTCCTGTCGCCGCGTGACTACAACGGCCACGGCACGCACACCGCCGCCACGGCCGCGGGCAACCACGGCGTCGCCGCGACCGGGGCGGCGCAGATGTTCGGGACGGTCAGCGGGGTGGCGCCGGGCGCCCGGATCGCCGCCTACAAGGCGCTCTGGTCGACCCGGGACGCCTCGACCGCCAGCGGCTTCAACTCCGACCTGGTCGCGGCGATCGACCAGGCGGTGGCGGACGGCGTGGACGTCATCAACTACTCGGTCTCTGGGACCACCACGGACTTCCTCGACCCGGCGGAGATGGCGTTCCTGGCCGCCGCGCAGGCGGGCATCTTCGTGGCGGCCTCGGCGGGGAACGACGGCCCGGCCACCGCCACCGTGGCGCATCCGTCCCCGTGGGTGACCACGGTCGCGGCCGGCACCCACAACCGCACCGGGCAGGCATCGGTGACGCTCGGCAACGGCGCCGTCCACGCCGGGGCCTCGCTGGCGTCGGCGCCGGTCACCGCGCCTCTCGTCGACGCCACCGCGGCGGGACTTCCCGGTGCCGACCCGGTGGCCGTGGCGCAGTGCCGGGCGGCCAGCGACAACGACGGCAAGCCGGTGCTCGACCCGGCGAAGGTCAAGGGCCGGATCGTGCTCTGTGACCGGGGCGGGAACGCCCGGGGCAACAAGAGTCTGGCCGTCGCCCAGGCGGGCGGCGTCGGGGTGGTCCTGACCAACGTGGACCCGGGATCGCTCAACGCCGACCTGCACGCGGTGCCCACCGTGCACCTCGCCGACTCGGACCGGCCGGCCGTGAAGACCTACGCCGCCAGCACCGGCGCGACCGCGTCGATCGGCCAGGCGAAGCTCCGGTACGACGCCCCGGCTCCGTACGTCGCCGAGTTCTCCTCGCGCGGGCCGCTGTACGCCGGCGGCGGCAACCTCCTCAAGCCCGACCTGATCGCCCCCGGACAGGACATCCTGGCGGCCACCGCACCACCGGCCGCCAACGGGGCCGAGTTCGGCATGATGAGCGGCACCTCGATGGCGGCCCCGCACGTCGCCGGACTCGCGGCACTGCTGAAGGACCTCCACCCGGACTGGTCGCCGATGGCGATCAAGTCGGCGCTGATGACGAGCGGTTCCGACGTCCGGGACGGGCCCAACACCGACCCGTCAGTGATCTTCAAGCAGGGGGCGGGGCACGTCACGCCGAACAGCGCCGCCGACCCCGGTCTGGTCTTCGACAGCGGTGTCGAGGACTGGCTCGCCTTCCTCTGCGGCACGACCGACGGCGTCTCCGCCGAGACCTGCGACGGGCTGTCCAAGTCGGGTCGGTCCCTCGACCCGAGTGACCTGAACGGACCCTCGATCTCGGTCGGCCGGCTCTCCGAGACCCGGACGGTGACCCGCGAGGTGACGAACGTCGGCCGCTCGACCGCCACCTACACTCCCGCCGTCTCTGGGCTGGACGGGGTCACGGCCACCGTCAGCCCGAAGCGGCTCACGCTGAAGTCGGGGCAGACGAAGTCCTTCACGGTTACGTTCACCCGCACCAGCGCGCCGCTGGGCACCTTCCAGGGTGGCCAGCTGACCTGGTCGGACGGTCGGCACCGGGTGCGTGTCCCGGTGGTGGTGCGTCCGGTGCCCGAGACCTGGGCGGCCAGCTACGGGGCCCAGGGCCTGGACGACATCGCGCAGCACGTCGCCCTGGACCCGAAGGGCAAGCGCCTCTACGTGGTCGGCGCGAGCAACCAGGCGCTCTGGGGTATGCCCAGTCCGCGCTTCGTCGCCGTCGCCTACGACCCGACCACCGGGGCCCGGCTGTGGAGCGCGAGTTACGCCGGACCCGCCGCCACGTACGACGAGCCGACGGCGATCGAGGTGAGCCCGGACGGTTCCAAGCTCTTCGTCACCGGGGTGAGCGAGGCGCCTGGGTCGGGCAGTGACGTCGTCACCCTCGCCTACGACACCACCACCGGGCGGCAGCTCTGGGAGGCGCGGTACACCGGCACGGAGGCGAACGGCGCGGACACCGGGAACGCGATCTCGGTCAGCCCGGACGGGAAGAGCGTCTACGTGACCGGATACACGACGCTGCCCGGTAACGAGCTGGACTACCTCACGATCGCGTACCACGCCGACAGCGGCGAACGTAGGTGGCTGACCACCTACGACAGTCCGGGGCCCTTCGCCGACGACGCCAGGGCGATCGGGGTGAGCCCGGACGGCACCAGGGTCTTCGTCACCGGCCAGAGCAGCGGAGTGGACACGGGTCTGACCGACTGGGGCACCGTGGCGTTCGACGCCGGCACCGGCGCGCAGCTCTGGACGGCCATGCACAACGGCACGTCGAACGCCATCGACATCCCGAGCAGACTCGTGGCGTCCCCCGCCGCGGTCTTCGTCACCGGGAGCAGCGGAACCACGGAGGCGGGCAACGATCTCGTCACCATCGCCTACGACCCCGCCACCGGTAGGGAGATCTGGACGGACCGCTACGACGGTCCGGGGCACGGCACGGACACTCCCCGGGCTCTCGCGCTCACGCCGGACGGCGGTCGACTGTTCGTGACCGGCGACAGCGAGGGCGAGGGGACGAAGGCCGACTTCGTCACGCTCGCCTACGACACCACCACCGGGAAGCGGTCGTGGGTGCAGCGCCACAACGGGCTGGTCAACGGCGTGGACGCCGCCTGGGATCTGGCCGTGACCCCGGACGGGAGCAGGGTCGTCGTCACCGGCGGCAGCGCCGACAAACAGAGCGGGGGCGACGGGTCCGTCATGGTCGACGACGACTACCTGACGATCGCGTACGACGCGGCCAGCGGGAAGGTGACGTGGACCGGCCGGTACGACGGCCTGCCCGGCGGCGGCGCGGACAACGCGTACGGGGTCGTGGTGGACAGCACCCCTGACGCCGGGGTCCGGATCTTCGTGACCGGGTCGAGCGTGACCGGCGGGGTACTGCCCTGGGAGCCGGAGATCGACTTCACCACGGTGGCCTACGTCGACCCCTGGCGCAGGCCGTGACCCGGGCGTGACTCCCGGTCGTCGGGCCGGGTGCGTCGCGAGGTGATCTTTCCGACCACGGACGGGCTGTGCTGGCACGCTGCTGCCGGCGCAGCCCGTTCGGCGTGGGTGCCGGCGGGACCGCCGAGGGTGAGCCGATCCTCCTCGGATCGGGGGGTGTCCAGGGGGCGATGCCGACTCGTTACGGGACCGGCGGCTGACAGGACGCCTGGTTGTAGCTTATTTTCACCCTCTGGGATCTGCTGCAAGTTCTCTTCGTCAACCAGGGGGGCGGTCGGTCGTGAAGAGGCCTAAGTCGATGCCGGCCGAGGGGCCGGGCGATCGTCCTGCCGCGCCCGGGCAGCGTACCGCGAGCGGGCCGTATCTGCGGGTCACCGACCTGCGGGTGCGGTTCGACACCGAGGACGGCGTGGTGCGGGCGGTCGACGGGGTGTCGTTCGCGGTGGAGCGCGGCCGGACCCTCGGCATCGTGGGGGAGTCCGGGTCGGGCAAGAGCGTGACGTCCCTGGCCGTGCTGGGCCTGCACGACCCGCGCCGGACCACCGTCTCCGGAGATATCGAGGTCGGCGGGCGACAGGTGGTGGGGCTGCCCGAGGCGGAGGTCCGCCGGCTGCGCGGCCGGGACGTCGCGATGATCTTCCAGGACCCGCTCTCCGCGCTGCACCCGTTCTATTCGGTCGGACGGCAGATCGCCGAGGCGTACCGGGTGCACCATCCGAAGGTGGGCCGCCGCGCGGCGTGGACGCGGGCGGTGGAGATGCTGGACCGGGTCGGGATCCCGCAGCCGGGACGGCGGGCCGAGCAGTACCCGCACGAGTTCTCCGGCGGGATGCGGCAGCGGGCCATGATCGCGATGGCGCTGGTCAACGACCCGCAGCTGCTGATCGCCGACGAGCCGACCACGGCCCTGGACGTGACGGTGCAGGCGCAGATCCTGGACCTGCTCGCCGACCTCCAGCAGGAGTTCGGCTCGGCGATCGTGTTGATCACCCACGATCTCGGCGTGGTCAGTCAGGTGGCGGACGAGGTGCTGGTGATGTACGGGGGCCGGGCGGTGGAGTACGGCAGCGTGACCGAGGTGCTGCGGTCGCCGGCGCACCCGTACACCTGGGGTCTGCTCGGCAGCGTGCCGTCGCTGCACGGCGACGCGGACGCGGACCTGCGGCCGATCGCCGGCAACCCGCCCAGCCTGATCGACCTGCCGTCCGGGTGCGCCTTCCACCCCCGGTGCCGGTGGGCGGACCGGAACGGTGACCGGTCCCGGACACAGGTGCCGGAGCTGTTGCCGGTGAGCGACTCGGGCCACCGGGTGGCCTGTCACCTGGCGGCGGACGAGCGGGCGCGGATCTGGGCCGACGAGGCCGAGCGGGTGGGGGTGGCGCGGTGAGCGCCCCGACGACCGGCGCGGTGAGCGCGCCGACGAGCAGCCCGGTGGAGCCGCTGCTGAGCGTGACCGGGCTGACCAAACACTTCCCGGTGCGGGAGGGACTGCGCCACTCCGGGGTGGTGCGGGCGGTCGACGGCGTGGACTTCGACGTCCCGGCGGGGCAGACCCTGGGTCTGGTGGGGGAGTCCGGGTGCGGGAAGACCACCACCGGCCGGATGCTGGTGCGCCTCATGGAGCCCACCGCCGGCAGCGTCACCTTCGCCGGGCAGGAGATCACCCGGGCGCGGGGCCGGGATCTGCGCCGGCTGCGCCAGGACCTTCAGATCATCTTCCAGGACCCGTACGCGTCGCTGAACCCCCGGCACACCGTGGGGCGGATCGTGGCGATGCCGCTGGAGGTCAACGGGATCAAGCCACCCGGCGGTGTCCGGAACCGGGTGCGGGAACTGCTGGAACTGGTCGGGTTGAACCCGGAGCACTACAACCGGTACCCGCACGAGTTCTCCGGCGGCCAGCGGCAGCGCATCGGCATCGCCCGCGCACTCGCCCTGGAACCCAAGCTGATCGTGGCCGACGAGCCGGTCTCGGCGCTGGACGTCTCGATCCAGGCGCAGGTGGTCAACCTGCTGCGCCAGCTGCAACGCGACCTGGGACTGGCGTTCGTGTTCATCGCCCACGACCTGGCGGTGGTGCGGCACTTCAGCCAGCGGGTCGCGGTCATGTACCTGGGGACGATCGTCGAGATCGGCGACCGGGACGACATCTACCAGCGCCCGCAGCACCCGTACACCCGGGCGTTGCTGTCGGCGGTGCCGGACGTGACCGGCCGGGGGGCGGACGGGCGGATCCGGCTCACCGGGGACGTGCCCACGCCACTGGACCCGCCGTCGGGCTGCCGGTTCCGCACCCGCTGCTGGAAGGCGACCGACCGGTGCGCCACGGAGACGCCCGCCCTCGTCCCGAGGGAGGGCGGCCGGCAGGCCACCGCCTGCCACTACCCCGAGACCGGGCCGCTGGCGCCGACCGGCGACGAGGTGGCCGTACCGAATGAGGTGTCGCGATGAGCCTGTCCCCGGTGGAGGGTGAGGTCCGGGCGGAGATCGCTCCGGCGACCGACGGCGACGGCGTCGCCAAGCGCGAGGTCGTCGGTCGGTCCCCCGGCCAGCTCGCCTGGGCGCGGCTGCGCCGCGACCGCACGGCGGTGATCAGCGGTGCGGTGCTGCTGTTCCTGGTGCTGGTCGCGCTCGCCGCCCCGTTGATCTCGAGGCTGTACGGGGTCGGCCCGAACGAGCAGTTCCAGGAGCTGCTGGACGGCAACGGCATGCCGCTGGGCTACGTCGGCGGGGTCAGCGGCGACCACTGGTTCGGGCTGGAGCCCGGCCTCGGCCGGGACATCTTCATCCGGATGGTGTACGGGCTGCGCACCTCGCTCTTCATCGCGTTCGCCGCCGCCGTGGTGACCACGACGATCGGCGTGATCACCGGCATCCTCGCCGGCTACCTGGGCGGGATGGTCGACACGGTGATCAGCTGGATCACCGACGTGGCGCTGGCCCTGCCCTTCCTGATCTTCGCGTTGGCCGTGGTGCCGACCGTGGCGCTGCGCTTCTACGGGCCGCGCGAGGAGGTGCCGGCCTGGTTCCAGGTGGCCGTCCTGATCGGTGTCTTCGCCGTGTTCAGCTGGACCAGCACCGCCCGGCTGGTCCGGGGCCAGGTCGTCTCGCTGCGCGAGCGGGAGTTCGTGGAGGCGGCCCGGGCCAGCGGCGCGGGACTGGGGCACATGGTGTTCCGGCAGCTCCTGCCGAACCTCTGGGCGCCGATCCTGGTGGCGTTCTCGTTGGCCGTGCCGCAGTACATCACCGGGGAGGCGGCGTTGTCGTTCCTCGGCATCGGCATCCTGGAACCCACTGCCGACTTCGGCCGGATGATCTTCCAGAGCATCCCGTACCTCCAGACCGACCCGGCCTACGTGTTCTTCCCGGGCATCACGATCTTCGCGTTGGTGCTCGCGTTCAACCTGTTCGGTGACTCGCTGCGCGACGCGCTCGACCCGAAGTCGTCCCGGTAGGGGGTCCTCTCATGACACGATTTCTGGTCCGCCGACTGCTCAGCGCCGTCCTCACCCTCTTCGCGGTGAGCGTGCTCAGCTTCCTGATGTTCTTCGCGCTGCCCCGGGACCCGGTCAGCGGCATGTGCCCGAAGAACTGCAACGCCGAACGGTTGGAGCGGGTCCGCGACGAGCTGGGCCTGAACGACCCGCTGGTGCAGCAGTACGCCAACTACATGAAGGGCATCGTCGCCGGGCGGGACCTGGGCAGTGCCCAGGGCGGCCGGTGCGACGCCCCCTGCCTCGGCTGGTCGTACGTCAACAACGAGGCGGTCACCGACACGCTGGTCCGGGTGCTGCCGGTGACGCTGAGCATCGTGTTCCCGGCGGCGATCCTCTGGCTGGTGGTCGGCGTGGGACTGGGCATGGTCTCCGCGTTGCGCCGGGGCACCTGGCTGGACAAGGCGGCGATCGGCTTCTCGCTGGCCGGCGCGTCGTTGCAGCTCTACTTCGTCGGCGCGGTGCTGCTGCTGATCTTCACGTACCAGCTGCGGATAACCCCGGTGCCGGGGTACACGTCGATATTCGACGACCCGTTGAAGTGGGCCAGCGGGCTGGTGCTCGCCTGGGTGTCGCTGGCCTTCCTCTTCAGCGCGATCTATGCCCGGCTCTCCCGGGCGCAGATGCTGGAGACGCTCTCGGAGGACTTCGTCCGTACCGCGCGGGCCAAGGGCCTGCCGAAACGCACCGTGTACGGGCGGCACGCGCTGCGCGCCGCGATCACCCCGGTGGTGACCATCGCCGGGCTGGACGTGGGCGGCGCGCTCGGCGGCACGGTGATCACCGAAACGACCTTCGGCATCCAGGGGCTAGGGCGGACCGCCGTCGACGCGGTCCGCTCCGGGGACCTGCCCACGATCATGGCCACGGTGCTGATCTCGGCGGTCTTCATCGTGCTGGCGAACGTCGTCGTCGACCTGCTCTACGCGGCCATCGACCCCCGGGTGCGGTTGCGATAAGGCATCGACCCCGTTCCACCCGTGGAAAAGTATCCATCGGTTCTGTTACACCACTCGTAGATTTCTTACAGGCAGGGGAGGAGGCGCGAGATGCGCCTGAAGAGGGCAGCCGCCGCTGGCGGAGCGCTCGCACTGCTCGCGGCCATGGCGGCGTGCAGCGAGAACAAGGGCACCGAGGGCACCGTCGACTCCGACCGTGTGCAGAGTGGCTCGATCGCCACCGACCCGAAGGAGTCGATGGGGCCGGCCCCGGAGGTGTCGGGCGCGGCGAAGGGCGGGACCTTCCGGGTGATCCGGGAGACCAAGATCTCGCACATGGACCCGCAGCGGATCTACTCGTTCGCCGGTCTGATGAACGCGCCGCTCTACAGCCGTTTCCTGACCACGTTCAAGGACGACGGCTCGGGCAAGGTCACCCTGGTCGGCGACCTGGCCGAGACGCCGGGCAAGGACGTCAACTCCGACTGCAAGGTCTGGGAGTTCAAGATCAAGGACGGGGTGAAGTTCGAGGACGGCACCCCGATCACCTCGAAGGAGATCGCCTACGGCATCGCCCGCTCCTTCGACCCCGACCTGACCGGCGGTCCGACCTACCTCCAGGAGTGGCTCGCCGACACCCCGCAGTACGACACCAAGTGGGACTTCAAGGCCAACAAGACGTCGCTGCCGCCCGGCCTGACCACCCCGGACGCGAAGACCCTGCGCTTCGAGTTCGCCAAGGCGCACTGCGACCTGCCGTTCGCCGCGTCGCTGCCCTACACGGCTCCGCTCAAGCCGGAGAAGGACACCGGGGTCAACCTGGACAACCAGCCCTTCTCCTCCGGCCCGTACAAGATGACCAAGCACACCGCCGGCGTCGAGGTGGTGCTGGAACGCAACGAGCACTGGGACCCGAACACCGACCCCGTGCGGCACGCGTACCCGGACCGGATCGTCTGGAACTTCGGCCCGGACCCGGAGGCGGGCGCCAACCGGGTGATCGCCGACAACGGCGACGACCAGGCCGCGCTGGCCTTCAACGGGGTCCCCGCCGCGCTGGTCGCCCGGGTCTCCGGTGACGCCGCCCTGAAGCCGCGCACCATCCAGGGGCCGACGCCGAGCCTCTGGCGACTGACCATCAACACCAGCCGGGTCACCGACCTCGCGGTCCGTCAGGCGCTGAACTACGCCGTCGACCGGGAGGGATTCATCAAGGCCTACGGCGGTGAGTCCTCCGCCCGCGCGGTGACCACCCTGCTGCCGCCGTCGACGATCGGCTACCAGAAGCACGACGTCTACCCGGCCGGCCCCAACGGCGACATGGCCAAGGCCAAGGAACTGCTCGCCGGCAAGACCCCGGAGCTGGTGCTCGGCATCAGCGACGACTCCACCGAACTGGCCACCCAGCTCAAGGGCAACCTGGAGAAGGCCGGCTTCAAGGTCACCGTGAAGACCATCCCGACCGACGCCAAGCTCGACGAGGTCAGCAAGCGGGACAACCCCTGGGACATCTGGATCGACCAGTGGGCGGCGGACTGGCCGAGCGGCGCGGCGATCCTGCCGGTGCTCTTCGACGGCCGCACCATCAAGGCCACCAACAACAGCAACCGGTCGTACGTCAACAGCGACGCGATCAACGCCGAGTTCGACCGGGTGCTCGCGATGCCCGTGGCCGACCAGGGCGCGGAGTGGGCCAAGCTCGACGAGCGGATCATGAAGGAGCTGGCCCCGGCCGTGCCGCTGTTCGTGGAGAACGGCTTCTACGTACACGGCTCCAAGGTCGGTGGCGTCTTCATCGACAGCATCTTCGGCTACCCGTCCTTCGTGAACGTGCACGTCAAGCAGTAGCGCAGATCGGGTGAGGGGCCTCTGCCGGACGGCAGGGGCCCCTGCTCACAGGTGGGTACGGAGGAAGTCCAGCTCCAGCCGGAGCAGACGCTCGGCGGTGCCGCCGGCCGCCATGTGGGTCGCCCCGGTCAGCGGCAGCACCGCGTGCGGCCGGCCGGTGGCGAGCAGCGCCGCCGACAGGCGCAGCGTGTGCGCGGCCACCACGTTGTCGTCGGCCAACCCGTGCACCAGCAGCAACGGACGCAGCTCGTCCGCGCGGGGCGGCTCGGCGGCCAGCTCGACCAGGCTGTGGTGGCTGTAGACGTCCGTCCCCTCGTCGGGAAGGCCGAGATAGCGCTCGCTGTACGCGGTGTCGTACAGCGCCCAGTCGGTCACCGGCGCCCCGGCGATGCCGCAGCGGAACCGCTCCGGGTGCCTCAGCACCGCCAACGCCGCGAGCCAGCCCCCGAACGACCAGCCACGCACCGCGACCCGTCCCAGGTCGAGATCGGGGTGCTTGCCGGCCAGCGCGGTCAGCGCGTCGAGCTGGTCGGCGAGGACCACGTCCGCCACCCGCCGGTGGATCACCTTCTCGAACGAGGGCGTGACGCCCGGCGTACCCCGGTTGTCGACGGTCACCACCGCGAAGCCCGCGTCCGCCCACCACTGCCGCTCCAGCCAGGCCGCCCGGGCGGCCAGCACCTCCTGGTGCCCCGGCCCGCCGTAGACGTCCAGCAGCACCGGCAGCCGCCGCCCGGCGACGTGGTTGCCGGGGTAGAGGACCGCGGCGGGCAACTGCCGGTCCGTCACCCGCTCCAGGGCCGGCCGGGGCGCGTACGGCGGGGCGGCGGCGTGCGAGCGCAGCGTGGCGACGTCCTCGCCGCCCCGGTGCACCGTCCAGCGCACCCCGGCGTGGTCCAGCGACGCGTACCCGACCACCAGCACGTCCCCGCCCACGGCGGCGGTGTGCCAGCCCTCGTCCTGGGTCAGCCGGCGGGCGTCCACCCCGCCCCCGATCACCGTGCGGACCCGGAACAGGTGCCGCTGGCTCGGCTCGCCGTCACTCGCCTCCACCACCAGGTCGGCCGGGCCGCCGCCGGTCGCGAGCCGGCCCACCACCCGGCGTACGTAGAGCGAGGGCGGGGTGAGCAGGGTGCCGTCGGCGAAGAGGCACCGGGCGTCGTACCCGTCGTGGGCAAGTTCGCCGCCGACCAGCACCCGACCGTCCGGCAGGTGCGCGGGGGTGCCCGGGATCGGATCCACCCAGCGTGGGTCGGCCAGCTCGGCGTGCACCTGCGTCTCCCCGGTGCGCGGGTCGACCGCCAGCACCAGACCGTGCTGCTGCGACCGGCGCAGCACGGTGATCAGCGGCCCGCCGTCGACCCAGTCCACCGCGGCCAGGTACGGGTAGGTCTCCCGGTCCCAGTGCACGTCGACCCAGCCGCCGTCGAGGTCGAGCAGGTGCAGGCTCACCTCCGCGTTCGGGCCACCGGCCACCGGGTACGCGACGCTGGTCGGCGGGCTCGCCGGGTCGGCCGGGTCGTGCAGGTGCCAGCGGGCCAACCGGGACTCGTCGACCCGGGCGGCCAGGATCGACCGACCGTCCGGGGCCCACCAGTAGCCCCGGAACCGGTGGAACTCCTCGGCCGCGATGTGCTCGGCCATCCCCCAGGTCACGCCGGAGTCCTCGCCGGCCAGCATGGTGTCCGACCCGTCCGGGTCGATCACCCGCAGCTCGCCGCGGCGGGTCGTGGCCCCGGCGTCGGTCACGTACGCCAGCCGCTGCCCGGTCGGATCCGGACGTGGGTCGATCGCCGGGCCGGCGGTGGTCACCTCGACCACGTCGCCGTGCACCAGGTCGGCCCGGAACAACCGGCCGGCGAGGGTGAAGACGGCCACCCGGGCGGCCGGGTCGGTGGCGTACGAACCGATGCCCCCGGCGCTGAGCCGCAGCCGTTCGCGCAGTGCCCGCTCCGCCGCCGGTAGAGCTCCCTCCCCGCCGTCACCGAGCAGTACGGCCGGATCGGCCGCCAGGCGCTCCTCACCGGAGGCGACGTCGAGCAGCCAGAGCGCGTCGGCCGGGTCCTGCGGACCGGCCGAACGCAGGAAGACCACCCGCGATCCGTCGTCGGCCACGGTGACGGCGCGCGGCGCCCCGTGGCTGAACCGTCGGGTGAGGGCGGCCAGCTCCGGATAGTCCACACGGCCGATCGTAGAGGCGTCCCGGGGGCGATGTGGCGGACCTGCCTGTACGCGTCGGAACCGACGCCGACCGTCGCGACGGCTAGAGTGACCGGCGTGACGACGCTGCCCGACCGCCGGCTCCTGCTGGTCCACGCCCACCCCGACGACGAGTCGATCGGCACCGGGTCGACGATGGCGCACTACGCCGCCACCGGTGCCCACGTCACGCTGGTGACCTGCACCCTCGGTGAGGAGGGCGAGATCCACGTGCCGGAGCTGGCCGGGCTCGCCGCCGCCGAGGCCGACCAGCTCGGCGGTTACCGGATCGCGGAGCTGGCCGCCGCCTGCGCGGCGCTCGGCGTCACCGACCACCGCTTCCTCGGCGGCGCGGGGCGCTACCGCGACTCCGGCATGATGGGCCTGGCCACCAACGAGCACCCCCGCGCCTTCTGGCAGGCCGACCTGGACGAGGCCGCCGGGCACCTGGTGGAGATCATGCGGGAGGTACGCCCCCAGGTCCTCGTCACGTACGACGAGAACGGCTTCTACGGCCACCCCGACCACATCCAGGCGCACCGGGTGGCGATGCGGGCCGTCGAACTGGCCCGGGCCGAGGGCTTCGCCCCCGCCAAGGTCTACTGGACGGCGATGCCGATCAGCGTGTTGGAAGCCGGCCTGACCCACTTCGCCGACTCGTCGGACAACCCCTTCGCCGACGTCACCGACCTCGCCGAGCTGCCGTTCGGCACCCCCGACAAGGACATCGCGGCGCGGATCGACGCCACCGACCAGCACGTCGCCAAGGAGACGGCGATGCGGGCGCACGCCACGCAGATCCCGGACACCTCCTGGCTGTACTCCATCGCCGGCAACTTCGGCAGCGAGTTCATGGGCGTGGAGTACTTCTTCCTCGCGGTCGGCGAGAAGGGACCGGGCAGTGGCCCGTACGGCTGGGAGGACGACCTTTTCGCCGGGCTGGACACGGTCACACCGCAGGACGCCGCCGCGCCGGCCGGTTTCCGGTGACCCTGCCCACCGCGTCGATGTCGGTCACTCCGGAACCGGACCAGGTCGAGCCGCCGTCGCCGCCCGGGCGGGCGGTGCGGGTACTCGACCTGGTGCTGCGGGTGGCCGGCGGCGCGCTGGCCGTCTTCGGCGGCGTGCTGACCGCGGTGGTCGAGCTGGTGCTCGCCGGGGTGCGGGTGGGCGGGCAGCTCATCGGCGTGTCGGTGCTGGTGGTGATCGTGGCGAACGTCGCACTGGGCTGGTTCGCCCACGTCACTGTGGGACGCCGGTGGGCGGTGGTGCTGCCGGCGGTGCCCTGGTTCGCGATGATGGTCGTGGCGGCGGGGCGTACGGACGAGGGGGACGTGCTCCTCTCCGGGGACAACTGGGTCGGCCTGGCGATGATCGTGGCGGGTGCGATGACCTTCGCCGTGCTGGGTTTCCGGCTGATGCTGGCCCCGCCGGCCCGAACGGACAAGTGACGCCGCCCCCACCTGAGTGGTAGATATTCCTGCCAGGAAGCCTGCCGTCGGGGCGGGCGGTACGGCGGGAGGGGTGCGATGAGGGACCGGTGGCGGCCGATCGGTGTGCTGGCGGGCGTGCTGTTCGCGGTCAACGTGGTCGCCCGACTGCTGACCCGGTTCGCCTTCGACGAGGATCCGGTCGCCGCAGACCGGGTCTCGCTGGCCATGTTCCTGGTGATCGGGGTGATCCTCGCGGCCGTCACCTTCACCTGGGCGAGGCGTAGCGCGGTGGCCCAGTGGGGTGGCGACCTCGCCGCCGCCGTCGGGGCCGCGATGCTGGCGACCATCCTGGTCGGCCCGTTGCTGGTCGGCAACAACCCGTTCGCCGGCGGTGCGGGCACCTTCTTCGCCCAGCTCGGGCTCTACCTGCTCGCCACCGGGGCCGGCATCCTGATCGGCTACCTGATCGCCACGGCGCTCGGCGTCGACCACCGGTCCCAGCAGCTGAAGCGGTACGCCGAGGTGAAGAACACCAAGCCCCGCCGCCCCGTCCGCCGCTGACCCGGCGCGCACGGGTCACCCGGTCCCGGCCCGCGCCGGCCCGCCCTCCAGCGGGCCGGCAGGGCGGACACCTGGGTACGGAGACGCTTTGGAGCTGCCCCGTGCATGCGTCCGCCTCCTTCGTGGCCTAGCTCCGTTCGTGGCCGCGCTCCGTCCGTGGGCGCTGTTGGTGCGCTCGTGGCTGTTCGTACGTCCGGCCCGGTTGCAGGGGTCCCCTCCTACCGCATCGTGATGAGCAGGGCCCCCTGCAACCAAGTCGTCGACGAACGCCGCCCCGGTGAGCCGGTGTGTCGTTTCATCGGTTTCAGCCTGTGCAGCAGGCCCGGCGTGGGCTGCCCCGTCTGTGCGAGCAGCTCCAAAGGGCGCGCTGCGCGATACCTTGCCCCAGAGCTACCGGGGCCGACCGGTGGCGCCCAGGGGCCGGGCCGAGGGCCGCGGGTCCGGTCCGGGCGGAACGGGCGGCGGGTCCGGTCCGGCCGGGCCGGGCGGCGGTCCGGTCCGGTGGTCCGGCCGGCCGGTGGGGTGGAAGCTACCGCGCGTGGGCCGGGTCAGGCGGGGGCGACCCGGGTCAGGTACGTGTGGTGGGTGGTGAAGCCGAGGCTGCGGTAGAGGGTGACGGCCGGGGTGTTGCGCTGCTCGACCTGGAGGAAGACGTCCGTGGCGCCGGAGTCGGCACCCCAGTCGGCGAGCGCCCGGACCACCTGCCGGGCCAGCCCACGGCCCCGGAACCCGGGCACCACCTCGATCAGGCTCAAGCCCAGCCAGCGGCCCTCCCCGGTGACCGTGCCCCGACCGACCGCGACCAGCGCGCCACCGGCGTGCAGGTGGGCGAAGCGGAGTCGGTCCACGGCGGTGAGCACGTGGCGCGCGGCGTCGGGGAGGCCGCCCTTGCGCCCGGCGGCGACCGCGAGCCACTCCGCCGTCGGGGCGGTCGCCAGCTCCACCCCGGGCCCGGCCGGATCGGGGACCGGGAGCGCGGCCCGCAGCCGGTCCAGGGTCACGGTCTGCACCAGCGTGAGCGGTCGCGTTCCCCAGCCTCGCGCGTCCAGCTCCGCCCCCACCGGCGTGGCCAGCGGTAGCGGGGTGTTGACCATCGCGGGCTGCCCCTGGTCGGCGTACCAGCGCTGGACGGCGTCGACGGCGGCCGGCAGCGGCCGGTCCGGGTCGCCGACCGGCAGCGCCGTGTTGGCGCGTCCGGTCCAGCCGGCGGCGCTGCGCAGCAGCCAGTCGCCGAGGCGTCCGCGTACCGGGGCGGGCCAGGCCTCGTCGGCGGCGATTTCCAGGGCGACCACCGCGGCGGCGGTCGGCCGGCGGGCCGCCGGCACCCGTTTCGCCCGGTGCACCTCGTTCCGGGGGACCTGGACCCGCCCCTGGTCGGTAGCCAGAGTGATGTGAGTCTCATCCAGCTCGACCAATTCGCCAAGTGCGTCGGAGAAGAGGGGGCGGCCCTCACGAATCCCCACAATCCGACGGACCACGATCCGATGTCCCACATCCTGCTGTCGGAGCACGATCGACCTCCTCCCCGGCGAGATACTAGGCTCTTACCGTCGCGGCGGATCGCGACGCGTCTTGCGGAGGAGAAGACCGGTGACCTACATCATCGCCGAACCGTGCGTGGATGTACTCGACAAGGCATGCATCGAGGAGTGCCCGGTCGACTGCATCTACGAGGGCAACCGGATGCTCTACATCCACCCCGACGAGTGCGTCGACTGTGGTGCCTGTGAGCCGGTCTGCCCGGTCGAGGCGATCTTCTACGAGGACGACGTCCCGGAGAACTGGAAGGACTACACCTCGGCGAACTACGAGTTCTTCGAGGACCTCGGCTCCCCGGGCGGCGCCTCCAAGATCGGCAAAATCGAGAAGGACGCCACCTTCGTGGCCGCCCAGCCGCCACGCGGAGAGGGCCACTGAACCGGCCCGCGCCCGTCTCGTCGCGGCTGCCCGAATTCACCTGGGACACCCTGGACGCCGCGGCCGCCCTGGCCGCGGCGCATCCGGACGGGATGATCAACCTCTCCATCGGCACCCCGGTCGATCCGGTGCCCGAGGTGATCCGTCGGGCCCTGGCGGACGCGTCCGACGCACCCGGGTACCCGCTCACCGCGGGTACCCCCGCCCTGCGCGGGGCCATCGCTGCCTGGGTGGGGCGCACGTGCGGGGCAGCCGACGGGTTCGGCGTGCTGCCGACGATCGGCTCCAAGGAGATGGTCGCCTGGCTGCCGACCCTGCTCGGCATCGGACCGGGTGACGTGGTCGTGGTGCCGTCGATCTGCTACCCCACCTACTCCGACGGGGTCCGACTGGTCGGTGCCAGCGAGGTGCGGACCGACTCGCTGACCGCCGTCGGGCCGACCTCCCGGGTGCGCCTCGTCTGGGTGAACTCGCCGGCCAACCCGACCGGCCGGGTGCTGCCCGCCGCGCACCTGCGCAAGGTGGTCGACTGGGCGCGTGAGCGGGGCGCGGTCGTGGCCAGCGACGAGTGCTACCTGCCGCTGGGCTGGTCCGCCGACGCCGAACCGGTGTCGGTGCTCTCGCCCGAGGTCTGCGGCGGCTCGTACGAGGGTGTCCTCGCCGTGCACTCGCTCTCCAAGCGGTCGAACCTCGCCGGATACCGGGCCGGGCTGGTCGCCGGGGACCCGACCCTGGTCGCCGAGCTGCTCAAGGTCCGTAAGCACGCCGGCATGATCGTGCCGGCACCGGTGCAGGCCGCGATGGTGGCGGCGTTGACCGACGACCGGCACGCCGACGAGCAGCGGGAACGCTACCGCGCTCGGCGGGAGGCGCTGCTCGCCGCGTTCACCGGGGCGGGGTTCACCGTCGAGCACTCCGAGGCCGGGCTCTACCTCTGGCTCAGCCGGGGTGGCGAGGAGTGCTGGCAGACCGTCGACTGGCTGGCCCGGCGGGGCATCCTGGCCGCTGCGGGGGCGCTCTACGGGCCCGCTGGCAGCCACCACGTCCGGATCGCGTTCACCGCCTCCGACGAGCAGGTCGCCGCGGTTCCCGGCCGACTCGCCGAGGCCTAGGTCGGGTCGGTTCGGACCCGCACCGAGCGGAACCCGAGGTACGCAGATGGTGGCAAGCCCCGGCACGCGGCCCCGGGTCGCGGTGGTCGGCACCGGTCTGATCGGTGGTTCGATCCTGCTCGGGCTGCACCGGGCCGGACTCGACGTGGCCGGCTGGGATCCGGACCCGGCGACCCGGCAGGCGGTTCGCGACGCCGGAGTGACCTGCCCCGACGAACTGACCGCAGCGGTGGACGACCGGTCGGTGGTCTTCCTCTGCGGCCCGCTGCCGACCCTGTCGGAGACGTTGCGCACCGTCGCCGCGGCGACCGGTGCGGACTGCGTCCTCACCGACGTGGGCAGCACCAAGGGCACGGTGGCGGAGTTCGCCGCCGCACACGGGCTGACCGACCGCTTCGTACCGGGTCACCCGATGGCCGGCACCGACCGGGCCGGCATCGGCGCGGCCGTGCCCGACCTGTTCGACGGCGCGGCCTGGGTGCTCTGCCCGACCCCGGACGGCCTGCCCGCGTTCCGTCGGCTCGCCACCCTGCTGGTGACGGTCTTCGCGGCCCGGGTGGTGCCGATGGCGCCGGACGAGCACGACGCGGTGGCGGCACTCGCCTCGCACGTGCCGCACCTGCTGGCCGGGGCGCTGGCCGGGGCGGCCGGCCGGTCCGTGCTGCGGGACGCCGTGCTGGCCCTGGCGGCCGGGAGCTTCCGGGACGGCACCCGGGTGGCCGGCACCCCGGCCGAGCGGACGGCGAACATGCTGCTCGGCAACCGGGATCACGTCCTGCGGGAGCTGGCCGCCGTCCGGGCCTTCCTGGACGAGCTGGCCGCCGCGCTCGCCGACGCCGACGCCGAGGCGCTCACCGCCGGCCACCGGGAGGCCCGCGCCACCCGGACGGCCCTGTACGACCGCGGGTTCACCGCCTCCCGGCACGACTTCCCGACCACTGCCGGAGCGGCCGGGCCGGGTGCCGACGAGCTGGGATTCTTGCTCGCACTGGGAGCCGCCGGTGGGTACCTCGGCGACTGCCGGGTCACCGGAAAGGCCGTGCGGTACACCGCGCACCGGCCGGCAGGGTCGACGGCGCGCGGTTAGGGTGAGCACATGGTGGACGGACCGGTGGTGACGGTGCGCGGCGAGGCGTACCGGGAGGTGGCGCCCGAGATCGCCCGCTTCACGGTGACCGCGCTGGCCCGGGACAAGGACCGTGAGGTCACCCTGACCCGGCTGGCCGAGCGGGCCGCCGCGATCCGGGTGCTGCTCGACGGCCACGGTCCGACGGTGGACCGCCGCGAGACCGGTGAGCTGCGGGTCCGTCCCGAGTTGAAGCGTTCCGGCGAGCGGGTGGTCGCGTACCACGGCAGCGTCACCACCACGGTCACGGTCACCGACTTCGCCGCCCTCGGTGAACTGATGCTCCGCCTGGCCGACCAGGACCAGGTCTCCGTCGCCGGCCCGTGGTGGTCGCTGCGGCCGGACAGCCCGGTGCACCGGGAGGCGCGGCAGGCCGCCATCGCCGAGGCGCTGGGCCGGGCCCGGGAGTACGCCGAGGCGCTCGGTGCCCGGGTGACCGGCCTGATCGAACTCTCCGACTCCGGGATGGCCGCCCAGCCGATGACGTTCCGGGCGGCCGGCTTCACCGGCACGCCGGAGGCGGGTGGCGGCCCCGAGATCGACCTCGACCCGCAGCAGCAGACCGTGCAGGCCGCCGTCGAGGCACGGTTCGCGATCAGCGAGCCGGACCTGGGCTGATGCCCCGACAGTCCGCACCTGGACCGGTCCCGGCCCGGGAGTGCCCGGTCGACGACCTGGTGGCCCGGGCCCGGGAGTTGGCCGCCGCCGGCCCCCGACAGCTGCTCGGCATCGCCGGTGCACCCGGGGCGGGAAAGTCGACCCTCGCCGAGCGGATCGTCGCCGGGGTCGGCCCGACCGCCCGGCTGGTGCCGATGGATGGTTTCCACCTGGCCCAGGCGGAACTGCACCGGCTCGGTTTGGCCGACCGCAAGGGGGCGGTGGACACCTTCGACGCGTACGGCTACGCGGCGTTGCTGCGCCGGCTCCACCGCCTGGAGCCGGTCGCCGTCTACGCGCCGGCCTTCCACCGGGACATCGAGGAACCGGTCGCCGGGTCGATCGCGGTGCCGCCCTGGGTGACGCTCGTGGTGACCGAGGGCAACTATCTGCTCCTCCCCGACGACCCGTGGGACGAGGTACGCACCCTGCTGCACGACGCCTGGTTCCTCGACCTCGACGCCGAGCTGCGGCTGAGCCGGCTCACCGACCGGCACGTCGCGTACGGCCGGTCGCCGGCCGAGGCGGAACGCTGGGCGCGCGGGTCCGACGAGGCCAACGCGGCCCTGGTGGCCGGCACCGCGCACCGCGCCGACCTGGTGGTCCGGCTAGCCGACCCCTTCCCGGGGTGACGGCACGACCCCACGCAGCAGCCCGACCACCCGCTCCCGTTCGACGAGGAACTCCGGGGACTCCGGGTATCCGCCGTGGCTGCGGATCGGCGGGTCGACGACCTCTCCGCCGGTCGGGTGCAGCCCCTCCGGGTCCCGCACGCTGACCTGCCGGTGGGCGGCGGGCACCGGCCAGCCCAACGGGTCGGTCTCCCGCCAGAAGTTCGTCCAGCCGGCCCGGCCGTGCCGGTCGGTGAGCGCCTCGGCCAGCACCGGCAGCCGGTGGGGGCCGAAGTACGCCGGGAAGACCCGCCCGTAGAGCCGGGTCAGCTGGCAGCCGTACGAGAAGAACCGGACCCGGCGCCGCCAGCGGGCCGGCAGTTGGAGGAGCACGGCCGCGCAGATCACCGCGCCCTGGCTGTGCCCGGAGAGGATGATGCCCGCCATCCGGCGCGGGTCGTCCTCGGGCAGGGCCAGCAGGCCGGCGGTACGGGTCTGCAACTCCGGTACGGCCCGTTCGGCGTAGCTGGGCGGGGCGAACGGGTGGGCGGCCCGGGGCCAGAACGTGCCGACGTCCCAGAGCACGCCGACCGACCGCCGGACGGTGTCGTTGCGGTACACCAGCAGGCCGAGCGTCGCGACCACCACGGGCAGCCAGCCGAGGAGCCGGTCCCCGGCGTCGGTCGCCCCGTCGACCAGCACCGACCAGCCGCTGTCCGACGTACGGTGGGGGTTGGCCCCGGAGAGTGCGGCGACGCAGCCGAGCGCGGCGAGGACGAGCAGCGCGGTGCCGCCCCACCCGACGAGCGGGATCGCGTGTTCGCCGACGAGCCGGTGCAGCGCGCGGAACGTGCTCACGTCCCGGCAGCGGCGCAGGTCGTGGGCGGAGAGCCGGCGGCTGGGCGTGCGGAGGCGCTGGTACTCCCGCCGGCGCAGCCGGGCGAAGAGAACCCCGGCGTGGACGGCGGTGCCGAGGACGACCAGCAGTGAGCCGCCGAACACCAGCCCGGCCCAGGTCACCGGCACCGGTGGGACGACGGCGACCCGGTCGGCGGGGTTGAGCCGGTTGCCGACCCAGTACATCGCCCCCGTGCAGTACGCCACCGCCAGCAACCAGCCGAGTCCGGCGATCAGCATCGGGCCCCGGCCGCCCCAGGCCAACCCGGTGTGCCCGGCCCCGGGCGGATCGGCCGGGGTGGCGCGGGGGAGGAGGAGCCCGGTGCCGGCCACCGCGACCGCCGGGCCCACCAGCATCCACAGGTCCAGCCCTTCGGGTGGGGTGGGCAGCCCGGGTAGCCAGCCGGACATCCAGGCGACCCCGGCCACCAGGGCGAGCGCCGCGCCGGCCGGGGCGACGAGCGCCCGCCGCCCCGAGCGGGACACCGCGCCGATCGCGACCAGCAGGAACAACTGCCCGACGCCCCACCCGGCGATCACCCCGTCGTAGCCGGGCAGGGAGCGGTCGGCGCGACAGCCGGATACGTCCGGCGCGGCGGCGCAGCCCTGTGGCGGGCGCAACTCGGCGAGGGGGATGCCGGCCGGGCCGTCGGGCAGGAACAGGAGCGTGAAGGTGCCGGCCAGCCCACCCAGCGTGCTGATCACGACCAGGGCGCTGTACGGCCCGAGCGGGGTCCGTCCGCCCCGTCGGGTGAGGTAGGGGCGGCCGAGAGCCACCACGGCCACCGCCACCGGGAGCACCAGCAGGGTCACGGTGAGGCCGGCGAGGGCGGCCCGTGGTCCCGCCGGCGGGTCCATGATCAGCACCGCGCCGAGCGGCACCGCCGCCGCGACGGCCGTGCCGGTGCAGAGGTGCAGCACGGCGGCCCGCCGCAGCTGCCCCTCGCCGCACCAGAAGGTGGGGTCCTGCAACGGGTTGACCATCGGCACCCCGACCGGGGGGACGACGCCCGGCCCGACCGGCATCTCCGCCTCGTACTGGTAGGTGCGCCAGCTCAGCAGCCCGACCAGCGCGATCAGGGCGAGCGGCACCAGCAGCCCGACGGCGAGCGCGTGCGCGTCCTCGCTCCACCAGCCGTGCGCGAGGAACTCCCAGGGGCCGGGCAACCGGCGCAGGCAGCTCCGGTCCACGCACTGCCAACCGATCAGGTCGACCCCGACACCGGTGGCCGCGAGGACCAGGGTGCCGGTCAGGCTGAGGCAGAACAGCCGGATCAGCCAGCCGGCGACGCCGGCGCGACCGGACCACCGTTCCCGGTCCGGGTCGGCGGGAATCTCCGGCCGGGCGTGCAGCGCGACGTTGGCGAGGGTGAACGGGAGCAGCACCGTCCAGAGTGCCCGTTCGATGTCCCGCGCGGTCCGCGCGCCCGAGGTCAGCCGACCCCAGCTGTACGCCTCGACGGTGACCGGCTCCTCCGGGTCGGACGCGGGGTGGCGGTAGAAGCCGGTGACCTCGCCCCCGGCGACGAGCCACGGCTGCGGAGCCGGCTCGCCCGGCTCCGGCAGCAGGCCCAGCAGCTCGTCCGGCGGCGTGTTCGACACGCCGTGTACGCGCAGTTCGAGCACCCGACCAGCCATCGCCTGCCTCCCGGTGACCGTGTCACTACTCAGAGTGCTCCCGATGGGTCGGGTTGGGCCAGTAATTCTGGCCGTTTTTGCAGCTCAGGCCGGATATTTGTGAGTCATTCCAGGGTGCGGACCGGTCGGGCGGGGTTACCGACCGCCACCACGTTCGGCGGGAGGTCCCGGGTGACCACCGCGCCGGCGCCCACCACCGTGTTGTCGCCGACGGTGACCCCGGCGAGCACGATCACGCCGCCGCCGAGCCAGACGTTGTCGCCGATGACGATCGGCTGCGCCGCCTCCCACTTGTCGCGGCGGGGCCCCGGTTCCACCGGGTGGGTGGCGGTGAGCAACTGCACGTTCGGTCCGATCTGCACGTCCGCGCCGATGGTGATCGGGGCGACGTCCAGGAAGACCGCGTTGAAGTTCACGAAGCCGCGTGGCCCGATGGTGATCCGGGAGCCGTAGTCGCAATAGAACGGCGGCCGGATCCAGGTGCCTTCACCGACCTCGCCGAGCAGTTCGCGAAGCGCGGCGAGCCGGCCCTCGGGGTCGTCCGCGCGGCTGCCGTTGAACCGTTCCATGCCGATGGCGGCCCGGTTCAGCTCGGCGAGGATCTCGGGGTCGTCCGCCTGGTACAGCTCACCGGCGAGCATGCGTTCTCTCATCGACGTCACGGGTCGAGCATGCCGCAGCGACGGCCGGGCCAGGAAGGCAACGTCCGGTTGCCGCGTTTCTGGTCAGATCAAGGACACTTTGGGTGGATTCGGTGTGGAAACGTGAGGGCCGCCCTGTCGACGTCATCGGCGTCGACAAAACGCTCCTTGAGGAGGCCGCGTGCCACGAACAGGGAAAACCGTCGGTGCCGGGCTGGTCCTGGGTCTGCTGCTCGGCGCAGCCGCAGCCGCGCCGCCCGCGTCGTCCGCGATCGGTCCCGGACCGACCGTGCCTCCGGCGCCCGTCCCGGCGTCGGCCATGAGCGCCGGGCGTCCGGTCACGGTCACGCTGCTCACCGGCGACGAGGTCACGGTCGCCGGGGGCACCGCGGTCAGCGTCCGTCCGGGCCCCGGGCGGGCCGGCATGACCTTCGTGACCCGGCGGACGGGGGACCACCTCACCGTCCTTCCCCGGGACGCGGTGCACCTGGTCCGTTCCGGTCGGGTGGACCAGCGGCTCTTCGACGTCACCGAACTGGTCTCCGTCGGGTACGACGACGGCCGGCGGAACACCCTGCCGCTGTTGGTGCGGTACCGGGGCGGAACGGACCGGAAGGGCCTGTCCGTCGCCGGCGCCCGGGTGACCCGGGACCTGCCGGCCATCGGCGGCGCGGCGGTCGAGGCCACGAAGGACCGGGCCGCCGCCGTCTGGACGGCGCTCACCACCGGCACGGCCGGAAACCGGGTCGACACGGCGGGGGGCGTCGACCGGATCTGGCTGGACGGCCGGCGTCGGGTGAGCCTGGACCGGAGCGTGGCCCAGATCGGCGCTCCGGAGGCGCACCGCGACGGGTGGACCGGTCGGGGCGTACGGGTGGCGGTGCTCGACACCGGCGTCGACGCCACGCATCCGGACCTGGCCGGCCGGGTCGCGGAGAACCGCAACTTCACCGAGACCGCCGACCCCGACGACACGGTCGGGCACGGCACCCACGTCGCGTCGATCATCGCCGGCACCGGAGCCGCCGCCGGCGGGTACCGCGGCGTCGCGCCGGACGCCACCCTGCTCTCCGGCAAGGTGTGCGAGAGCAACTTCTGCACCGAGTCGGCGATCCTGGCCGGCATGCAGTGGGCTGCGGTCGAGCAGCAGGCCGCCGTGGTCAACCTGAGCCTGGGCGGCCAGGACACCCCGCAGGTCGACCCGCTGGAGGAGGCGGTCGGGACGCTCACCGCCCAGACCGGTGTGCTGTTCGTGATCTCCGCCGGCAACGACGGTTCCCACGCCTCGGTCAGCTCACCGGGCAGCGCGGACGCGGCGTTGACCGTCGGCGCGGTGGACCGCGCGGACGACCTCGCCGATTTCTCCAGCCAGGGCCCCCGCCCATACGACGAGGGAATCAAGCCCGACGTCACCGCACCGGGTGTCGGCATCGTCGCGGCACGGGCCGCGAAGGGGCAGATCGGCGACCCGGTCGGGGAGCGCCACGTGAGCCTCTCCGGTACCTCGATGGCTGCCCCGCACGTGGCCGGCGCGGCGGCCATCCTGGCCCAGCAGCGTCCCGACGCGGACGCGGGCCAGCTCAAGGCCCTCCTGATGGCCTCGGCGCGGGCGCATCCGGAGCAGACGGTCTTCCAGCAGGGCGCCGGCCGGGTCGACGTGGCCACGGCCGTCGACCAGCGGATCACCAGCGAACCGTCCAGCGTCTCGTTCGGCCGGACCACGTGGCCGCACCACGACGACACTCCGGTCGTCCGGTCGGTGACGTACCGTAACGCCGGCGACAGCCCGGTGACCCTGCACCTGACCATCGAGGTCACCGGCCCCGACGGCGAGCCCGCGCCGGCCGGCATGTTCCGCCTCGGCGCGGACCGGGTGACCGTTCCGGCTGGTGGTCGGGCGGAGGTGACGGTCAGCGCCGACACGAGCGTGGACGGTGTGGACGGTCACCACACCGGTCGGCTCGTGGCCCGCTCCGACACCGGCACGGTGGCGACCCCGCTGGCCGTTCACCGGGAGGTGGAGAGCTACCAGTTGACCGTCGAGATCCTCGACGACACCGGGGCGCGCGCGAACGACCACTGGACCCAG
This sequence comes from Micromonospora sp. NPDC050187, assembly GCF_044459745.1. Classification (NCBI taxonomy): domain Bacteria; kingdom Bacillati; phylum Actinomycetota; class Actinomycetes; order Micromonosporales; family Micromonosporaceae; genus Micromonospora; species Micromonospora sp. NPDC050187. The sequence continues at coordinate 35,944 of NZ_JBITJH010000007.1, forward strand.
CTCTACGGCCTCGACCAGTGGCACGCGCAGGAACTCCACGGCACCGGCGAGGTGATCAAGGTCCGGGTCCCGAAGGGCCGCTACGGGCTGGCCAGCGCCATCTTCGCCGATGACCTGGGCGGCTTCGCCCTGCTCGCCCAGCCGGAACTGACCCTCGACCGGGACACCCGGATCACCGTCGACGCGCGGCGGACCGGTCCGGTCCGGATGGCCGTGCCCGAGGCGTCCGCCGTACCGGCGCTGCTGGACGTCACCGTGCACTTCACCGCCGACCACGGCTCCTACGGCTACGGTGTCGGGGGCGACGACTTCACCGGTGTCCGGACCGGCCGGGTCGGCGGAAGCACCTCGGCGGAGCGGTTCGTCAGCTCGATCGCCAGCCAGTGGGTCCATGGCGAGGCGGAGGTCAGCCCGTACCTGTACGCGCTGAGCGAGACGTTCGGCGGCACGGTGCCGACCGGGTTCGTCCGGGACTACCGTCGGCGTGACCTGGCCGCCGTCGACCAACGGTTCCACGGCGACCCCGCAGTCGATGCGGACCGGGTGGTCTTCCCCCGGCAGGAGGGAATCGGCTTCGCCACGGCGGTCGGGCTGCCCACGGCCCTGCCGGGTAGCCGGGTCGAGTACCTCAACGCCGCTGCCGGGCTGCGCTGGTGGTCGATCCTGGAGACCGGGGAACGCACCGACCACGGTTGGTTGGAGAACGGCGCGACGCACTTCTCGGAACCGGTCGCCTACCGGGCGGGTCGCTCCTACCGGGACGAGTGGAACGGCGCACCGTTCGGGCCGGCCCTTCCCGGGCCGGACACGGGCATCACCCGGTACGGCGACACCATCGTCGTCGAAATCCCGGTGCACGGCGACGCGCGCGGCCACGGCGGCTATTCGGCCGCCGACACGGAACGGACGGTGCTGTACCGCGACGGCAAGCTGGTCGGGGAGAGCCCGTCCGCCGGGTCCGGCATGTTCGTCGTCCCGCCGGAACCCGCCGAGTACCGGTTGGAGGTGTTCGCGGCCCGGGACTTCACCGACCTGAGCACCGAGGTGGCCGCCAGTTGGACGTTCCGTTCCGCGCGCGTGCCCGGTGACGCCCCGGTCGAACAACCGACGATGGCGGTCCGCTTCGCGCCGAGGCTGGACGACGCCGGAACCGCCCCGGCCGGGCAGCTCTGGACGATCCCGGTGACGGTCGAACGGCAGTCGGGAGCACCGGCGGCCACGGTGACCGCGCTGACCGTGGACGTCTCGTACGACGGGGGCGACAGTTGGCAGCCGACGCGGCTGCGGAAGCAGGGCACCGGCTGGGTGGCCACCGTCCGGCACCCGTCCGGGCCGGGCTGGGTGTCGTTGCGGGCCAGCGCCAACGGCAGTGACGGCAGCCTGGTGACCCAGCGGATCACGCAGGCGTACCGGCTCGGGTGAGGCGGCCCCGCCCCGGCCCGTGGGATCGCCACGGGCTGGGGCGGGCCGGTTCAGTCGTTGGCGTGCAGGGCCGCGTTCAGGGCGATGCCCTGCCCGGTGCGCGGACGGGCCTCCAGCGCGCCGGTCACCGAGTTGCGCAGGAACAGCAGCCCGTCGACGCCGGAGAGCTCACGGGCCTTGACCACCCGACCGTCCGGCAGCGTGATCTTCGCCGCAGCGGTGACGTAGCAGCCGGCCTCGACCACGCAGTCGTCGCCGAGCGAGACGCCGACTCCGGCGTTCGCTCCGATCAGGCTCCGCTCGCCGATGCTGATCCGGTCGGTGCCGCCGCCGGAGAGGGTACCCATGATCGACGCGCCGCCGCCGATGTCGGAGCCGTCCCCGACCACCACGCCCTGGACGATCCGCCCCTCCACCATCGAGGTGCCGAGCGTCCCGCCGTTGAAGTTGACGAAACCCTCGTGCATGACCGTGGTACCGGCGGCGAGGTGCGCGCCGAGCCGGACCCGGTCGGCGTCGGCGATCCGCACCCCGGACGGCACCACGTAGTCGGTCATCCGGGGGAACTTGTCCACCCCGTACACGGCCAGGTGGCGGCCGGCGGCCCGCTCGATCACCCGCAGCTCGTCCACCCGGTCCGGCGGGCACGGCCCGGCCGACGTCCAGGCCACGTTCGCCAACTTGCCGAAGATACCGTCCAGGTTGAGGCCGTTCGGCCGGACCAGGCGGTGGGAGAGCAGGTGCAGCCGCAGGTACGCGTCGGCGGCATCCTTGATCGGGTCGTCCAGCGAGCCGAGCACGGTGACCACCTCGACGGTGCGCAGACCCGGCAGGGCCCGCTCGCCGATCGCGCCGGGCGGCAGGTCCAGCACGTCAGCCTTCTCCTCACCGGGCACCAGGGGCAGCTCACCGAGGCCGAGCTTGCCGGTCGGGTACCAGGTGTCGAGGACCTGGTCGTCGGCGGTGACGGTGGCCACCCCGATGCCCCAGGCAGACTGTGCGGACGTCACTGTTCCACCCTCCGTTCACGGCCGGCGGGCTCGCACGCTCACTGCCGGCTCCTTCCGCCCTGACGGTACCGTGCGAACCATGGAGAACCCGCTGACCCCCGAGGTCCTCGCCGATCCGGTGGCGTTGACCCGTGCCCTGGTAGACATCGAGTCCGTGTCCCTGAACGAGAAGGCGATCGCCGACTGTGTCGAGCAGGTGCTGCGGGCGGTCCCGCACCTGACCACCCACCGGTACGGCAACACGGTGATGGCCCGTACGGAGCTGGGTCGCGCACAGCGGGTGGTGCTCGCCGGTCACCTGGACACCGTCCCGCTGAACGGGAACTTCCCGTCCAGCATGCGCGGCGACCTGATGTACGGCTGCGGTACCTCCGACATGAAGTCCGGGGTGGCGTACGCGCTGCACCTCGCGGTGACCCTGCCCGACCCCCGGTACGACGTCACGTACTTCTTCTACGAGGGGGAGGAGATCGAGCAGAAGTACAACGGCCTGAACCTGGTCGCCGAGGCGCACCCGGAGTGGCTCCGGGCGGACTTCGCCGTGCTGCTCGAACCGACCTACGGCATCGTGGAGGCGGGCTGCCAGGGCACCATGCGGGCGATCGTCACCACGCACGGCGAGCGGGCCCACTCGGCCCGGTCCTGGCACGGGGTGAACGCGATCCACGGGGCCGGCGAGGTGCTGCGCCGGCTGGCCGGGTACGAGGCCCGTCGGGTCACCATCGACGGCTGCGCGTACCGGGAGGGGATGAACGCGGTCCGGATCTCCGGCGGGGTGGCCGGGAACGTCGTCCCGGACCGGTGCGACATCGAGGTCAACTACCGGTTCGCGCCGGACCGCGACCCGGCGGCGGCCGAGGCGCACCTGCGCGAGGTACTCGACGGTTTCGAGCTGGTGGTCACCGACATGGCGGCCGGGGCGGCACCGGGGCTGGACGCGCCGGCGGCGCGGGAGTTCCTGGCGGCGGTCGGCGCGGCACCGATCGGCAAGCTGGGCTGGACGGACGTGGCCCGGTTCGCGGCGATGGGCATCCCGGCGCTGAACTTCGGCCCGGGCGACCCGAACCTGGCGCACCACAAGGACGAGCACGTCGAGATTTCCAAGATCCGCGACGGAGCGGCGACCCTGCACCGTTGGCTGGCCCCGGCCTGACCCACCGCCGACCCGGCCCCGGTCTGACCCGCGCCCCGGCGGGGTGACCAGGAGACGACCTGGTCACTCCCGGGGCGGTCGGTCAGCTGTCGTGCGCGGTCACCCCCCGGTGCGCGCGGACAGTCGTCGTGCGGTCGGTCAGCCGTTGGTCAGTGCGGTGTCGATGTCCACCCGGGTCTCGGCCTCGCCGGTCGGCTCGACGGTCTGCAACTGACGGGCTCGGCGGCGCTCGGCCACCACGTCCCGGATCCGTCGCTGCATCTGCCGCCGGATCCGGATCCTCTCGTTGTTACTGATCACGCTGCTCCTCCCCCGAAGGCGCGCCCGGGGCATCCCCCGTGTGTGAATAGTAGGACGCACGTGCGACCGAATAAGTTGCCTTCGGGTGTCGGAAGATCGTCGGACTTGCCGCCGGCCGTCGTCACCGGCGACCGCGAGTCGCCGGCCGACCCTCCCGACCTGCGGCGCGGCACTCCACTACGGTGGCTTGCATGAGCCAGAGCAACGGACGGGACGCCGATCACGGGCCGGCCGAGGTACGTCACCGGGGCGCGGTGACGCTGCGCCGTCGGGCGCTGCCGACCAGCACCGCCGACGAGCGACTGCTCGACTCGCGGGGTCGGGCCGACTGGAAGACCAGGGACGCCTGGCGGGCGTTGCGGATCCTCTCCGAGTTCGTCGAGGGGTTCGACACGATGGCCGACCTGCCGTCGGCGGTGAGCGTCTTCGGCTCGGCCCGCAGCAAGCCGGACAGCGTCGAGTGCCAGATGGCCGAGCAGCTCGGCGCGGCGCTGGCCCGGGCCGGGTACGCCGTCATCACCGGCGGCGGACCGGGGGTGATGGAGGCGGCGAACCGGGGGGCCAGCGAGGCGGGCGGCCTCTCCGTCGGCCTCGGCATCGAGCTTCCCTTCGAACAGGGCCTCAACGACTGGGTCGACCTGGCCATCAACTTCCGGTACTTCTTCGCCCGCAAGACCATGTTCGTCAAGTACGCGCAGGCGTTCGTCGTCCTGCCCGGCGGCTTCGGCACCATGGACGAGCTCTTCGAGGCCCTGACCCTGGTGCAGACCGGCAAGGTGACCCGGTTCCCGGTGGTGCTGATGGGCACGGACTACTGGCGGGGGCTGCTCGACTGGCTGCGCGACACGATGGCCGCCGACGGCAAGATCGGCCCGGTGGACCTGGAACTGATCTGCCTCACCGACGACGTGGACGCGGCCGTCCGGCACATCGTCGAGGCCGAGGCGCAGCTCTCCGCCGAACAGGAGGCGATCCGCGAGGAGGCGGTCGCCCGTACCGCCGCCGACCAGCGGGCCGCGGCCGACGAGAGCCGGGAGGGCTGAGCCGGTGACCGCGATCGGGGTGTTCTGCGCCTCCTCCCGCACCCTCGACCAGCGTTGGCTGGACCTCGCCTTCGACACCGGGGCGGAGCTGGCCCGGCGGGGGCACACGCTGGTCAGCGGGGGCGGCTGCGTCGGCATGATGGGCGCGCTGGCCGACGGCGCGCGTTCCGGGGGCGGGCGGACCGTCGGGGTGATCCCGCAGGCGCTGGTCGACCTGGAGGTCGCCGACCTGGCGTCCGACGAACTGCTGGTCACCGACTCGATGGCCAGCCGCAAGACGGTGATGATCGAGCGCTCGGACGCCTTCCTCACCCTGCCCGGCGGGCTGGGCACGCTGGACGAGCTGTTCGAGGTGTGGACCACGGCCACCCTGGCGATGCACGACAAGCCGATGGTGCTGCTGGACACCGACGGCTTCTACCGTCCCCTGCTCGACTGGCTCACCACCCTCACCGACCAGCACTTCGTCAAGCCCGCCGGCCAGGATCTCCTCCTGGTCGCCCACACTCTCGGCGAAGCCCTGGACACCATCGACTCCCGCCTCCCCCTGACCCGCCGGCCCGCCTGACCACCCCATCCGCTCCTCCACGGGGTCGACGGGAACCGGTGGGGTGGACGGGGGGTGTGGTGGGGAAGGGGTGTCGGGGGCGCGTGGTGTGATGGGCGGATGCAGACGTACCGGTTGGTGCGCCGGTCCGAAGGGCTGACCTGGGGTGACGGTCCGACTCCGGCGCCGGCGGGGTGGCGAAGGGACGCCCGGCAGGCCGAGGTGGTCGCCCACACCGACGGGCCCATGCTGGTGCTCGGCGGTCCCGGCACCGGCAAGACGAGCACCCTGGTCGAGGCGGTCGCGGCGCGGGTCGCCGAGGGCGTCGACCCGGAGCGGGTGCTCGTGCTCGCCTTCGGACGGCGGGCCGCCACCGCGCTGCGCCACCGCATCGAGGCCCGCGTCGCCGTCGGCAACCGCGTGGTCCGCGAGCCGCTGGTGCGGACCTTCCCGGCGTACGCCTTCGGCCTGCTGCGCCGGGCCGCCGCCGTCCGTGGCGAGCCGCCGCCCCGGCTGCTCACCGGCCCGGAACAGGATCTGGTCATCCGCGAGCTGCTCGACGTCGTGGGGGAGAGCCCCGAGGACGACCCGGCGGGCTGGCCGGAGGACCTGCGTCCCGCGCTGCGCACCCGGGCGTTCGCCGGCCAGTTGCGCGATCTGCTGATGCGCGCCGCCGAACGCGGGGTGGGGCCGGTCGAGCTGGCCCGGCTGGGCGAGCGGTTGGGCCGCACCGACTGGCCGGCCGCCGCGCGCTTCCTCCGGGAGTACGTCTCCGTGCTCGCGCTGCGCGACGTCAGCAACCGGGGATCGGTCGCATACGACCCGGCCGAACTGGTCCGGGCCGCCACCGGACTGCTGCTCGACGACCCGGAGCTGCTGGCGGCGGAGCGCCGCCGGCTGGCCCACGTCTACGTCGACGAGCTGGCCGACACCGATCCGGCCCAACTGGACCTGCTCGCCGTGGTGGCCGGTGGCGGCAAGTCCCTGGTCGCCTTTGGTGACCCCGACTCCTCCACGTACGCCTTCCGGGGTGCCGACCCGTCCGGGGTGGTGGGGTTCCCGCACCGGTTCCGTACCGCCTCCGGGGCGCCGGCGGCGCAGGTGGTGCTCCCCACCTCGTACCGGGCCGGGCCGGAGCTGCTCGCCGCGGCGGGCCGGCTGGCCCGGCGACTGCGCGGCCCGGTCACCCACCGGCGGCTGGCCCCGCTGCCGGACGCGCCGGCGGGCGTGGTCGAGGTCCGCACCTTCCGCTCGTCGACCAGCGAGTCGGCCTACCTTGCCCACGCGTTGCGCGCGGCGCACCTGCTCGACGGGGTGCCCTGGTCCCGGATGGCGGTGCTGGTCCGGTCGACCACCCTCCAGTTGCCCACCCTGCGCCGGGCGCTGCACACCGCCGGGGTGCCGACCGTGGTGTACGGCGAGGACCTGCCGCTGCACCTGCAACCGGCGGTGGCCCCGCTGCTGCTCCTGCTCCGCTGTGCCCTCGAACCGGAGCGGCTGGACGAGGAGGCGGCCGTCACGCTGCTGCACTCCCCGCTCGGCGGAGCCGACCCGCTGGCCGAGCGGCGGCTGCGCCAGGGACTGCGGGCGCTCGCGCTGGCCACCGGCGACCGGCGACCCTCCGGCGAGCTGGTCGTCGAGGCGCTGCGCGACCCGGAGGGGCTGGCCGGAGTGGAACGGCGCTGGGCCGAGCCGGCCCAGACGGTGGCCCGGCTGCTCGCCACCGCCCGCGAGACGGCGGCCCGCCCCGGTGCCACCGTCGAGGACGTGCTCTGGGCGGTGTGGGCGGCCAGCGGCCTGGCCGAGCGCTGGTCGACGGCGATCGGGGGGCGGACCGCCACCGGCGAGGGGGAGACCGCCCGGCGCTGGCGGGCCGACGCGGCCGACCGGGACCTGGACGCCGTGCTGGTGCTCTTCGACGCGGCGGCCCGGTTCGTCGACCGGTTGCCCGGCGCGCGCACCGAGGTCTTCCTCGACCACGTGCTGGGGCAGGATCTCCCCGCCGACACCATCGCCCCGACCGCCGACCGGGGGGACGCCGTCCGGCTGCTCACCGCGCACGCCGCCAAGGGGCTGGAGTGGGACGTGGTGGCGGTCGCCGGAGTGCAGGAGGGGATCTGGCCGGACCTGCGACTACGGGGCAGCCTGCTCGGCTCCGAGCGGCTGGTGGACGTGCTCGCCGGCCGGGGGGACGGCGCGGGCACCGCCGCCGTCCTGGCCGGGCAGACCTCCGCGCTGCTCGACGAGGAGCGGCGGCTCTTCTACGTGGCGGTCACCCGGGCCCGGCGGCGGCTGCTGGTCAGCGCGGTCTCCTCCGCCTCGGTGGGGGGCGACGACCACGAGGAGCAGCCGAGCCGTTTCCTGTACGAACTCGCCGCCGCCGAGCCGCCGAGAGGGGACGGCGGCACGGGACGCGGCCCGGTGCCGTCGCCGGTGGACGGTGGCGGGCCGGCCGGCGGTGCCCCGGACGACGCGGACCCGGACGGCGGTGACGCGGTCGGCGAGGGCCGGGGCGGGGGCGTCGCGGACGGCAGCACACGGGGCGGCGACGCCCCGGACGGCGTGGAGCCGGCGGCCGGGGAAGGGAGCGACGGCGGTGCTGCGGAGGCGGGCCGGGGGCGGGCGGGTGACCTGCCGGTCGGCCGGCCACCCCGGGCGCTGACCCTGCCCGCCCTGGTCGCGGAGCTGCGTACCGCGGTGGCCGACCCGGCGGCACCGGTGACCCGGCGGCGTGCCGCGGCGGCCGAACTGGCCCGGCTCGCCGCCGCCGGGGTGCCCGGCGCGCACCCGGACGACTGGTGGGGGCTGCGGGGGCTCTCCGACGACCGGCCGCTGGTCGACGACGGCGAGCCGGTGCGGGTCACCCCGTCGGCCATGGAGAGCGCGTTGCGGTGCAGCCTGCGCTGGCTGCTGGAACGGCACGGCGGCAGCGCGCCGCCGAGCACCGCGCAGAGCGTGGGCAACCTGGTGCACGCCGCCGCGATGCTCGCCGAGAACGCCAGCGTCGACCGCTCCACCCTGCTGGAGTACGTCACCGCGCGGTTCGACGCGATCGAGCTGGCCGCCCGCTGGATGGCCGGCCCCGAACAGGCCCGCGCCGAGGCCATGGTGGACAAGCTGCTCCGCTGGCTGGCCGTGAACCCGCGCCGGCTGCTCGCCATCGAGCACGAGTTCGCCGTCCGGCTGGACGACCCGCACCGTCCGGTCGACCTGGTCGGCCGGGTGGACCGGCTGGAGATCGACGCGGACGGTCGGCTGGTGGTGGTCGACCTGAAGACCGGCCGATCCACCACGGTCGGCGCGGAGCTGGCCGAACACCCGCAGCTCGGGGCGTACCAGGCGGCGGTCGAGGCGGGGGCGTTCGCCGAGTACGGCGAGTCCTCCGGCGGCGCGGCCCTGGTGCAGCTCGGCACCGGGTCGAAGGAGGCGCGGGAACAGGGGCAGGCCCCGGCCGATCAGGGGCCGGAGGCCGGCTGGGCGACCGCGCTGGTTCGGCGGACCGCCGATACGATGGCCGCCGCCACCTTCGCCGCCGTCGCCAACTCGAAGTGCCGGGTCTGCCCGGTCCGCACGAGCTGCCCGGTCTCCGGCAAGGGGCGCCAGGTCGTCGAACCGCCGACCACCCGTCCTCCGGAGACAACTTGACCCAGCCCGCGCTCTTCGGCACCAGCCCCGCGCCGTCGCCGCGCGCGGCCGACGCCGGTCCCCGGTACACCCCGGTGGAGCTGGCCCGGCTGCTGCGGCTGCCGGCGCCCACCCGCGAACAGGCGGCGATCATCGCCGCGCCGGTGGAGCCGCTGCTGGTGGTCGCCGGCGCGGGCTCGGGCAAGACCGAGACCATGGCCGCCCGGGTGGTCTGGCTGGTCGCCAACTCGTACGTCCGGCCGGAGCAGATCCTCGGGCTCACCTTCACCCGTAAGGCCGCGGGTGAGCTGGCGCACCGGGTGCGTACCCGGCTCGACCAGCTGATCCGCCGGCTCGGGCGGCCGGGGCGCGACCCGCTCGACGACCCGCTGGCCGGTGAGCCGACGGTGGCCACCTACCACTCGTACGCGGCCCGGATCGTCACCGAGCACGGGCTGCGCTCCGGCTACGAACCCTCCACCCGGCTGCTCACCGAGGCGTCCCGCTGGCAGATGGTGGACCTGCTGGTGCGTAACCACGACGGGGACCTCTCCGAACTCCAGCGCACGCCGAGCACGGTCACCGACGCGGTGCTGGCGCTCGCCGCCGAGCTGGACGAGCACCTGGTCGAGCCGGACGACCTGGCCGCCTGGACCGGCCGGTTCTTCGCCGACGTCCAGTCCCGCCCCGGCAAGGTCTACGCCGACGTCCGCAAGGCGCTCGGCGTCCAGCAGAACCGGCTGCGGCTGCTGCCGCTCGTGCGGGCGTACGCCGGACGCAAGGCGGACTTCGAGGCGATGGACTTCGCCGACCAGCTGGCCCGGGCCGCCCGGGTGGCCCGGGACCACCCGGAGGTCGGCCGGATCGAACGGGACCGGTTCCGGGTGGTGCTCCTCGACGAGTACCAGGACACCAGTCACGCGCAGGTGGTGCTGCTGCACTCGCTCTTCGGTGGCGGACACCCGGTCACCGCGGTCGGCGACCCGTGCCAGTCCATCTACGGCTGGCGCGGGGCGAGCGCCGGCACCCTGGAGCGTTTCCCGACCGGGTTCACCCGCTCCGACGGGTCACCGGCGCGCGTGCTCGGGCTGACCACCAGCTGGCGGAACCGCCCCGAGATCCTCGGGGTGGCCAACGCGTTCGCGACCCCGCTGCGGGCCGCCGGGGCACGGGTGCCCGAGCTGCGCGCCGCGTCGACCGTCGCCGAGCCGATCCCGCACCGGACCCCCCGGGGCGCGGCCGGCGGCACCGTGCACTGCGCGCTGCTGCCCACGTACGCCGAGGAGGCGGGGTGGATCGCGGACAGCGTCCTCGCCGCCTGGCGCGGGGCGGCCCGGATGCCCGGCGCGCTGCCCGAGCACATTCCGGTGCCGAGCCGCCCTACCACGGCGGTGCTGGTCCGGGTGCGCAGCCAGATCCCGGCCATCGAGTCGGCGCTGCGGGACCGGGGGCTGCCGGTCGAGGTGGTCGGCCTGGGCGGGCTGCTGGACACCCCGGAGGTCCGGGACGTGGTCTGCACGTTGCGGGTGCTCGCCGATCCGACCGACGGGGCGGCGCTGCTCCGGTTGCTCACCGGGGCCCGCTGGCGGATCGGTCCCCGGGACCTGGTGGCCCTGCACCGGCGGGCCCGGCAGATCGCCGCCGCCCGGCGGGAGCTGGCCGGCGGGGCGTCCGTCCCGGACGGGGTCGACGTGCTCGACGAGGCGACCCTGGTCGAGGCGCTGGCCGACCTCGGCCCGGCGCAGGCGTACTCGGCGGAGGGGTACGCGCGGCTCAAGGCGTACGCCCAGGAACTGGCTCTGCTCCGCTACCGGCTGGACCAGTCCCTGCCGGAGCTGGTCGCGGACGTGGAGCGGACCACCGGCCTGGACGTGGAGGTCGCGGTCCGGGCCGGTCGGGACGGTGCCGGCGACGCCGGTCTGGCGCGGGGCCACCTGGACGCCCTCGGCGACGTGGCCGCCCGGTTCAGCGGGGAGACGCCGGGGGCGACCCTCGCCGGGTTCCTGGCCTTCCTCGCCGCCGCCGAGGACGAGGAGCGCGGGCTCACCCCCGGCGAGGTCGAGGTGGTGGAGGGCGCGGTGCAGGTGCTCACCGCGCACGCCGCCAAGGGGCTGGAGTGGGACGTGGTGGCGGTCGCCGGGCTGACCCGGGGGGCGTGGCCGGGGCAGGTCCGCAACTCCGACCACTACCTGGGCGGGCTGGGCGTGCTGCCGTTCCCGCTGCGCGGGGATGCCGACGGCCTGCCCGACCTGGCCCTGGACGAGGCGGCCGACCAGCGTGCGGTGGCCCGGGCGCTGGCCGACTTCACCGACGCCTGGCGGGCGCACGACGAACGGGAGGAGCGGCGACTGGCGTACGTGGCGGTGACCCGGCCGCGTCGGCTGCTGCTCTGCTCCGGCTACTGGTGGGGGGAGGGGACGAAGCGTCCCCGGGGCCCCTCGGTCTTCCTGCGTGAGGTGCACGACGCCTGCCTGGACGCCCGGGACGGGCACGTGGTCGACGTGTGGGCACCCGAGCCGGCCGGGGACGCGGTGAACCCGACCACCGAGGTGGTGCTCCGCGCCGAGTGGCCGGCCGACCCGCTGGGGGCCCGCCGTCCGGTGCTCGCCGAGGCGGCGGCCCTGGTCCGGAGCTTCCTGGCCGGCGACGATCCGGCGGACGGCCCGGACGGCCCGGACGGCCCGGACGGGGGGCTGGGGGAGCCGACGGAGCCGACGGAGGGTCCGGCGGACCGGCCGGCCGGGGTGGACGACCCGGAGGCGGCCCGCTGGCGGCGGGAGGCCGACCTGCTGCTGGCCGAGCGGGCCGAGGCGCTGCGCGCGGCCGGGGCGGTCGAGGTGGAGCTGCCGGAGCACCTGTCGGTGTCCCAGCTCGTCGCGTTGCGCCGGGATCCGGATGCGCTGGCCCGTACGCTGCGCCGTCCGCTGCCCACCCCACCCAATCCGTACGCCCGCCGGGGCACCGCCTTCCACACCTGGCTGGAGCAGCGGCTCGGGCTCGACCGGCTGCTCGACGTCGACGAGCTGCCCGGCGCGGCGGACGCCGACGCCGCCCCGGACGCCGAGCTGCTCGCCCTCCAGGAGCGTTTCCTGGCGAGCGAGTGGGCCGACCGGGTGCCGCTGGAGGTGGAGGTGCCGTTCGCCACGGTCATCGGTGGAGTGGTGGTCCGGGGCCGGATGGACGCGGTCTTCACCCGCCCCGGCGGCCGGTACGACGTGGTCGACTGGAAGACCGGACGGCAGCCGGCCGGGGCGGAGGCCGACGCGGCGGCGGTGCAGCTGGCGGTCTACCGACTGGCCTGGGCGGAGCTGGCCGGCGTACCGCTGGAGCAGGTGGGCGCGGCGTTCCACTACGTCCGCGACGGGGTGACCGTCCGTCCGACGGACCTGCTGGACGTGGCGGGGCTTACCGCGCTGGTGGCCGGGGCGGCGGAGGCGCCGGGCGGTGCCGGGTCGGAGAAACCAGGTGCCGTCGAGCGGAATCCGTGATAGCTTGGGTTCGTTGCAGTTTTGGTTACCAGAGACTCTGTGTGCGCCTGGTGAATTGTGGCCCCAGGCGCTCTTTGTTGTGTCCGGAGTTCTCCGGGCGGGGCGACCAGCAGCGACAAGCGAGCCGTGCAAGCGGCGCGCTACTCATCGAGTCCGCAACAGGTGCGGGCACGACGTTCCGTCAAGGAGACGAAACACATGGCAATTGGTACCGTCAAGTGGTTCAACGCTGACAAGGGCTTCGGCTTCATCACCCCGGATGGCGGCGGCCCCGACGTCTTCGCCCACTTCTCGGCGATCCAGTCCTCCGGCTACCGGAGCCTGGACGAGAACCAGCGGGTCGAGTTCGAGGTGACCCAGGGCCAGAAGGGCCCGCAGGCCGAGAACATCCGTCCGCTCTGATCCTCCGGGATCCCAGCGACACCCACCGCACCCTCCGGGCGCGGTGACGCGGCCGGTCCGCAGCGCATCCGCGCGGACCGGCCGCGTACCCCTTCGGTTCGTGCTTGTGACCACCATCGCGCCAGCGCACTGGCCGCAGACGGTGACAGCGCCGTTCGCCGGCGCCCTTCCTCGACACGTGCCGCGTCGAGGAAGGCTTTTCCATGACCACCGTTCTTCCGTCGTTCGCCGACATCGGCCTCCGGCCGGAACTGCTCGCCGAACTCTCCGTGCAGGGCATCGACCGGCCGTTCCCGATCCAGGCGGCCACCCTGCCCGACTCGCTCGCCGGGCGGGACGTGCTCGGCCGGGGGCGTACCGGCTCCGGCAAGACCCTCGCCTTCGGGCTCCCGACGCTGCACCGCACCGCCGGCCACCGGGCCCGACCGGGCCGGCCGAAGGCGCTCGTGCTGGTGCCCACCCGGGAGCTCGCCCAGCAGGTCACCACCGCGCTCACGCCGTACGCGAAGGCCCTCGGGCTGCGCTGCGTGACCGTGGTCGGCGGGCTCTCCCTGCAACGTCAGGCGGACGCCCTGCGGGCCGGGGCCGAGGTGGTCGTGGCCACCCCGGGTCGGCTGCACGACCTGATCGACCGCGGCGACGTCCGGCTCAACGAGGTACAGGTCACCGTCCTGGACGAGGCCGACCGGATGGCCGACATGGGCTTCCTGCCGCAGGTCACCAAGCTGCTGGAGCAGGTCGCTCCGGACGGCCAGCGGATGTTGTTCTCGGCCACCCTCGACGGGGGCGTGGACCGGCTGGTCCGCCGTTTCCTGACCAACCCGGTCTCCCACTCGGTCGATCCCGGCACCGCCACGGTGACCGCGATGACCCACCACGTGCTGCACGTCGACGCGGACGACAAGCCCGGCACGCTGGCGCAGATCGCGGCCCGTGAGGGCCGCACCATCATGTTCATGGGTACGAAGCACCGCGCCGACCGGCTCGCCCGGCAGCTGCTCTCCCGGGGGGTACGCGCGGCCGCGCTGCACGGGGGCAAGTCGCAGCCGCAGCGCACCCGGATCCTGGAGCAGTTCAAGACCGGGGCGGTCACCGCGCTGATCGCCACCGACGTGGCCGCCCGGGGCATCCACGTGGACGGGCTCGACCTGGTGGTGAACGTGGATCCGCCGACCGAGGCGAAGGACTACCTGCACCGGGGCGGACGTACCGCGCGGGCCGGGGAGTCCGGCACCGTGGTCACCCTGGTCCTGCCGGAGCAGCGCCGCGACGTCGTCAAGTTGATGAGCGTGGCCGGCATCAAGCCGCACGTGGTCGCGGTGCGCCCCGGCGACGAGGTGCTGGTCCGGGTGACCGGTGCCCGCGAGCCCTCCGGTGTCCCGGTCACCATCCCGGTGCCGGCCGCCGCCACCCGGGTCGCCGCCCCGGCCAGGACCGGCGGCGGCTCGGGACCCGGTGCGACGGACGCCAAGGCCCCGGTCGGCGGGCGTAACCCGCACCGGTCCTCGGGGCGCTCGCGCCGGGCCCGCCGCCCCCGCGCCTCCTGACCACCGCGGCACCTCGGACCGGTCGAGAGGTTCGCGTCATCGGATCTCCGGGCCAGGTGCCGCCGGGAACAGCGTCGACGGAATCCGGGCCGGATGGTTTCGGCTCGGTCACCGTCGTCCGCGCCACCGCTGGCGATGTCGGATCCGGACGGTAGTTTCCTCCCTGTCGGCCGTCGAACTCCGGCGCTGAGTCGGGGATCAGCAGGGGGAGCGTCGGGTGGCCGACAGCACCGATCGGCCGGGGGGCTGATGGTGAGGTCGGGGGGAGCGGGTCGGTGGGGACCGGCCCGCGTCGGATTCGGGCTGATGGGGATCGGTCCGCGTCAGAAGGAGTGACGATGGGGGCCCACGCCGGGGCGGTGCGTGAACTGCTGGTGGTGCTCGTGGTGGCCGGAGTCGGCCTGCTGCTCGCGCTGCTGGCGGCGTTCGGGCCCTGGCATCCGGGGATGGACGACCGGCATCCGGCCGTGGTGGTCGAGTTGCACAGTCCGGTCCGGACGGTGGGCACGGGGGGTGTCGCCGAGAACGCCGGTTGACCGGGCCGCCGCCCGCCAGCGCCGGTCGGGCCACGCCGGGCGACCGGATCGGCTGCCCGGCGTCACCCGTCAGGGTCTACCGGTGGTTCCCGCCTGCGGTGTCACCGGGGCGCCGGTGCGGTGTTCGGGGGTGAGCAGGTCGGCGAGGGACGTCCGGTCGACGACCTGCTCGACCGCCCCGTGCACGGCCAGCCAGACGTCCCGGAGCCCGACGGCCACTCCCTGGTAGCCGGCGCTCTCGGCGGGTAGGCCGCGCACGCTGGTCAGGGTGCCGCCGACGGCGCGCAGCACGTCCCCGACGGTGATCCGGTCGGCGGGGCGGCTCAGGGTGTAGCCGCCCTCCGTGCCGCGGTGGCTGACCAGCAGGTCGGCCCGGCGCAGGTCGAGCAGGATGCCGTGCAGCACGCTGAGCGGGATCCGCTGGACCTCCGCCAGGACGGCGGCCTTGACCAGCTCGCCGCCGCCGAGGTCGGCGATGGCGAGTACGGCGCGGAGGGCGTAGTCGGCGCGGGCGGAGACGTGCACGGCGTCAGACACCCGCCTGGTCGAGGACGCCCCAGCGGCGTCGGATCGCCTTGTCGGCCGCGCCGAACGCCGCGTCGACCACCAGCCCGACCACCAGGATCACGATCATCGTGGCGAGCAGCCAGGGCGCGTCGGAGAGTTCGCGGGAGTAGGTGAGCTGCGCGCCCAGCGAGGTGGTGGAGATGCCCACCACGATCAGCTCGCCGGCCATCAGGCTGCGCCAGGAGAAGGCCCAGCCCTGCTTGAGCCCGGCGACGATGGCGGGCAGCGCGGCCGGCGCGATCACGTACCGGTAGAGGTTCAGCCCTCGCGCGCCGAGGTTGCGGCCGGCGCGCAGCAGCAACGGTGGCACGTAGTCGACCCCGGCGATCACACCGTTGGCGATCGACGGGGCGGCACCGAGCACCACCACGAAGAAGATCGCCTTCTCACTCAGCTCGAACAGCAGGATGGCCAGCGGGAACCAGGCGATCGACGGCATGGTCTGCAACGCCGTGATCATCGAGCCGATGGCGGCGCGGAGCACCCGGGAGCGGGCCACCGCCAGGCCGACCAGCAGGCCCACCGCGACGGAGAAGACGTACCCGACGGCGGCCCGGCGCAGGGTGGTCACCATGCCGTCCCAGAGCTGCGGGCCGCTGACCTGGCGGAGTAGCTCCTGCCCGACGGTGACCGGACCGGGCAGGGAGTACTCCGGCTTCCAGCCGGTCCAGACCACCACCTGCCACGCGCCGATCGCGATGGCGAGCGCCGCGAGCTTCGGCCAGGTGGCCGACCAGGTCCGGCTGGCCCGGGAGGGGACCTTCTCCTGCCCGGCGATCTCCAGCGCGTCCAGTCCGGAGATCTCCGCGTCGGTACGCGTACCGCTGGTGAGGACGTCACCGGCCATGGCGGCCCACCTCCGCACGCAGTCGGTCGGTGACCTCGGCGGCGATCGCGGCGACCTCGGGGGAGTCGATGCGCCGGGGTCGGGGCACGTCGACCCGGGTGGACCAGATGATCCGGCCCGGCCGACTGGAGAGCAGGATGATCCGGTCGGCGAGCCGCGCCGCCTCCCGGACGTTGTGGGTCACGAAGAGCACGGTGAGCTGCCGCTCCGACCAGATCCGCTCCAGCTCGTCGTGCAGGATGTCCCGGGTCATCGCGTCGAGCGCGCCGAACGGCTCGTCCATCAGCAGCACCGGGGTCTCCAGGGCGAGGGTGCGGGCCAGCGCGACCCGCTGCCGCATGCCGCCGGAGAGTTCGTGCGGGCGCTTGCGGCCGAAGTCGCCCAGGTGCACCGTACGCAGCAGTTCGGCGACCCGTGCCCTGCGTCGCGCCCGGGGCAGTCCGCGCAGCCTCAGCGGCACCTCGACGTTCCCCTCCACGGTCAGCCAGGGGAAGAGGGCGGACTCCTGGAACATCAGCCCCGGCTCGACCCCCGGGCCGAGGCCGATCTCGCCGCCGCTGACCCGGTCCAGTCCGGCGACCAGGTTGAGCAGGGTGCTCTTGCCGCAGCCGGACGCCCCGACGAGGCAGACGAACTCACCGGGGGAGACGTCGAGGCTGACCCCGTCCAGGGCGAGGACGGCGCCGTCCCCACGTCCGTACACCTTGGTCACGCCGCGCAGCGCGACCGCACCGGTCGCGCTGCGCGGGGTCGTCGTGGTCGACGTCACGGCTGGGCCACCTCGGTCTTGCCCTGGGCCTTGAGCACCTCGTTGAGGTACGTCAGGTCGTAGAGCCCGTCCAGGCTGACCGGCTGGGTCAGCCCGACCGCGACGGCGTGGTCCAGCCCGGTCTTCAGGGAGGAGGGGATCGGATCGTTGGTGAACTCCAGGGTCGGCCAGGCCTGCTTGATCAGCTTGAGGTCCAGCGGCTTACCGGTGATCTTGCCGATGTGGTCGGAGATGGCCTGGTGCGCCTGGTCCGGGTTGGCGTTGACGAACTCGTTCGCGGCCACCTGCGCCTCGACCAGCCTCTTCACCACGTCCGGGTGGGCCTTGAGGAACTTGGTGCTGACGATCAGGTTGGTGATGACGAACTTCCGGTCCGGCCAGAGGTCCCGTTCGTCGACGAGCACCTTGCCGCCTGCGTTGACCAGCCGGGACACGAACGGCTCGGGCACCCAGGCGCCGTCGATCGCGCCACTGGTGAACGTCTCGACGGTCTGCGCGTTCTCCTGCGGGACGATCTTGACGTCGCCGCCACCCTCCTTGGTGGTGGTGATGCCCTTCTCCCTGAGCCAGAAGCGCAGCGCGACGTCCTGGGTGTTGCCGAGCTGCGGGGTGGCGATCTTCTTGCCCCGGAGCTGCTCGACCGAGGTGATCCCGGGCTTGACCACCAGCGCCACCCCGCCGGAGGCGGCCCCGGAGACGACCCGGACGGCCTCACCCTTGCTCTTGGAGTACGCGTTGACCGTCGGGTTCGGTCCGATGTACGTCGCGTCCAGCGCGCCGGAGAAGATCGCCTCGATGGCGGCCGGGCCGGCGTTGAAGGTCTTGGTCTCCAGCTTGACGTCGCCGCCGAGCTTCTCGGCGAAGATGCCCTTCTCCACACCGACCACGGCCGGCGCGTGGGTGATGTTGGGGAAGTAGCCGAGGCGCAACGTCGTCGGCCCGGAGGAGCCACCGGCCGCGTCCGCGTCGTCCTCGCCACCGCAGGCGGCCAGGGTCGCCAGGCCGACGATCGCCAGGGCCGCCAGGGACACCGCCCGACGGTAGGGGTGCCGTCTCATCCACGATCCAATCCTTGGTATTCCTACTTGGTTGGTAGGAAGACTGGCGTAGCGGAGAGGTGGCGTCAACGGCTGACCGGGCTGCCCGAAAGCGCCGTCAGGAGTATCCCGCTTTTCCGATGTATTTGATAGGAGAAGGGGGTCTCCGGTGGCCCGGTCGACCGACCCGTGCCGGCCGGGCCGTCCCGGAACGCCGTCGCGCCGGGTCGGACGGGAGGTGTGCTCACCGCCTCGCGCCACCCCCGCGTACCGCGCGTGGGGGCCCCGACGCGCTAGGGTCGACGCGTGGCGGCGCGGAGATCCAGAATCCCAGCGACGAAGTACCCGGTGGAACGGTTCACCCTCGACAACGGACTGCGGGTGGTGCTGAGCCCCGACCGCAGTGCCCCGGTGGTCGGGGTGGCCGTCGTCTACGACGTCGGCATCCGTTCCGAGCCGGAGGGGCGCACCGGCTTCGCCCATCTCTTCGAACACCTGATGTTCCAGGGCTCGGAGAATCTGGAGAAACTCGCCCACTTCCGGCATGTGCAGGGAGCCGGGGGGACCTTCAACGGCTCCACCCACCTGGACTACACCGACTACTACGAGTACCTCCCGGCCAACGCGCTGGAACGCGCGCTCTTCCTGGAGGCCGACCGGATGCGCGGCCCCCGGCTGACCGAGGAGAACCTCCGTAACCAGGTCGACGTGGTCAAGGAGGAGATCCGGGTCAACGTGCTCAACCGCCCGTACGGCGGCTTCCCCTGGCTGACCCTGTCGCCGGTGGTCTTCGACACGTTCCCCAACGCGCACGACGGGTACGGCTCCTTCGACGACCTGGAGTCGGCGACCGTGGACGAGGCGGTCGACTTCTTCCAGCGCTTCTACGCCAGCGGCAACGCCGTCCTGGCGGTCAGCGGGGACCTCGACGTGGCCGAGGCCACCACGCTGGTCGAACGCCACTTCGGCGACGTGCCGGCCCGTCCCGCGCCGGACCGACCCGACTTCCGTGAACCGGACCTGACCGCCGAGCGGCGTACCTCGTACACCGACAAGCTGGCCCCGATGCCGGCGGTGGCGAGCGCCTGGCGGGTGCCCGACCCGCTCACCGACGTCACCGGCTACCTGGCGTACGTGGTGCTCGCCGAGGTGCTCACCGACGGCGACGCGTCCCGGCTGGTCGAGCGACTGGTGCAGCGGGACCGGACGGTCACCAGCATCGGCGGGTATCTCGGTTTCATGGGCGACCCGTTCGACGTCCGCGACCCGACTGTGCTGCTGCTCCAGCACCACCTGCCGCCCGGCGGTGACGTGGACCGGGTGCTCCGCACCGTCGACGAGGAGCTGGAAAGGCTCGCCACCGACGGGCTCACCGAGGGCGAGCTGGCCCGGACCCAGGCCCGGATGGCCACCCACCTGCTGCGCGACACCGACGCGGTGCTCGGCCGCGCGCTGCGGATGGCGGTGCTGGAACAGCAGCGCGGCGAGCCGGGCCTGCTCAACGACCTGCCCCGCCTGGTCGGCGAGGTCACCGAGGAGCAGGTCCGGGCCGCCGCCGCCACCCTGCGGCCCGAGCGCCGCGCGTCGATCGAGGTCATTCCCGGAGGTGCCCGGTGACGACGGAGACCACGGCCCGGCCGCTGCCGCCGCTCGGCCCGGTGCGACGGCTGAAACTGCCCCGCCAGGCCGAGCGCACGCTCGACAACGGGCTCACCGTGATCGTGGTGCGCCGGCCGGCGGTGCCCCTGGTGGAGCTGCGGCTCGGGGTGCCGTTCGGCCGGGCCCACCTGGCCCGGGGCACCCTGCTCGCGCAGAGCCTGCTCGCCGGCACCGAGCAGATGTCCAGCAACCGGATCGCCGCCGAGTTGCAGGCGGTCGGCGGCGGTCTCTCCGCCGGGGTCGACCCGGACCGGCTGATGGTCGCCGGGTTCGGCCTGGTGACCGGCCTGGATCGGATGCTGGAGATCCTCGCCGACGTGCTGACCGGGGCGACGTACCCGGCCGACGAGGTGGCCACCGAGCGGGCGCACACGGTGGACCGGATCGAGATGGCCCAGAGCCAGCCGGCGCATCTGGCCCGGGTCGCGCTGCTGAAGCGGATCTACGGCCGCCACCCGTACGCGGTGCAGACTCCCGGGCCGGAGCAGGTCCGCACGGTCCGGCCGGCGGCGCTGCGCACGCTGCACGCCGAGCGGGTCCACCCGGCCGGCGCGGTGCTGGTGCTGGTCGGTGACGTGCAGCCGGAACGGACGCTGGACGCCGTGGAGCGGGCGCTCGGCGGGTGGCGGGGAGACGGCCGCCCGGTGGAGCTGCCGCCCACACCGCCGCTGGAGCCGGGACCGATCCGGCTGGTCGACCGGCCCGGTTCGGTGCAGTCGTCGCTGCGGATCGCGCTGCCGGCGGTCACCCGCACCCACCCGGACCACGCCGCCCTGCAACTGGCGAACCTGGTCTTCGGCGGCTACTTCTCCTCCCGCTGGGTGGAGAACATCCGGGAGGACAAGGGCTACACCTACGGGCCGCACTCGGTGGTGGAGCACTCGGCCGCCGGCTCGGTGCTGGTCGCCGGAGCCGAGGTGGCGACCGAGGTAACCGGCGCGGCGCTGCTGGAGACGACCTACGAGCTGGGCCGGCTGGCCTCGCTGCCACCCGGCGAGGACGAGTTGGAGCAGGCCCGCCGGTACGCACTGGGCAGCCTCCAGCTCGGCATGGCCACCCAGGCCGGCCTCGCCTCGCTGACCAGCGCGTACGCCGGCAGCGGGCTGCGGCTGGACTTCCTCGCCGAGCACGCCGCCCGACTGGCGAAGGCGACCGTCGACGACGTCGCCGAGGCGGCGGCCCGCTACCTCGCCCCCGCGCGGGCGGTCACCGTCGTGCTCGGGGACGCCGAGCGGATCTCCCCCGGGCTGGCGGTGCTCGGGCCGGTGGAGACGGAACCGGCGTCGACATGACCCGTACCGGTGCCGGCGGACCGGGGGCGGCGGCCGGCGCCGGGCCGGCGTTGCCGCCGCTGGCCCGGGCCGTCCTGGACCGGGCGGCGCACCGGCGCACCGACCAGGCCTGGCTGACCGAGGCCTGGCGGCGGGGCCGGGTGCTGGTGGTGGACACGACCGCCGGTGGTCGGACCCTGGTGGCCGCGGACGCCACCGGGCCGGCGCTGCGGCTGCTCGACCCCGGGGAGGCGCCGGACGCACCGCCGATGTTCCTCGGCGTCGGTGCCGACGGGGTGCCGATCTTCGCGGTGGACGCGGCCCTGCCCACGGTCCCGGACACCCGCCCGGCGTCGTTGCGGGAGGTCGGGCACCTCCTCGACGACCGGGACGCCGGCCTGTTCATCACGGCGGTCGCGCTGGCCAACTGGCACCTGCGGCACGGTTTCTCGGCGGCCACCGGCGAGCCGACCGTTCCGGACGAGGGCGGCTGGTCGCGGGTGGACCCGCACGGTGACCGGGTGTGGCCCCGGACCGACCCGGCGATGATCGTGCTGGTGCACGACGGGATGCCCGGCCCGGACGGCCGTTGCCTGCTCGGGAACAACGCGACCTGGCCGGCGACCCCGGGGGCCCGCCGATTCTCCTGCCTCGCCGGCTACGTCGAGCCGGGCGAGTCGGCCGAGGCCGCCGTCGCCCGGGAGGTCACCGAGGAGGTGGGGCTCACCGTCTCCGGGATCCGGTACGCCGGCAGCCAGCCCTGGCCGTTCCCCGGTTCGTTGATGCTGGGGTTCCTGGCCGGCGCGGACCCGGCGCAGCCGCTGCGCCTCGACCCGGCCGAGATCGCGTACGCCCGCTGGTTCTCCCGCCGGGAGATCGCCGAGGCGGTCGCCGGTGGTGCGGTGGACGCGGGGGACGGGGCACGCCTGCTGCTGCCGCCGCCGCTGTCGATCGCGCACTTCCTGATCGATCGGTGGCTGGCGGCGGACGTGGAGTCTGGTCTCGGCCCGTGACCGTCGTTGCCGCGACGGTCACGGGCCGAGAACCGGCACCGACGGGGTCGCTCAGAGGCGTGGAGCGCGGCGGGGGAGCGCCGGTTGCGACCGCGACGGGCGTCGGTGTGGTCTAGGGGGTGGCGCGGCCCCGCCGGGCGGAGCGGGTGCGGGGCTGGGTGACCGGCAGCACCTTGACCCGTTGCCGGCCGGCGCGGACCCGGCCCACCGCCGCGAGGGCCCGGGCCAGTCGCAGGGCGGCGTCCCGGTCGTCGGCGTGCAGGACCTGCCGGCGCGGCTCGGGCGCGGTGGTCTCGTCGCGGAGCCGGTCGCCGGCGGACCAGACGGCGGCGAGGTCGGCGTCGTCTGCGGTACGGATGTCGGTGCGAACGATCAGGAACCGCATGGGTGTCTCCCGATGCACTGACGGATGACGAGATGCGCCACGGGTGTGAGGCCTGGGCCGTGCCCGGGGCGCGGCGATGTCTGCCGGGGCCGGCGGCCGGCGGGGAGGCCGGGGCCGGTGGTCCGACCGTGAGGTGGAACTTTCACGTGAACTCTCGCGTCATGTTACGCCGAGGTTCCGCGCCGGCAAGGGAAACGCGGCCGTCGATGCGTGTACGGACTGATCGGTGGATGCCCGCCTCGACCTCCGGTCGGTCCGGGGCAGACGACGGGGCCGCCGGTCCATGACGGACACCGGCGGCCCCGTGACCTGTCGGTCGGCCTCAGCGTGTGTCGAACTCCCCGTTGCGGGTGCCGATGAGGAAGTCCCGCCACTGCTCCCGTCGGAACAGCAGCACCGGACCACCGCGGTCCTTGCTGTCCCGCAGGGCCACCGCGGTCGGCCCGGCCGGCAGGGGGGCGACCTCGACGCAGTTGGAGGTCTGGCTGCGCGAGCTGGTACGCCAGGCGGCGCCGGTCAGCTCGACGACGTTGCCGACGGACGGGGTCTCGGGGATCTGGTTCATGGTTCGGCTCCTGCTCTGTTCTGGCGATGGGGCGAGTGGTGGACCCACTCCGGCACAGCGGACCCGCCTCACCGTTCCGTCAGTCGCTCGGAGATGCCGCGGCGCTGGGCCGGCGCCGTCGGCGACCCGTACGCCGCCGTGGGCGGTGCTGCCGTCTCGGCCGCCTCGACCAGCCAGGTGAGGGAGTCCGATGGGGAGCGCGCCGCCGTGCCCAGCCACTCGAAGACCATTTTATAGCGGTTCAGGGCATTTGCGTCGTGTGACACGACGTCGGTGAAGCCACCTTCGATCGCCAGCGTCTCCGGGTCCGCCGGGTCCGGGAAGCGGTAGAGCGAGAACGCGGTCGGGGGGAGGTACCAGTCGCCGATGGTGGCGTCGCGGGGTAGCACCTGGATCGTCACGTTCGGACACGCGGCCAGCTCGCAGAGCTGGACGAGCTGCTCCCGGATCACCTCCGGCGGCCCGGCCCGGCGACCCAGCGCCCCCTCCTCCAGCACCGCCGTGTAACGGGGGGCGTCGGCCGTCTGCAGCAGTGCCTGCCGGGCCAGGCGCGCGTCCACCTCGGTCTCGACGGACTGCGGGTCGGCGTCCTCCTCGGCCAGCCGGGCCGAGACGATCCGCACCCGGGCGTACGCGGCGGTCTGCAACAGGCCGGGCACCAGGACGGGGTTGTACTCGCGGATCTCGGCGCAGCCCGCCTCCAGTTCGGCGTAGCTGCGTTGGTGTTCGGTCATCGCCCCGTACGACTTCAGCCAGGCCCGGATGTCCCCCGCCTCCCGGGTGATGGCGATCAGGTCCGTGCGGGTCGTGTCGTCCGCGCCGTAGAGGTCGAGCAGGGCGCGGATGTCCCGTGGGTCGGGCCGGCTGCGCCCGTTCTCCAGGCGGGAGAGCTTGGACGCCGAGGCCCAGCCGATCCGCTCGATGACCTGTTCCCCGGTGAGGCCGGACGCCTCACGCAGGCTGCGTAGTTCGGTGCCGAGCCGGCGTCGTCGCAGGATCGGGCTGGGTACGGCAGGAGGCACGTCGACCTCTTCTCCGTCGGGCCGTCGCGGACGCGACGGTAACTGTATGAAACTGGCCCCCCACGGCCAGTATGGACGGCGCGACCCGCGCCGGACGTCCCGCAACCGGCGTGTCTCGAAAAGGAGGACGTCGGTACGACTCCGCCCGCCCCTGCGACCCGGTCGGGGATCCCCTGACCGGCCCTCATCCCGCGGAAGGATTCCGATGCACACCGTCCTGCGCCGCCCCGACTTCCGACTGCTCTTCGGCGCGCTGTTGGCGAGCATGACCGCCGAGTCGATCCTGTTGCTCGCCCTGGCGATATGGGTGAAGGACCTGACCGGGTCCGACCGGATGGCCGCTGCGGTGATCTTCGCGGTGGTCGCGCCGAGGATCCTCGCGCCGCTGGTGGGTTGGGTCGTCGACCGGTACCGCCGCCGGCCCTTCTTCCTCACCGCGAACCTGGTCACCGCCGTGTTGCTCACCCCACTGCTGACCGTCCGCGACTCCCGCGACGTGTGGATCGTCTACCTGGTCGGTGCGCTCTACGGCCTGTCGTCGATCGCGCTCGGCGCGTCGCTCAGCGGGCTGCTGCGCGCCCTGCTACCGCTCGGGCTGCTGGCCGAGGCGCACGCGGCCCTCCAGACCGTGCGCCAGAGCCTGCGGCTGGGTGGCCCGCTGGTCGGGGCGGCGCTCTACGCCCTTGCCGGCGGCGCGGCGCTCACCGTCGTCGGTGTCACCGGCTTCGTCACCGCCGCCGCCGTGGTGGGACTGCTCCGGGTGACCGAGCCCACCCGGCCGCGCCGGCTGGCGCGCAGCATCACCGAGATGGGGGCCGGGCTGCGTCACCTCGGCACCGAGCCGGCGCTGCGGCGGGCCCTGCTCGGGTACGGCGTGGCCTCGCTGGTCATCGGGTTCAGCGAGGCGTTGCTCTTCGCCTACGTCGAGCGGGGGCTGGGACGGCCTCCCACGTTCGTGGGCGTCCTGTTCAGCGTGCAGGGGGCGGGCGGCCTGGTCGGCGCGCTGCTCTCCCCGGCCGTGGTCCGCCGCTTCGGTGAGGTCGGCTCGCTCGCCGCCGGGGTGGCGCTCTTCGGGACGGCGGCGCTGATCCTGACGTACCCGGGTCTCTGGCTCGCCGTCGCGGCCCTGCTGCTGGCCGGGCTGTCCCTTCCGCTGAGCTGGGTCGGACTGCACACGCTGGTGCAACGGCGGACCGAACCCGGGCTGCTAGGCCGGACGACCGCCGCGACGGAGGCGCTGGTCAGCGGACCGCAGGCGATCTCCATCGGCACCGGGGCGCTGCTGGTGGCGGTGCTCGACTACCGGCTGCTGTTCGCCCTCGTCGGCATGGTGATGCTGGCCGCCGGGGCGTATCTCTGGCGGGCCCGGAGGTTCGTCCCGGTCCCGGCCCGGCCGGTCCTGCCGGCCCCGCGCCGCCCCCGGCCCGGCCCGCGTCCCTCCGCGCGCCTCGGCCACGGGGTCGTCGCCTCGGCCCGGCGGAACCGGTGACGACGGCGGCTCGACGTCGGCGCGCTCATGATCCTGGCCATGTTCGTCCGGGGCGAGGGCGCTGCGGAGAGACGTGCGCGCGGCCGTCGGGACGAAACCCGGCACCGCCCACCGGTGAGGTCGTCGCGGCGCGGGACGGCCGGTGGGCCGCCCCGCGTCGGCGTGCTCAGGCGCCGGTCAGGCTGGCGAGATGCTGCTTGACCTGGTTGATCGAGGGGTTGGTGAGGGCGGAGCCGTCGGCGAAACGGAGCGTGGGCACCGTCTGGTTGCCGCCGTTGACCTTCATCACGAACTCGGCCGCCGCCGGGTCCTGCTCGATGTCCACCACCTGGTACGCGATGCCCTCCCGGTCGAGCTGCGACTTCAGCCGGTGGCAGTAGCCGCACCACGGGGTGGAATACATCGTCAACATGGGTCAGAACCTCCGTCGGTCCAGGGTCGGGCGGCTTCGCCCGCCAGGGTATCGGCTGTAACGTCCGGCGGGGCTGGGATGATTCCTCGGATGGCGGTGCACTCAGCGGCGGAACAGGTGCTGGCCGGGCTCGACCCCGAGCAGCGGACGGCGGTGACCGCGCCCGCCGGGCCGGTCTGCGTGCTGGCCGGCGCGGGCACCGGGAAGACCCGCGCGGTCACCTCCCGGATCGCGTACCGGGCGTTGAGCGGGCAGATCTCGTCCCGGCACGTGCTCGCGGTGACCTTCACCGCGCGGGCCGCCGCCGAGATGCGCGCCCGGTTGGCCGCGCTGGGCGTCGCCGGGGTGCAGGCGCGCACCTTCCACGCCGCCGCGCTGCGTCAGATGCGCTACTTCGCCCCCCGGCTGCTGCACGGGCGGGAACTGCCCGAACTGCTGGACAGCAAGGTGCGGCTGGTCACGCTGGCCGCCGCCCGGGTGGGCCTGCGCACCGACCGGGCCGTCGCCCGGGACCTGTCCGGTGAGATCGAGTGGGCCAAGTCGTCCCTGGTCGAGCCGGGGGAGTACGTCGTCGCCGCGGCCAAGGCGCAGCGCGACACGCCGCACGAGCCGGCGCGGGTCGCCGAGGTCTTCGCCGCGTACGAGACGGTCAAGCGGGCCAACGGGGTGATCGACTTCGAGGACCTGCTCCGCGCGGCGGTCTGGGGAATCGAGGAACACCCGGACGTCGCCGAGCAGGTCCGGGCCCAGTACCGGCACTTCGTGGTCGACGAGTACCAGGACGTCAACCCGTTGCAGCAACGGCTGCTGGAGGCGTGGCTCGGCGGCCGGGACGACCTCACCGTGGTCGGTGACGCCAGCCAGACCATCTACTCGTTCACCGGGGCCACCTCGGCCCATTTGGTGGACTTCCCCCGCCACCACCGGGGGGCGGTGGTGGTCCGGCTGGTCCGCGACTACCGCTCCACCCCGCAGGTGGTGGGGCTGGCCAACGCGGTGATCGCCCAGGCGCGCGGCACCGAGGCCCGGCTCCGCCTGGAGCTGGTCGGGCAGCGTCCCACCGGGCCCGAGCCGGAGCTGCGGATCTTCACCGACGAGCCGGCCGAGGCGACGGCGGTCGCCGCGCGCTGCCGGCAACTCGTCGCCGCCGGCACGCCGGCCCGGGAGATCGCCGTGCTGTTCCGCACCAACGCCCAGTCCGAGGCGTACGAGAAGGCGCTCACCGAGGCCGGGGTGCCGTACGTGGTGCAGGGGGCGGAACGCTTCTTCGAGCGGGTCGAGGTGCGGCAGGCGATGGTGGCGCTGCGTGCCGCCACCCGCTCGATCCCGGGCGAGACCCCGCTGCCGGCCGCCGTGGTCGAGGCGCTCGCCGCGGTCGGCTGGGCCCCGGACGCACCGCCGTCCGGTGGCGCGGCGCGGGAGCGGTGGGAGGCGCTGGCCGCCCTGGTCCAGCTCGCCGAGGAGCACGCGGCCACCCCGCCGGTGCTGCCGATCGGTGAGGGCGCGGTGGTCGAACGGCCGGTCACCCTCGCCGACTTCACCGAGGAACTGCACCGGCGGGCCGTCCAGCAGCACGTCCCCACCGTCGACGGGGTGACCCTGGCCTCCCTGCACTCGGCCAAGGGACTGGAGTGGGACGCGGTCTTCCTGGTCGGGCTCGCCGAGGGCACCCTGCCGACCGGGTACGCGAAGACCGCCGAGCAGGTGGAGGAGGAGCGGCGGCTGCTCTACGTCGGGATCACCCGGGCCCGCGAGTGGCTCTGGCTGTCGTACGCCTCGGCCCGTTCGCCGGGTGGGCGGAACCGCCGCCCCTCGCGTTTCCTGCCGCAGCTCGACCGCTCGGGTGGCTCCGAACGGGCCGGCACCGGTCCGGTCCGGCGCGCCGAGCGTCGCCGCAACCAGGTGGTCTCCTGCCGGATGTGCGGGGCGACCCTGCTCGCCGGTGCGGACCGCAAGCTCGGCCGCTGCCCGACCTGTCCGTCCGACGTGGACGAGGAGCTGCTGGAGCGGCTCCAGGAATGGCGGCAGCGGGTGGCCGGCGCGCAGCGGGTGCCGGCGTACGTCGTTTTCACCGATGCGACCCTGACCGCGCTGGCCGAACGGCGACCGGGCCGCCCCGAAGAGTTGATCGCCATCGCCGGGATCGGCCCCCGCAAACTGGGCCTCTACGGCGAATCCGTACTGGCCCTGGTGGGTGGTGCGACGGTCGACACGGTCTGCCCAAAAGAAAGTTTGGAAAACCCGTCGTAATTCGTTTGCCCTCGCGCCGGGAGGCGGCATAGCCTCAGAACGCACCTCGCGGGTGGCCCATCGTGGCTGCTCACGGGGGCGAGACCGAGTCGATCAGCGAGTGAACGTCAGAGGAGGAGGTGGCCCCGATGGAGAGCTTCGTCTACGAGCGTCCGGCGGCGCTGCCTGCTGCCATTGCTCCGCTGTCGGCTGTCCGGACCGCCCTGACCGTTGGGCTCCCGGTTCCGCAGGCGCACCAGACCCAGGATCAGACCGAGCTGCTCCTGACCGTCGCGCCGACCGGAAACGAGGGGACCAGTGGGTTCACGGGCAAGGGTATCCAGGTCGCCATGAAGCGGCGGCTGGCCGTCCGCGGTGTTCCACCTCGAGGGAGACCGGTCTGATTCATCAGACCACCGGCTCACCTCGAGGCCGCGGAACCCGCTACCGGGATCCGCGGCCTCAGTTTTTTGTCCCGCCGAAGTACGTCGGAATTGCGATCCACGAGATCGAAGTGAGAGAGAGGTGACCGGGCGATGAGTCTGGCGTTGGCCCCCCTCGACGTGAACGTCGAGCTGGAGGCGAACCTGCCCTGCCGGAAGTTCGACCCCGACCTGTGGTTCTCCGACTCGCCCACCGAGCTGGAACTGGCCAAGTCGCTCTGCGGGGACTGCCCGCTGCGCGTCGAGTGCCTCGCCGGTGCGGTGGAGCGGGCCGAGCCCTGGGGTGTCTGGGGCGGCGAGATCTTCGAGCGTGGCGCGGTCGTCCCGCGCAAGCGGCCCCGGGGCCGCCCGCGCAAGGAGGACGTCGCCCGGGACGCCGCGCTCCGGGTCGAGGCCGAGGCGCGACTGGCGGCCAGTGGGCTGGCCACGTCCCGCAACACGGTCCGGCTGGCGGCCTGACATGAACCCGAACCGCGATCGTGCCGGTGGCGCACCGGCAGTCAGCGAACTGATGAACCCGCACGTCCTGAACGGAGTCACCGAGATGCAACTACTCCACGAAGCGTTGTCCAGGGCTCGAATGCGTCGGCCTCAGGCCGGTCGTACCACCACGAGCACTGAGGCAGCCCGATCCGCCCGTACCATCGCCATGGCCAGCCGTCAGCGGTCGGCCCGCGAGTTGGGCGTTCTGTAACCACACGAGACCGCGGGGGCGGTGGGGCCGGTACGGCTCCACCGCCCCCGCGTCGTCTCAGGCCACCGGGGCGAAACCGGGGAGCCAGCGTTCGAGGATGCCCCGGTAGGGGGCCTTCGCCTCCAGTTGGCAGAGCACCCCGATGGAGCCGAGCGTCACCCGGTGGATGAGCAGGTACGACGGGGGCAGGTTGAGCTGCCGGCCCAACTGGTAGGCCGGTGACCGGGGGGTGGCGATCCGGGCCGCCTCCCCGCGCAGCCAGGCCCGGGTGAACTGGAACTCCTCGGTCGCCACCGGCTCCAGCATCGGCCGGACGAAGTCCAGCACCGCCTGCGCGTCGATCGGCTCGTTGGCGGGGACGAAGCCCTCCGCCCGCAGCCCCTCCACCACCTCCTCGGCCTCGCCGCGCAGGGCGAGCCCGGCCAGTCGGCCGATCGGCTCCGGCGTCCCTTCCGGCATCCGGGCCACCGCGCCGAAGTCGATCACACCGAGCCGGCCGTCGGGCAGCACCCGGAAGTTGCCCGGGTGCGGGTCGGCGTGCAGCAGCCCGGCCCGGGCCGGGGCGGAGAGGTGCAGGACGGCCATCAACCGACCCGCCTCGTCGCGCTCCTCCGGGGTGCCCTCGCGGATGATCTGCGCCAGCGGGGTGCCCTCCACCCAGTCGGTGACCAGCACCCGGGGCGCGGCGGCGACGACCGCCGGGATGAAGATCTCCGGGTCGTCCGCGTACGCCGCCGCGAAGGCCCGCTGCGACTCGGCCTCCAGCTCGTAGTCGAGTTCCTCGGTGATCCGCTCCCGCAGCTCGGCGAGGAGCGGTTTGACGTCCAGGCCGGGCTGGATCGCCCGGAACATGCCGCCGAGTCGGGAGAGCTGCTTCAGGTCGGCCAGGAGGGCGTCCCCGGCGCCCGGATACTGGATCTTGACGGCGACCGGACGCCCGGTCGGGGCGGCCGACCTGCGTCGCCCGGTGGTCGGCTCGCGCCAGACCGCCCGGTGCACCTGGCCGATGCTGGCCGCTGCGGCGGGGGTGTCGTCGAACTCCAGGAACCGGTCCCGCCAGTCCGGCCCGAGCTGCTCGGCGAGCACCCGGTGCACGGTGGCCGCCGGCAGCGGCGGAGCCGCCTCCTGCAACTTCGTCAGTGCCTGCCGGTACGGCGCGGCGATCTCCTCCGGCAGGGCGGCCTCGAACACCGACAGCGCCTGGCCGAACTTCATCGCCCCGCCCTTGAGCTGCCCGAGCACGCTGAACAGCTGTTCGGCGGTCCGTTGCTGGATCTCGGCGGAGATCACCTCGGAGGCCAGCCCGGTGACGCGCTTACCCATGCCGAGGACGGTCCGGCCGGCGAAGCCGAGCGGCAGTGCGGCGAGCTTGGCGGTCCGGGACACGGCCCGGCGCGGGATGTCGGTCACCCGGCCATTGTTACCGACCGGACCACCCCGCTGCTGCTCTGCGGCCGGGCCGGGGTCAGTGGGGTGGGTCTCGCCGGACTCCGCCGCACCCGCAGTCCGGGTGTGGCGGCCAGACCCGCCGCCGGAACCGGCCGGCCCCGCCGACCTCGACGGCCGCGCCGACCGTCTCGGGAACCCCGCCGTCGACGTGGCTGAGCGCCTCCGCCGTGGCCAGGGCGACGGCGGCGAGGAGGGTGGCGACCCCGCAGGCGGGGGCAGGGTCGTCGCCGGCGAGCTGGGCGGCGAGTCCGGGCCAGGCCGGATCCCGGTCCAGCCGGTGCCGGTCGAGGCAGTTGAGGCACGGCCCGACCGGCGGACGGACCAGGGGACCGATCACCGGTACGCCGTCGCGCAGCGAGAGCATCAGGTGCGGCTGCCGGCGGCGGGCGAACCCGGCGGCCAGCAACGCGGCCGGCCGGTCGGCGCCCACCTGGACCACCAGGTCGGCGCGGCGACGCCGGACCGGACTGGTGACGGTGCCGGGCGCGGTACGGGCGATCGCGTCGGCCACCGCCTCGGCGGTGTGCCGGCCGACGTCCCCGGGAAGGAGGCCGGTGGCGACCAGGTCGGCCGGGCGCACCCGACCACCCAGGTCGGGGTCGACGTGCCCGACTCCGGCCTGCGCCAGCGCCACGGCGACCGGACCGCCGAGCCGTCCCGAACCGGTGACCACCACCCGCGCGGCCCGGCGACGCCGGAGCACCTGGGCGGGGGTGCCGGGCAGGTCGCCGGCACCGAGGGCGAGCGCGCCCGCCTCGTCGCTCAGCCGCGCCCGGTCCGGGTCGGTGAGGCCGGTGGGAAGCAGGGTGTGCGCGGCGACCACCAGTCCGGCGGCCCGGAGCGTCTCCAGCAGGCTGCGCGCGTCGTCGCGGTCCACCCGGATCCGGGTGGCGTGGTCGAGGATGTGCCGTTCGCTGTGCGCGCCGTCGAGCAGGTCGAGCAACCGGACGGCACGCGGGTTGGCCACTTCGAGCAGGACCGCCCGGGCAGGGTCCAGGCCGAGTTGCAGCGTGTGCCGATCGCGCCAGAGTCGGGTGAGGCCGGGTAGCAGCGTCGGCCGGAGGAGTGTGGCACGGGTCATGGTGACCAATGGTGACCGTGTCCAGACGATCCGTCGATCGTTGTCCACAGCCGGGCGGCGCTTTCTCCAGGGTTATCCACAGGCTGCCGGCGGTTGTCCACAACCAGCCGGTAACATCACTTGATCACCGGAGGGTCACGGCGGGGAGGGGGCGACCCCTGCGGATCGCCCCCTCCCTGGTCGGTCTGACGGTCAGACCTTTGCCTTGCCGAGAATCCGGTTCACTGTTGTGCCACAGACCGGGCACTTGCCCTTGGCCATGTTCATGCCGGTCTTGGAAACCTCGACCTTGCCCTCGAAGTCGCGCTTCTCCTTGCACTTGACGCAGTAACCGTTGTAGGTCTGGGCCTGGTCGGCCACGGTGCCCTCCTCGTCTCGTCCGCCGATCGGTGCCGGCGGCTGCCCGGCGGCGGGCCTTCGCGGGCTCCGGCGCTGGGGTCTTCTGCGCGGTCACGCTCGTGACCGCTGGTCCGGCGGACCCTACCCAGGTGTGGGTGGTTCCATGTCAGAGATCCATCGACACTGTGAGCTAGTCGACGTCGAGAGTGTGCATGCCGAAATACGTCGGATAAGTGAGTTTGGCGGGGACACGCCGGATGAACCGCCCCGAAGTGGCCCTCGGGCACCCCCGGTGCGGCCGTTCCACCGAAGATCACCTAACGTGGGCAGGTCCCGTCCGCGTCCGCCCGCGACCGCCACCCAGGGTGATCGGATCGGCGTCCGGACCAGGGGCGGACGGTCTCGGCGACAGGCCCGCAAACATTTTTTTCGGACTGGACGCCATCAACCTGGAGTTTCCGGGCGCGTGTCGGTGGGTTGGCCCTTGCGGACCCCTGGTCAGAACGCATTAGCTTTCCCATGTGGCAGGAACACGAGGCTGCGCAGGCCAGTGATGGCAGGCGCGCGGAAGCCCGTCGTCGAGGTGCGACGCAGTCAGCGTCGGCGACGCACGGTGTCCGCGTACCGGGACGGGGAACGGGTGGTCGTCCTGATCCCCGACCAGTTCTCCCGGGCCGAGGAGACCGAGTGGGTCGACCGGATGCTCGCCCGGCTCGCCGCGCGTGAGGGCAGGCCGGCCCGCACCGACGGCGAACTGCTCCAGCGGGCCACCCGGCTGATCAGCCTCTACCTTTCGGAACACGGTCCGGCGGCGGTCCCCGCGAGCGTCCGATGGGTGACCAACCAGAACGGCCGCTGGGGTTCCTGCACCCCGGCCGACCGGACCATCCGCATCTCCCACCGGCTCCAGGACATGCCCGACTGGGTGATCGACTACGTCCTCCTGCACGAGCTGGCCCACCTCATCGTGCCGAGCCACAACGCGTCGTTCTGGGCGCTGGTCTGCCGCTATCCGAAGGCCGAACGGGCCCGTGGCTACCTGGAGGGGGTCGCTTCGGTGGCCGGTGTGCCGCTGCCCGACTGACCGGCCCGCCGCCGGAGTCGGCGACGACGACGTGGATCACGCCACGGCCGGGGGGGCTAGGGTCGAACCGTGACCCGACGAGTGGTGGTGGCGTTACTCGCCCCGGTGGCCTGGTCGCCGCCGGGCGTCGAGCCGGCGGACTGGCGGCACGCCCTGGCCGAGGACGTGGTGGACCTGCTCGCCACCCTCCAGGAGGTCGAGACGGCGGTCGCGGTGACGCGAGCGGACCGGTCGCTGGCCGACGCGGTGGTCTGGCCCGGCACCCCGGTGGTCGAGGTGGCGACACCGACCGTCGACGCGGTCCTCGCCGCGCTGGACGGGTACGACCAGGCCGCCGTGATCGCCGCCGACGCGCCGGACCTGCCCGGACTCACCGTCGGCAAGCTGCTGCGCCCGTTGACCACCCGACCCGTCGCGGTGGCCCCGGCCGAGGGGGCCGGACCGGGACTGCTCGGCCTCGCCGCCCGGCTGCCCGTGCCGGGGTGGCTGCCGGAGGTCGACCTGGACGACGCCGTGCCCGCCACGATCCGGGCGGCGGCCCCGCACCCCGCCGACGTCGCGGTCACCGCCGCCTGGCGTCGGCTCCGTGGCCCGGCCGACCTCGCCACCCTCGACCCCGCCGTGGAGGGCTGGGAGGCGACCCGGGCCCTGCTCACCACCGGCCACCACCCCGCCTGACCGCGTGATCGCCTGACCGCGTCATCGCTGCATCGCTGCATGCCGAGGTGGTAGCAGGGGTCCCCTGCTCATCAGGAAACGACTGCAGGGAACCCCTGCTACCACGTAGCGGGCGGGCCGGTCGGCGGAAGAGGTGACCGGACCCGGTCAGGACCGGTCGGTGTCCTGCGGGGGTGTGCCGTCGCCGCCCGGCGGCTGCTCCTCCGGGCCGCCCGGCGCGGTGAAGTCGAACCCGTCCAGCTCGGCGAAGTCGAGCTGCGAGCGGGCGAACGCGGCCGGGTCGGCGAAGTCCTCACCCGAGGGGAGCAGGTCCGGGTGCCCCCACAGGGCGTCCCGGCCGGCGATGCCCCGGTGCTCGGTCAGGGCCGCCCAGAGCGCCGCCGCCTCGCGCAGCCGGCGCGGACGCAGCTCCAGCCCGACCAGGGCGGCGAAGGTCTGCTCCGCCGGGCCACCGGCCGCCCGCCGACGGCGGAACGCCTCGCCGAGGGCGACCACGTTCGGCAGCCGGCCACCGGCCGCGTTGTCCACCACGTGGCAGACCCACCCCTCGACCAGGGCCAGGGCGGTCTCCAGACGGGCCAGGGACGCCTTCTGGGTCGGGGTGTCCTCCGGCGTGAAGATGCCCTCCAGGGCGATCGCACGCATCGACTCCGGGTCGGTCGGGTCGACCCGGCCCATCGCCTCCTCGATCGCCTCCCGGTTGACCCGGATGCCGGCGGCGTACGTCTCGACGGAGCTGAGCACGTGCCCGCGCAGCCACGGCACGTGCTGGAAGAGGCGCTGGTGGGCGGCCTCGCGCAGGGCGACGTAGAGGCGTACCTCGTCCTCGGGCAGCTCCAGGCCCTCGCCGTACTGCCTGATGTTGGCCGGGATGAGCGCGGCCGTGCCGGCCGGGCCGAGCGGGAGGCCGATGTCGCCGGCGGAGAGCACCTCGGCGGCGAGCGAGCCGAGTGCCTGACCGAGCTGCCCACCGAAGAGCGCCCCGCCCAGGGTGGCGACCATCGACTGCATCGGGCCGAGCTGGGCCCGCGCCTCCGGCGGCACGAGGTCGCCCATCGCGCCCACCATCCGGCTGGCCACCGGGTCGCAGAGCTTGCGCCAGACGTCGAGGGTCTTGTAGATCCACTCGTTGCGGTTCCAGGCGAGCGGGGTCTGGATACCCGACGGCCACGACGAGACCGGCTCCAGCCAGAGATCCGCCAGGCGCAGCGCCTCCTCGACCGCGTTGCGTTCGTACGGCGTGACGGCCGGGTCGCCGGTGGCGGCGAGCTGGCTGGCCGCCACCTGACGGGCCAGGTCCCAGTTGACCGGCCCGCTGCCCGGAGCCGAGAGCAGGTGCTGCAGCTGGCTCATGAACTGCTGCAGCTGCGCGGGGTCGTTGGGGTCTGGTGGTTGCCCACCCGGAAGCGCGAAGCCGAACGGAATATCAGGCACGGGTCTACGTTACGCGCGCCGCGCCGCTGGTCGCCGCCACCGGCGTTGCGCTGAGGGCGAAGCCGCGTGGCCCGGCCCACCCCCGGGTACGGCGAGGTGAAGGGGGCGTGGGCCGACCGGCCAGCGGCGCCGCACCCGGGAAGGCGACCCGGTGGCTCGGCCGGGTCAGGAGTCCCGGGTTGTCAATGTAACGTTGACAGATGACGCCGGAACTGACGCAGCTGGCCGGACTCGCCGTCGACCGGGCCCGGCTGGACGAGCGTGAGCTGGAGCTGATCGACCGGGCGCGGCACGCGGGCGCGACGTGGGCGCAGGTGGCCGCCGCGCTCGGCCTCGGCAGCCGGCAGGCCGCGGAGCAACGCCGCCAGCGTCTGGCCGCCCTGCGTCGGTCGCGGCGGCAGGAGCGGGACGTCGCGTACTCGGCGCGGATCGCGGCGATCCGGAGCTCGGTCCACGATCTCCAGCGGTGGATCGAGGCGGATCGGCGGTGGGACGGGCGGTTCCGGCGGGCGGCTCTCGTGCGGAGAACCGCAGAGCTGGCCCTCGACGCCGACCCGGGCCCGCTGTACGCGTTGGCCGGGCTCCTCGCGGTCGACCTGTCGGCAGCGGGTGGGGCCGGGTTGCCGGCGCCCGTGCAGGCGGTCGCGACGAGCCTGTCGGCGTTGCTGTCAACGAAAACTTGACAAGCTGCGCCCATCTTGCCTGAGCCCCGCTCAAGATTGAGGATTTGAGCCGTCCCGGCTCAACCCTTGGAGTGCCCGTGCGCCGCAATGCCGCGCTGTTCGTGACGATCTCGCTGTTGTCCGGTTTCGGTGGCAGCGCCATGGCCCTGGTGTCCGGGATCTGGATCCTCGACCTCACCGGTTCCACCGGCCTCGCGGCCCTCGCCGGGCTCTGCGTGTACGCCCCGGTCCTTGCCGGTCCCTGGCTGGGCGGCCTGCTCGACCGGGCACCGAGACGGCCGCTGGTGATCGCGGTCAACCTCGCGCTGGCCGCCGTCCTGCTGAGTCTGCTCACGGTGCGGGGCCCCGCCCAGACCTGGCTCATCTTCGCCGTGTCGTGCGCCTACGGCGTCAGCTACGTGTTGATCGACGCAGGCGAGACGGCGCTGCTGCCCTCCGCGCTGTCGCCTGCGGAACTGGGGGACGTCAACGGCTGGCGCTCCAGTGCCCAGGAGGGCACGAAGCTGGTGGCGCCCCTGGCCGGCGCGGGCCTCTACGCCTGGCACGGAGGCCATGCGGTCGTCGTGCTCAGCGCGGTGATGCCGGCCCTGGTCGCCGTCCTGTACGCGGCCGTGCGACTGGGGCCGCCGCCACCCGACGCGTCGCCGCAGCGGCGGCCCGGCCTGCGCGCGGGGCTCGCCGTCCTCCTCGCGCGGCGGACGACGCGCGTCACCGTCGCGCTCGCCGCGGTGGCGATCGCCATGTCCGGCTTCACGACCGCGGCCAGCTACGCGATCGTCACCACGGAACTGGGCCTACCGACGACGTTTCTCGGCGTCCTGCTCAGCACACAGGGCGCCGGGTCCGTCGTCGGCGGCCTCGTCGTGGGTCGACTGCTCGCCCGGTGGAGCCCGGTCACCGTGGGCGTCGCCGGCACGACGCTGTTCGCCGTCAGTTGCCTGGTGCGCTGTCTGCCCTGGTGGCCCGGCACGGTCGTCGCCTCGGTCGTCGCCGGTGTCGGCCTGCCCTGGGCCCTGGTCGCCGCGGTGACCGCGGTGCAGACGTGCACGCCGACGGCGATGCTCGGCCGGGTGGCCGGGACCGCCAACACGGCGATGTTCGGCCCGGTCGCGCTCGCGATCCCCCTCGGCTCCCTCGCCGTCGGCCTCGGTGGCCGCCCACCGCTCGTCGTGGCCGCCGCGATCGGCCTGGCCTCGGCGGCCAGCGTGGCCCGCCGCCCCCGCAGCGTCGACCCGGACGTGGCCCGTGCGCCCACGCCGTCCACCCCGGAGCAGGCCGGACGACGTGCCTGAACAGCTCCGCCCCGGGCGTTTCCGACCGGCCGGTTCGTCTGCCCCGGTCGACCTCCGACCGGTCGGTACGCTCTGCCGCATGAGACGTCGCGGTGTCACTGTCCTGCTCGGTGCTCTGCTCACCACCCTGCTCAGCATCGGAGTTCTCGCGGCGCCGATCCCGTACGTGGTGCTCGGTCCAGGACCGACCGTCGACACCCTCGGCACGCAGGACGGAGAGGAAATCATCAAGATCGACGGCCGGGAGACCTCCACCTCGGCGGGGCAGCTCCGGCTGACCACCGTGGGTGTGCAGCCGTCGGTGAAGCTGCGGTCGGCGATCGCCGGCTGGTTCTCGCCGGAACGGGCGGTGGTGCCCCGGGAACTGGTCTACCCGCCGGGACAGAGCCGTGAGCAGGTCGAGGAGCGCAACGCCGAGGAGTTCACCGCGTCGCAGACCAGCGCCGAGACGGCCGCGCTCCGGAAGCTGGGCTACCCGGTGCAGGTGGTCGTCCGGACGGTGGCCGCGGACGGCCCCTCGGCGGGACGGCTCCAGACCGGTGACGTCATCACCTCGGTCGACGGCGAGCCGGTGACCAGTGCCAACGGGCTGACCGGGCTGATCCGCGCCCGTCCGGTCGGCTCGGCCCTGGTGGTCGGCTACAGCCGGGGCGGGGCCGCCGGCACGGCCACCGTGACCAGCCGCGAGCAGGACGGCCGCCCGCGCGTCGGGATCGAGATCGAGCAGCAGCAGCCGCACCCGTTCACCCTGGAGATCGACCTCGGGGACATCGGCGGGCCGAGCGCCGGACTGATGTTCGCGCTGGGGATCGTGGACAAGCTGGACCCCGACGACCTGACCGGCGGGCGGGTCGTCGCCGGCACCGGCACCATCGACGACGAGGGCCGGGTCGGGCCGATCGGCGGCATCGCCCAGAAACTGGTGGGTGCCAAGGAGGCCGGGGCGACGGTCTTCCTGGTGCCGGAGGCGAACTGCGCCGAGGCGGTCAGCAACTCGCAGCCCGGGCTTCCGCTGCTGAAGGTGGGCACCCTGGACGAGGCGCTGACCGCCCTGGAGACGCTCCGCAGCGGAGGTGAGCCGACCCGCTGCTGACCGCCGCCGGTCGGCGGGCCGGGGGGCGTCCGGCCGACCGCGACCGCAGCGGCGCGACCTTGACCGGAAGTGTCCAGGAACACCACGTACTCTTGTGGCCTGGTCGGATCCGGTCACAACGAGCGTGCGGAGCCAAACAGTGGTCATGCGTAGTGCCCCCCTACCCAGGATGAGCCGACGCGGGCGCGTCACGATCGGTGTCCTGATCGGGGTGTTCGTACTCTTCACCCTGCTCGGCTGGGGTGTCCAGGCGTGGACGGACTGGCTCTGGTTCGACGAGGTCGACTACACCCAGGTCTTCACCGGCGTGCTGCTCACCCGGCTGTTGCTCTTCCTGGCCGTCGGTCTGGGCATGGCGGCGCTGGTCGGCGGCAACCTGTGGCTGGCCCACCGGCTGCGCCCCAGGCTGCGCCCGCACTCGCCGGAGCAGGCCACCCTGGAGCGGTACCGGATGCTCCTCGGACCACGGATCGGCACCTGGATCCTGCTCGCCAGTGCCGTGGTGGCGCTCTTCGCCGGGCTCTCGGCGCAGAGCCGGTGGAGCCAGTGGCTGCTCTTCCGTAACGGCGGGGACTTCGGCGTCAAGGATCCCGAGTTCGGGGTCGACGTCGGTTTCTACGTCTTCCAACTGCCGTTCCTGCGTTACCTGCTCGGGGTGGGCTTCACCGCCGTGGTGCTGGCGGTGATCGGTGCGCTGGCCGTGCACTACGTCTTCGGTGGGGTGCGCCTCCAGGGCGTCGGCGACCGGATGACCAACGCCGCGCGGGCCCACCTGACCACCCTGGTCGCGGTCTTCGTCCTGCTCAAGGCGGTCGCGTACGTGCTGGACCGGCGGGCGATGCTGCTGGAGTACAACGACAGCGCCAAGCTCTACGGCGCCGGGTACGCCGACGTGAACGCGCTGCTGCCGGCGAAGGAGATCCTCGCCTACATCTCGATCGTGGTGGCCATCGCGATCATCATCTTCTCCAACGCGGTGATGCGGAACCTGGTCTGGCCGGGTATCTCGTTGGCTCTCCTCGGCATCTCCGCGGTGGCGATCGGCGGCATCTACCCCTGGGCGGTGCAGACCTTCGAGGTCAAGCCGAGCGCCCGGGACAAGGAGGCCCCGTACATCCAGCGCAGCATCGACGCGACCCGGGCGGCGTTCGACCTGACCGACACGAAGACCACGCCGTACGGGGCGAACAACCTGACGCCACCGGCGTCTCTCGCCACCGACAAGTCCGTGGTGCCGAACGCCCGGCTGCTCGACCCGCAGTTGGTCTCCCAGACGTACACCCAGTTGCAGCAGGTCCGGGGCTTCTACGACTTCGGTCCCAAGCTCGACATCGACCGGTACACGGTCAACGGCCAGACCCGGGACTACGTGGTCGGCATCCGCGAGATCAACTACGGCGAGCTGACCGACCAGCAGAGCAACTGGATCAACCGGCACACCGTCTACACCCACGGGTTCGGGCTGGTCGGGGCCCCGGCCAACCAGGTGGTCTGCGGCGGGCAGCCGTTCTTCGTCTCGGGCTTCCTCGGCGAGCGGGAGCAGGAGCAGGAGCGTTGTTCCGCGCAGACCGACCAGATCCCGACCGAGCAGCCCCGGATCTACTACGGCGAGCGGATGACCGCCGACGACTACGCGATCGTCGGACAGACCGACGAGGACCGTAACGCCGAGTTCGACCGGCCCACCCCCACCGCCGGCGGCGAGCAGTACTACACCTACACCGGTGCGGGCGGGGTGGAGATCGGTTCGTTCACCCGCCGGCTGCTCTACGCGATCAAGGAGCAGGAGTCGAACTTCCTCCTCTCCGAGGCGGTCAACGACAACTCCAAGCTGCTCTACGTCCGTAACCCCCGGGACCGGGTGGAGAAGGTCGCGCCGTTCCTCACCATCGACGGCGACCCCTACCCGGCGGTGGTCGACGGGCGGATCCAGTGGATCATCGACGCCTACACCACGTCGGCCACCTACCCGTACGCCGAGCGGGTCAACCTCCAGCAGGAGACCACCGACGAGCTGACCGGGCGGGGCACGTTCCAGCTCGCCCGGGAGAACGTCAACTACATCCGCAACTCGGTGAAGGCGACCGTCGACGCGTACGACGGCACCGTCCGGCTCTACGAGTTCGACGACGCCGACCCGGTCCTGAAGGCGTGGAACAAGGCGTTCGGCGGCGACCTGGTGACGCCGAAGGCGGAGATCCCGGCCGAGTTGGCGGCGCACTTCCGCTACCCGGCTGACATGTTCAAGGTGCAGCGCAACCTGCTGACCCGGTTCCACGTCACCAACCCGGGCGACTTCTACTCCGGCCAGGACTTCTGGCAGGTGCCGAACGTGCCGGACGCGCCGGACAGCGACCAGAAGCAGCCGCCGTACTACCTCTACACCCAGTTGCCCGCGCAGGACGCGCCACGGTTCCAGCTCACCTCGGCGGTCACCCCGAACGGCCGGCAGAACCTCGCCGCGCTGATCTCCGGGTCGTACGTGGACGGCGAGCCGCGGCTGGAGGTGCTGGAGCTGCCGGACCAGACAGCCGTCTCCGGGCCGGTGCAGGTGCACCAGCGCATGACCAACTCCGTCGACACCATCCGGCAGCAGCTCAACCTGCTCTCCTCCAACCAGGCCCAGGTGCAGTACGGCAATCTGCTCTCGCTGCCGTTCGAGAACGGCATGCTCTACGTCGAGCCGGTCTACGTGAAGAGCAACCAGCAGGACGCGTACCCGCTGTTGCAGAAGGTGCTCCTCTCCTACGGCGACGGCGGCTCGTACGTGGTGCTCGCCAACAACGTGGAGGAGGGCATCAAGCAGCTCGTCGAGCAGGGCAAGCAGGCCGCTGCCGGCAACCCGCCACCGGCCGGGGAGGGCCAGACCCCGCCACCGTCCGGGGGCGAGACCCCGCCCCCGCCGGCGACGGGGACCCCGCCGACGACCGGTGAGTTGGCCGAGGCCGCCAAGCGGGTGCAGGACGCCATCGCGGAGGTCAAGGCCGCGCAGACCTCCGGCGACTTCGAGCGGTACGGTCGGGCGCTCAAGAACCTGGACAGCGCGATGACGGCGTTCCAGCAGGCGCAGCAAAGGGCAACGACGACCGGCGCCCCGACCACGCCGCCGAGCAGTCCTGCCCCTTCGGCCACGGCGAGCCCCAGCGGTTAGGGGCGTTCCAGCAGTTGGCAACGACAGAGTGGCCGGTCCGACATCGGACCGGCCACTCTGCTGTCAGTCGGGGCGAAGCTGCGGAACTGGTAGGGATCCGCTGCTCGACGTCATGTGCGACGCCCGCAAGATCTCATCAGCACCAGGGTGCCTTCGTGGCGTACAGCACCACCTGGGGGATGGGGTACTCGTTCCCCAGGTTCCAGGACTCCCCGTCGCAGAAGGCCCAGTTCGCGCCGGTGTTTCCGTAGTACACGATGCCCGACCAGCCGCCAGCGGTGAACCGCGTGGCGGGAAGGTTGTTGGTGTAGGTGCCCGAGCAGTTCAACGAAATGGATTCGACGGAGTAGAAATACCCCTTGAAGTAGGTCGACTGGCAGCCGAGCGTCCCGACCGGAGTCGCCCATTCAGGGTTGTTCGCCAGCATCTCCGCTCGCTGTGCGATCAGCGCAGGCACCCGTCCGGTCTCCGTGTCCGGCCCGGCGGCGACCGCCGGGCTTGCGGAGAATGCCATGGTCAGCGCCGCCAGGAGAGCTACGAGAGCCCTCGCCGGCGATCTGCGATTGCCAACCTGCGTTTTCAATGGATCCCCTTCCCCGTGTTTTTCGGGCACCCAGGCCCAGAATTCAGCAGGTCGATGATTTGGCGAGGTTGTCAGAATCCAGAATCTGCGCCTGTGGGTGCCCCTCTTTCGCCATCATCAACCTAAATTGAAGCTAGTAGATGTAACTTTGAGTGTCAACACCATCATGGTGAGTAATTGGGTCCGCTCCGCTGGCGGGCCGCGCAGCCGACCAGGCTGACGGGAGTGCCTGACGAGGCGGCGCCGGTAGAGCGTCACGGGCTACCGGGCGGGTTGGGTCGGAGACCTGCCGCCCACGGCGCGGCAGGTGGTTCGGGGCGTTCGCAAGTAGTTGCTCCCGGCCGCATTGTGAACCGGTCGCAGTTTGCGAGGCGGCTGCGGCGGGCTGCCGTGAGAGGGCTCGGAGTGGGTGGGAACTGACACCGCTTTGCGCGCCCTGGCTTCGGTGCGCTAGGGTTAACGTACCGACGCGGGGTGGAGCAGCTCGGTAGCTCGCTGGGCTCATAACCCAGAGGTCGCAGGTTCAAATCCTGTCCCCGCTACCACGACGAACGACCCTCCGGTGAATTCACCGGAGGGTCGTTCGCTTATTGGCGCGCCGGGCGGTTCGGCCTCCGTGCGGATGTCCGGCGGCCGTGCCGCCGCGCGGTGCGAAGGCGATCCCGGCGGCGCCGGTAAGGACGGGTGCGGCACCGGTTGGAACGGTCTCCGACCCCCCGCCCGATACCCGGCTCGAGGATGCGCTAGGGTTAACGTACCGACGCGGGGTGGAGCAGCTCGGTAGCTCGCTGGGCTCATAACCCAGAGGTCGCAGGTTCAAATCCTGTCCCCGCTACCACAAGGAGAAGGCCCCCGGACACAGTCCGGGGGCCTTCTCCGTAGAACGAAGTTGTGCGACCCGGACGGCAACCGGCTACGTATCGGCCTCGTGGGGAAGTGGGGGCCTGCCCGGGACGGTGTGCGTCGACCTCTGCCGGCCGGGGACCGGGGCGCCTACCGCGTCCCGGCCGCTGCTGACGCAGCACCGGAAAGATGATCGGGGTGCCGTTCTTGCCCACCTCGGCGAGGATGGGGTCATGTCTTCCTGGAACAGATGGTGGGGCCGGCTGGGAGCCGTCCTCGGTACGGTGGTGCTCTCCGTGTTCGTGCCGGTCGCCGCGTGGGCGTCCACCGGCCCTGGCGAGCTGGTCGTGGAGGCCGCGCGGCGGCGTCGCGGCGGTGGGTTCGGTCTGATCGGCCTGCTCTGCTGCCTCGTGGTGGTGGCGGTGGTCGTGCTGCTGCTGATCCGGATGACACGCGGACGGCGCGGTCCCGGCCCCCGCTGAACCGAGTCGGGCGGGCCGTGCGTCGGCCCGCCCGCTGGCCGTGGACACCGCCGGTCCGGCGGGTCAGGCGGCCAACGCGGCGGCGGCCTGTGCCATGAACCGCCAGGCGGCGGCACGAATCGTCGACCGACCGGACTGCACCGACTCGGCGGTGGTGATCAGTAGGTCGCGGATCCGGGCGTGCCCGGTGGGCGGGGGCGGGGGCGCGGTGCCGAACGTGTCGGCCACGCTGAGCTCGAAGGTCGCCGAGGCCCGGACGGAGGCGTCCCGGATGGTCGGCTCCACGAAC
Source organism: Micromonospora sp. NPDC050187 (assembly GCF_044459745.1). Classification (NCBI taxonomy): domain Bacteria; kingdom Bacillati; phylum Actinomycetota; class Actinomycetes; order Micromonosporales; family Micromonosporaceae; genus Micromonospora; species Micromonospora sp. NPDC050187. The sequence continues at coordinate 79,899 of NZ_JBITJH010000007.1, forward strand.
TTACGGATGTTGAGGTGCGGACTCAGGCCCCGTTCGTAGCCGAGCAGCCGGCCGGCGTCCACGTTCGTGGTCAGGAAGTTGATCACGTCGGCGACCACGTCGGGGCGGCGGGTGCCCCGGAACCCGGCCCAGTACATCGACGCCCGCGCCCACTGGGCGGCCGCCGGGCCGGGACAGCTGACGATGCCCAACTCGTCCCGGCTGTGACGCTGGAGTTCGACCAGCTGGTTCGACCAGGCGAACGAGGCGGCGGTGTGCCCGGTGACCACGAGCTGGCGGGCCGGTTCGCCGCCGTTCGCCTGCTGCACCAGCGCCGCGCTCGGGGTGGCCCCGGCCGTTCGGGCCCGCTGCCACAGCTCGAACCAGTCGATCAACTCGGGAGAGTCGAACCCGAGCTTGCGCCCCTGGTAGAACTCCTTGCCCCGGGATCTCAGCCAGAGCCAGAGCGCCCGGTGGTCACCGGAGGGATCCATGGTGCCGGCTACCCGGCCCTCGCTGGCCCTGGTCACCCGGGCCGCCCAGGTGAGGTAGTCCGGGTAGCTCATCCCGCTGTGCGGGGCGGGCTGGCGCAGCCGGCGCAGCAGATCCCGGTTGAAGACCAGCCCGGCCGAGTTCTGTGCGGCGGCCACCGCCATGGTGTGCCCCGCGACCTGGCCGTACCGGACGAGCCCGTCGGGCAGGCCGCTCAGGTCGAGCCGATGGTCGGCGGCGTATCCGGTGAGGTCCAGCAGGATGTCGCGACGGGCGTACTCGGTGAGGAAGGTGTCGTCGATCTGGAACAGGTCCGGGACGTTGCCCCCCACCGCCTGGGTGGCGAGCCGCTGGTAGTAGCCGTCGAGGCCCTGCCAGGTGACCCGGAAGGTCACCTGGGGGTTCCGGTCGGAGTAGAGCCGTAGCGCCTGTTCGGTCAGCTGTGCGCGGCGTGCGCTGCCCCACCAGAACACCGACAGCTCGACCGGACCGCTCTCGACCAGGGCCGCCGGTTCGCTCCGGCAGCCGGTCAGCCCACCCGCCGCGACGACCGGCAGGCCGAACAGGCCGGCGAGCATCCGCCGTCGCCCCGGGTCGGCGCCGGTGCGGCGGGCGGTCGGGTACGGGACTGCGGACACGGTCGACTCCTGGGACGCCGGATGGATTCGGATCATTGACCCAGGTGATGCGGGAAGGTGTCAACGTCCGGCGGGACGGGACCGCCGGCCCGGAAAGCCAGGGTGTCGGGCCCGGTCTCCCGGGTGACCGGTGCCTGTGGTGCGGCGGACGGAGGAAAGGGCACGTGGCGCCGCGTGGTCTACTAGGCCGCGTGGAACTACTGCACTCCGGCAAGGTACGGGACGTCTACGCGGACGGGGACGACCTCGTCCTGGTCGCCTCGGACCGGATCTCCGTCTACGACGTGGTGCTGCCGACCCCCATCCCGGACAAGGGGCGGCTGCTCACCGCGCTCTCGGTCTGGTGGTTCGGGCAGCTCGCGGACATCGTCCCGAACCACGTCGTCTCCACCACCGACGTGCCGGCCGAGTTCGCCGGTCGGGCGATCCGCTGCCGCCGGCTGGAGATGGTGCCGGTCGAGTGCGTCGCCCGGGGTTACCTGACCGGGGGCGGCCTGAAGGAGTACGAGCGCACCGGCGCGGTCTCCGGGGTCGAGCTGCCCCGAGGGCTGGTGGAGGCGTCGATCCTGCCCGAGCCGATCTTCACGCCGTCGACCAAGGCGCCGATGGGGGAGCACGACGAGCCGATCACCTACGAGCAGGTGGCGGCGAAGGTCGGCCAGGAGACCGCCGAGCGGTTGCGGCAGATCACCATCGACGTCTACCGCCGGGGCGCGGAGATCGCCGCCGACCGGGGCATCCTGGTCGCCGACACCAAGATCGAGTTGGGCTGGGCCCCCGACGGCACCCTCGTCCTCGCCGACGAGGTGCTCACCTCCGACTCGTCGCGGTTCTGGCCGGCCGAGTCGTACCAGCCGGGCCGGCCCCAGTTCTCCTACGACAAGCAGTACGTCCGGGACTGGGCGGCCGGCAGCGGCTGGGACAAGCAGGCCCCAGCCCCCGAGGTGCCGGCCGAGGTGGTCGAGGCGACCCGGGCCCGCTACGTCGACGTCTACGAGAAGCTGACCGGCGACCGCTGGGCCTGACCGGCCCGGCGGTTCGCCCCCCGGGGCGGGACGCTCAGTCGACCCAGTCGAGGGTGCGCCGCACCGCCTTGTGCCAGTTGCGCAGCTCCCGCTCGCGGTGGTCCGCGTCCATGTCGGGCGTCCACTGCGCGTCGGACCGCCACTGCCCGCGCAGGGTGGACAGGTCCGGCCAGAAGCCGACCGCCAGGCCGGCCGCGTACGCGGCGCCGAGGCAGGTGGTCTCGGTGATCCGGGAGCGCACCACCGGCACGTCGAGCACGTCGGCGAGGAACTGCATGAGCAGCGCGTTTCCGGTCATCCCGCCGTCCACCCGCAGCCGGCGCAACGCCACGTCGGAGTCGGCGTTCATCGCGTCCACCACGTCCCGGGTCTGCCAGGCGGAGGCCTCCAGCACCGCCCGGGCCAGGTGCCCCTTGGTGATGTAGCCGGTCAGCCCGGCGACGACGCCCCGGGCGTCGCTGCGCCAGTACGGGGCGAACAGCCCGGAGAAGGCCGGGACGACGTAACAGCCCCCGTTGTCGTCGACGGTGCGGGCCAACTCCTCCACCTCGGGGGCGGTGGAGATCAGCCCGAGGTTGTCCCGGAGCCACTGCACCAGTGACCCGGTGACCGCGATCGCCCCCTCCAGCGCGTATGCCGCCGGCTGGTCGCCGATCCGGTAGGCGACCGTGGTGAGGAGTCCGTGGGTCGACGGGACCAGACTCGCCCCGGTGTTGAGCAGCAGGAAGCTGCCCGTGCCGTAGGTGCACTTGGCCTCGCCCGGCTGGAAGCAGGTCTGCCCGAACAGGGCGGCCTGCTGGTCGCCGAGTGCGCTGGCCACCGGCACCCCGGCGAGCACGCCGGACGCGGTGCCGTAGACCTCGGCGGAGGAGCGGATCTCGGGCAGCATCCCGGCCGGCACGCCCAGCGCGTCGAGCAGTTCCGGATCCCAGTCCAGGGTGCGCAGGTCCATCAGCAGGGTCCGGCTGGCGTTGGTCACGTCGGTGACGTGCCGGCCGGTGAGCTTCCAGATCAGCCAGCTGTCCATCGTGCCGAAGAGCACCTCGCCGGCCTCGGCGCGCTCCCGCAGCCCGTCGACGTGGTCGAGCAGCCAGCGCAGCTTCGGCCCGGCGAAGTAGGTGGCCAGCGGCAGGCCGGTACGGGAGCGGAACAGATCCTCGTCCAGTTCCCGCAGGCTCGGCTCGGTGCGGGTGTCCTGCCAGACGATCGCGTTGGCGACCGGACGACCGGTGGCGCGGTCCCAGACGAGGGTGGTCTCCCGCTGGTTGGTGATGCCGACCGCGGCGAGCGCCTCCGGGCCGAGTCCCGCGCTCGCCAGCGCCTCCCGGACCACCCGTTCCACGTTGGCCCAGATCTCCTCGGCGTCGTGCTCCACCCAGCCGGGGCGGGGGAAGACCTGCCGGTGCTCGTGCTGGGCGACGGCGACGATCTCCCCGGCGCGGTCGAAGACGATGCAGCGGGAGGAGGTGGTGCCCTGATCGATGGCGGCGACGTGTTCCGGGCTCACCCGGAGCACCGTACCCGGGCCGGGCCGCCCGCGTCAGTCCCCGTGGCCGGTGGTCTGCGGGGCCTGGAGGGCGGTGCTGATCCGCACGGTGGTGCCGGCCGAGCCGGTCTTCACCTGCATGGTGTCGCTGAGTTCCCGGGCCAGCCAGAGCCCCCAGCCCCCGGCGGTGTCCGGGGCCGGTCGCCGCCGGTCGTGCAGGCGCTGGGTGCTGATCCCCTGACCGTGGTCGGAGACCTCGCAGAGCACGCTCTCCGCTTCCCGCCACAGCCGCAGCCAGCCCCGGCCGCCGCCGTGTCGGACGGCGTTGGTGATCAGCTCGTTGACCGCCAGCACGAAGTCGTCCAGGCGTTGACCGGAGAGCCCGGTGGCATGCGCGCAGGAGGTGACGGAGTGTCGCAGCTCCGTCACCTGAGCCTGGTCGAAGGCTTCGGCGATCAGCAGGGAACGTTCGATGGGCACCACCGTACGCGGTGTGGGGCGTTCGGCGTTCGTCATGGCCCGTACCACCGCTGAGGTCTCGAGGTTTTTCGTGGCATTTCCACCCTACGTCAGGGTATGCCGTGGGGCTCGTCACCAACCCGCCGGCCCCTGCGTCGATGTGGCATTCTGCTGCCCATGCCGACCCCGTCCGGCGGGCTGGAGGTGCCGCTCTGGCGAGCCATCGCCGTCTACCGCGTCGCCGCCCTGGGGTACGCCTGCGTGGTCGTCCTGCGTGACCTCGACCGGTACACCCATCCGCTGGCCGCCTGGCCGGTGCTGGCGGCGATGGCCGGGTGGACGGCGTTCACCGCGTACGCGTACGCCCGGCCGGCCCGGCGGGGCTGGCCGCTGCTCGCGGCGGACCTCGGCGTCGTCCTCGGCATCCTGCTGCTCAGCCCCGGGGTGGTCGGACGCGCGGCGCTCGCCGCCGGGGTGCCCGCCCTCGCCGTGGCCTGGCTCGGCGGCCCGGTGCTGGCCTGGGCGGTCTCCGGCGGCCGGCGGCGGGGAGCGGCGGCCGCGCTGGTGCTCGGCACCGGTGACCTCGTGGTCCGGGGCTGGCTCACCCCGTCGGCACTGAACGGCGCGGTCCTGCTGCTGCTGGCCGGCGTGGTGGTCGGGCACGTGGCCCGGCTGGCGGTGACCGCCGGACAACGGTTGCAGCGGGCGGTCGAACTGGAGGCGGCGACCCGGGAACGGGAGCGGCTCGCCCGGGACATCCACGACTCGGTGCTCCAGGTGCTGGCGCTGGTGCAGCGGCGCGGCGTGCACCTCGACGGCGAGGCCGGCGAACTGGCCCGGCTCGCCGGTGAACAGGAGGCGGCCCTGCGTGCCCTGATCGCCACCGGTCCGCCAGCTCACCGGCTGCCGTCCGGGCCGGCGGCTTCCGGCTCGCCGTCTGGACCGGCCGGTCCCGGCTCGGCGTCCGGACCGGCGGCTCCCGGCTCGCCGTCGGTCTCCGGGCCGTCGCTGGTGGCCGCGTCGCGGTCCGGACCGGTCGGCTGGCCGGTGGACCTGACACCCGGGTGGGCGGGTGCCGGGCCGCCGGGCAGCACCCCGGCGGCGGACGGGACGCGCGACCTGCGGGACCTGCTCCGCCGGTTCGCCGGGCCGGCGGTGTCGGTGGCCGCCCCCGCCACGACCGTGCCGCTGCCGGAGCACGCGGCGAAGGAGATGGCCGCCGCCGTGGCGGCGGCCCTGGACAACGTCGCCCGGCACGCGGACGGCCGGGCCTGGGTGCTTCTGGAGGACGAGGGGACGCTGGTGCGGGTCTCGGTCCGCGACGCCGGTCCGGGCATCCCGCCCGGCCGGCTGGACGAGGCCGCCGCGCAGGGGCGCCTCGGGGTGGCCCAGTCCATCCGGGGACGCCTGGCCGACCTCGGCGGCAGCACCACGATCACCGCCGTCCCCGGCGAGGGCACCGAGATCGAGTTGGTGCTGCCCCGCTCGTGAGCCACCTGCGGGCCCGACACCGGAGGGTCCGGCCGTGGACCGGTGCCGGAGGTCTGTCCGGTGGGCGGGCGAGGTCCGCCGTGGGGCCTGCGTGGGACGGCCCGTCCGGTCGGCCCGGAAGCGGACCCGCCCGGACGGGCCGTCGTACCCGACGGCGGCCTAGGGTGTCGGGATGGGCGAGGTCGAGGCGGTCCGGGTGATGGTGGTCGACGACCACCCGATGTGGCGGGACGGGGTGGCGCGGGACCTCACCGAGGCTGGTCACCTCGTGGTCGCCACCACCGGCGAGGGCCGCCAGGCGGTCCGGATCGCCCCCGCCGCCCGACCCGACGTCGTCGTCCTCGACCTGCACCTGCCCGACGCGGGCGGGGTCGAGGTGATCCGCGGCCTGCGGGCGGCGCTGCCCGAGGTGCGGGTGCTGATGCTCTCCGCCAGCGGCGAGGAGCAGGACGTGCTGGAGGCGGTGAAGGCCGGCGCCACCGGTTACCTGCTCAAGTCGGCCGCGGCGGCCGAGTTCCTGGACGCCGTTCGGCGCACCGCGCGTGGGGAGGCCGTCTTCACCCCGGGCCTCGCCGGCCTGGTCCTCGGCGAGTACCGCCGGCTGGCCGCCCGGCCGGGGACCCCGACCGGCGACGACGGGGCACCCCGGCTCACCGAACGGGAGACCGAGGTGCTGCGTCTGGTGGCCAAGGGGCTGTCGTACAAGCAGATCGCCGCGCGGCTGGGCCTGTCGCACCGTACGGTGCAGAACCACGTGCAGAACACGCTGGGCAAGCTGCACCTGCACAATCGGGTCGAGTTGACCCGTTACGCCATCTCCCAGGGTCTCGACGACTAACCCCGACAGCCCGTCGTGGCGCATGTCGTGAGGGCCAGAGGGCAGAGCGGTGGCGGTCAGTGCGCCTCGGGCGGGCGGGTCTCGTGGATGGCCAGCTCCTCGGCGGTCGCGCCGCCCCCGGCCGCCCCGGCGTCGTACGCGACGGAGTCGGTCTCGGTGTCGCTCCGCGCTCCCTCGTCGGGCTCGACCAGCCGTCCGACCTGGGCGTCGGCGACCCCGCCGAGCTGCCCGTGGTCGTAGAGGGAGACCGGGGAGTGCGGGTCGGAGGTGGGACCGGGATTCAGCACGTCGGCGTCGAGCTGGGCCTGCGCGGCGGCCTCCTCGCTGTCCGCCTCGGCCGCGATGTCCGGGTCGACCGGACCGGCGAGCGGATCGTCGGCCGGACGCTCGTACCGCTCGCGGCCGAGCTTGTAGTCCAGTGACTCGCCGTCGCGCTGCTCCTCGGCGGTGGCTCCGAACCGGTCCACGGCCACCGGCGTACGGTCACCGGGCAGCTGCGCCGGATCCGGACCGTCCGCCTCGCGACCGGTCTCGACGTCGTCGTTGGCGGTGGAGTCGTCGTCGGCGGTGTCGGGCAGGCCCTCCGCCTCGGGGTCGGACACGGGGGTCGGGTACTCGTCGTCGCGCATGGCTGATCCCTACCCGTTGCCCACCCGGGGTAACCGCGCCCGGCGCGCCGAAACGGCCCCAGAAGGGGACTAACCGACCAGAGCGTCCTCATCCTCCCCGTGCAGGACCGCCCAGACCAGCTTCCCGTCCGGCAACGGGGTGCAACCCCAGCGGCGGGCCACGGTGTCGATCAGCAGCAGCCCCCGGCCGCCGGTCGAGGTGAGTGGGGCGAGCCCGGCGAACCGGGGCGTGCGCGGAGAATGGTCCCGTACGCCCAGCCGCAGCACGCGGTGGCCGGGGGCGAGTCGCACCGTCATCGGGGTCAGGGCGTGGGCCACCACGTTGTTGACCATCTCGGTGACCGCGATCGCCCCTGGTTCGATCAGGTCGGGCAGACCCCAGCGGGCGCAGCCGGCGGCGACCAGTTCGCGGGCCTGCCGGGCCGAGCCGACCGCGGGCGGCAGGTCCAGGGTGAGCACGCCATTGAAGGGCAGCCCGGCGAGCGCCACGTCCGGACTCGCCCAGACCGGTGCCCCGTCGACCGTCCAGCCGCCGGCCGGGTCGCAGACCAGCAGGTCTGCCGCAGGCCAGTCGGCGACCGCCCGGCGGACCTCGGTGAAGACCGCACGGGCGGCGGGGTCGGTGACCCGGAGGCCGGCGAGGTCCACCACCACCGGACCGGCGTGGTCGCCGAGTCGGGTGAGGAGTGCGTCCCGGACCCGGGCCGTGCCGGTGCGGTCGAGGATTCCGGTCAACCGGACCAGTGCGGATCCGTCCGTCTCCACCTGGCATCGCACGTCCGTCGGCATAGTTGCCCTATTGTGCACGCCACCAGGGGGCCGCGCATCCGGCCGGCCCGGCGGCGAGGTCACGACTCCGACCGGGTACGTCGGGCCAGCACGGCCGCGGTGCCGGCGGCGGCGAGACCGAGTGCGGTGCCGACCCGGACCAGTTGGCGGCGGCGACCGTGCCAGCCGCCCTCCGGCTCCGCCGTGGCGTCGGCCCGGAACACGTTGCCACTGCCGTCGGGGTGGGCCGCCGGTCCGAGCTGGGTGCGGGCGGCGTACCAGCCGAGGGCCCGTTCGGCCAGCGCCGGGGTCAGCCGCCACTGGAGGCCGAGCAGGCGGGCGGCCCCGCCTGCGTACGCCTCCCGGCGGGGCCGGCGGATCAGCCGGACGATCGTCTCCGCCACCAGCTCGGGCGGATAGACCGGCGGGGGTGGGGTCGGCTCCCTGCCGGTGTGGTTCGCCGCGTGCGCGAAGAACGGCGTGTCGATGCTGGCCGGCAGCACCGTGCAGATCGAGACGGCGTGCCGTCCGGTGACCCGGAGCTCCTGCCGCACCGTGTCGGCGAACCCCCGGATCCCGTGCTTCGTGGCGTTGTACGCCGACTGGTACGGCATCGCCACCTCGGCCAGCACCGAGGCGTTGTTGACCACCACCCCGCCACCGGCCGCGAGCAGGTGCGGCAGGGCGGCCCGGGTGCCGTGCACCACACCGAGCAGGTTCACCTCGACCACCCGGCGGAACTCGTCGGCCGGAATCTCGTCGAACAGCCCCACCGCGCTGACCGCCGCGTTGTTCACCCAGGCGTCGATCCGGCCGAACTCCGCCACCGCGCGGGCGGCGAGGTACTCGACCCGCGCCGGGTCCGTGACGTCGGTGGGAACGGCCAGCGCTCGCCCGCCCGCGCGCCGACAGCGCTCGGCCACCTCTGCCAGGGCCCCTGCGCTGCGGGCGGCGAGCACCACGTCGGCGCCCCGCCGGGCCAGGGCACAGGCGGTCGCCGCGCCGATGCCGCTGGAGGCGCCGGTGACCACCACGGTCGAGTCGTCGAGGCTGCGGGTGAGGGGCATTCTGAGCCGGTACCCCCGTCCACCGGTTACATGCCTGCCCGAGGTAATTCTTCCCGTTAGCGGTATTGGTCCGGCGTGCTCAGGGGGTGGATTGCGCGCGGCCACCGGTGACCGTGCCCCGGTGGCGGCGGCTCTGGTCCGACCGATCCTGACGTCCCTGGTCCGACCGATCCTGATCTGCCAGGTTTCGACTCCTTGGCCCCAGGTTAATGGGACCCTCTGACCGGAGGACCGTAGCTCGTGATCGCATGGAGGTGACCATGCGCGTCGGCCTAGTCTGCGCGCACGCCGGGCCGGCCCGGCGTGCCGACGGTCCTGTCGTCGGCACACACCAGCACATCGCCCGGGTCGCCGCCGAACTGGCCGGCCGTGGCCACGACGTCCGGGTCTACGAACGGCGCGACGACCCCGACGTGCCTCCGTCCGTGCACCGCGACGGCTACCGGTTGGAGCTGGTCCCGGTCGGGCCGCTCGCGCCCACTCCGACCGCGCGGCTGGTGCCGTACGTGGGCGAGTTCGGCCAGTGGCTGGCCGGCCGGTGGGCCGACGACTGGCGTCCGGACGTGGTACACGGCCACTACTGGGTCGGCGGGCTGGCCGCCGCGCACGCGGCGCGGGGGACCGACGTGCCGGTGGTGCAGACCTTCCACTCCCTCGGCATCGAACAGCTGCGCCATCTCGGCCGGGAGTACTCCGGACCGGGGGAGCGGATCCCGCTGGAGCGGGCCCTGACCCGCGCGGTGGACATGGCCGTCGCCCAGTGCAACGACGAGGTCGACGAGCTGACCCGGATGGGACTGCAACGGGCCTCGGTGGCGCTGGTGCCGACCGGGGTGGACACCGCGCAGTTCCACCCCGACGGGGAGGCCGCGCCCCGGGAGCAACGGCCCCGGATCCTCACCGTCGGCGGTCTGACCCCGTCCAGCGGCCACGACGACATGGTCCGGGCGCTGCGCCTGGTCGGCGACGCGGAACTGGTGATCGCCGGGGGACCGCCGGTCGAGCAGCTCGGCCGGCACGCCGAGGCCCGCAGGCTGCGCGAGCTGGCCGAACGGGCCGGTGTCGCCGAGCAGGTCCGCCTGGTCGGCGCGGTGCCGCACGACCAGATGGCCACCTGGTACCGGTCGGCCGACGTGGTCGTCTGCACCCCGCACTATGCCTCCGCCGGGCGGGTGTCGCTGGAGGCGATGGCCTGCGGGGTGCCGGTGGTCGGTTACGCCATGGGTGGCATCGCCGACGCGGTGGTGGACGAGGTCACCGGCCGCCTCGTGCCGCCCGGGGACGTTCGGGTCCTGGGGGTGACCCTGCGCCGCATCCTCGCCGACCACGCCAACCGGTTCGCCTACGGGCACGCGGCGGTGGACCGGGTGCGGTGCAGCTACACCTGGGAACGGACCGCGGGTGCCCTGGAGCGCCTCTACGAACGGGTCGTCGGCCGCCGCAAACCGGTGGAGGCGTGAGCGGCGTGCGTGACGTGCGCGCCGTGCCGGGTTGGTAGCAGGGGTCCCCTGCTACCGCCTGGTGATGAGGAAGGGGCCCCTGCAACCACCTCGGCACCCGCGTGGGGAGCGTGGGTGGGGATCCGCGCGATCGGGAGGACCGGACGGGTGCGGCGGTCGGCGGACGGCCGGTGGTGCTGGGGTTCGGCGTACCGGGTCAGGCCGATCACCGCGACCAGCGTGCCCAGGAAGCCGACGGCGGCCAGCCACTCCCGACCGGGCCAGATCTTGTCGTTGAGCAGCAGCAGCCCGACGATCGCGGCGGGCACCGCCCCGGCGGCGTCCATCGCGGCCACCGCCGCCGTGGTCGATCCGCGCTGCATGGCCAGGCCGAGCAGGAGCTGCCCGACCACCGAGTGCGCGATCAGCAGGTAGAGCAGCGGGTCGCGGAGGAACGCCTCCGTCGAGTGCACCGACGCCAGCGGACGGGCGGCCACCGCGGCGGCGGAGAAGGCCAGCCCCGCCAGCGAGCCGAGCGCCACCGAGCCCGGCGCGCCATGCAGGCGTACCGCGAAGAAGCCGAGCAGCGCGACGGCGGCCAGGGTGACCGTCAGGCCGACCAGCCCGGCCGTGCCGAGTTGGCCGGACGGCGCGGGTCGGGCGGCCAGCACCAGCGCGGTGATCCCACCGAAGAGCAGACCGAGCAGCGCCACCTCGGCCCTCGGCAGCCGCCACTTCAACACCAGCACGCCCAGTACCGCGGTGACCCCCAGCCCGGCCGCCACGCTCGCCTGGACCAGGAAGAGCGGCAGGTCCCGGCGGGCCAGGAAGGCCAGCACGAATCCGGCCACCTGGAAGGTGAGTCCGACCAGGTAGGTGGGGTGGCAGGCCAGCCGCAGCAGCAGGCCCGGGTGGAAGCTCTGGTGCACGGTCGTCCGCGCGGCGGCGACGGACTGGAGGAGGTTGGCGACGCCGTACGCGACGATCATCGCCGCGAGGAAACACCAACCGGAGGTAGACACCCGGCGAGGATAGATGGTGCCCCGGTTCAGCGCTCGGCAGGCCGAGCCAGCCGGTCGAGGATGTCAGGGTGCAGGGCGCCGTTGGTCGCGACCGAGCTGCCGTCGCCGGGAGCGGGGGTGCCGGCCAGGTCGGTGAGGGTGCCGCCCGCCTCGGTGACGATCGGCACCAGAGCGGCGATGTCCCACAGCGACAGTTCCGGTTCGACCATCACGTCCAGGGCTCCCTCGGCCAGCAGCATGTAGCCGTAGAAGTCCCCGTACGCCCGGCTGCGCCAGGTGTCCCGCATGAGCTGGAGCATCGGCTCCAGCCGTCCGGTCGCCTCCCACGCGTCCAGTGAGGCGTAGCAGAAGCTCGCGTCGGCGAGGCGGCCCACCCGGGAGACCCGGATCGGTTCGCCGTGCGCCGCGTCCGGGCCGGCGTACGCGCCCGCGCCGGTCGCCGCCCACCAGCGCCGGCCCAGCGCCGGGGCGGAGACCAGCCCGAGCACCGGCCGGTCGCCCTCCAGCAACGCGACCAGGGTGGCCCAGATCGGCACCCCCCGGACGAAGTTCTTGGTGCCGTCGATCGGGTCGACCACCCAACGTCGCCCGGCCGCGCCGGTCGCGGGCTGCTCGCCGTACTCCTCGCCGAGCAGGCCGTCCGCCGGACGGTGCGTGGCGAGCAGGGCGCGGATCTCCCGCTCCACGGCGGTGTCCGCGTCGGAGACCGGCGTCAGGTCGGGCTTGGCCTCCACCCGGAGGTCGAGTGCGCGGAACCGGGCCATGGACACGGCGTCGGCGGCGTCGGCGAGCAGGTGGGCGAGGGCGAGGTCGTCGGCGTACCCGGTCATGGGGGTGACCGTAGCGACATCACCGTCACGCCATGCCGTGCGGGTCGGCCTCCGTCCGTACGTCGGTCTCCCCGGCCCGCGAGGCGAGCAACCGGTGGTACGACGCCAGTCGGCGCGAATCCGCCCTCCCGGCGGCCACCCAGGCCTCCAGCGCGCAGTTCTCCTGGTCGGCGGTGTGCTCGCAGTTCGCCGGGCAGTCGGCGGTCGCCTCCACCAGGTCGGGGAAGCCGTGCAGCAGGCTCTCCGCCGAGACGTGCGCCAACCCGAAGCTACGCACCCCGGGGGTGTCCACGATCCAGCCCGGATCGGTGTCGGTGTCGGGCACCGGGGGCAGCCGTAGCGCCACCGCGCTGGTCGAGGTGTGCCGACCCCGGCCGATGGCGCTGACCGTGCCCACCGCCCGGTCGGCCGCCGGCACCAGCCGGTTGACCAGTGTCGACTTACCCACGCCGGAGTGTCCGACCATTACGGAGATCCGTCCGGCGAGCAGTGCGCGCAGCTCGGTCAGGTCGGAGTCCGGCCGGACGAGCACGTGGGGCAGGTCCAGCTCGGTGTAGTAGCCGAGGACGGCCTCCGGGCCGGCCAGGTCGGCCTTGGTCAGACAGAGCAGCGGTTCGATGCCCGCGTCGTACGCGGCCACCAGGCAGCGGTCGATGAAACCGGTGCGCGGCGGCGGGTCCGACAGCGAGTTGACGATCACCAGTTGGTCGGCGTTGGCCACCACGACGCGTTCCAGCCGCCCCTCGGGGGTGGTCTCGTCGTCGTCGGCGGTGCGTCGCAGCACCGAACGGCGCTCGTCGATCCGGACGATCCGGGCCAGCGCGCCGTCCGCCCCGGAGGTGTCGCCGACCAGCCCGACCCGGTCACCGACCACCACCGACCGGCGGCCCAGTTCGCGGGCGCGCATCGCGGTGACGACGGAGGCGTCCGGATCGTCGTCGGGGAGGACACAGGTGTACCGGCCCCGGTCGACGGCGATGACGAACCCGTCGACGGCGTCGGTGTGCAGGGGGCGGGTCCGGGTACGCGGACGGGAGGACCGGCCGGGCCGGACCCGCACGTCCTCCTCGTCGTACTCGCGCCGTCGTCTGGTCGCCAGGACCGCCCCCTGTCCGTCAGTTCCCGCCGGTCACCATCCTCGACCATAGTGCCGGGAACTCGGGCATGGTCTTGGAGGTACAGGACACGTCGTCGAGTTCGACGCCCGGCACGGCCAGTCCGGTCACCGCGGCGGCGTGCGCCATCCGGTGGTCGTGGTAGGTGCGGAACACCCCGCCGTTCAGGGGCCGGGGTCGGATCTCCAGCCCGTCGGGGGACTCGGTGACGTCCGCGCCGAGCCCGGCGAACTCGCGGGCCAGCGCCGCGATCCGGTCGGTCTCGTGGCCCCGGATGTGCCCGACCCCGGTGAACGCCGACGGGGAGTCGGCGAGCATGGCGAGCGCGGTCAGCACCGGGGTCAGCTCGCTGACGTCGGAGAGGTCGGCGGTGATGCCGTGCACCGCGCCGGTGCCCCGCACGGTCAGCCCGGCCGTGGAGAGGGTCACCTCCCCGCCCATCTCGTGCAGCAGCGAGCGGAGCCGCTCGACCGGTTGGGCGCTGCTGCGGGGCCAGCCCCGCAGGGTCACCTCGCCCCCGGTGACCAGCGCGGCGGCGAAGAACGGAACCGCGCCGGAAAGGTCCGGCTCGATCTCCCAGACCCGTCCGCTGAGCGGACCGGGCTCGACCGTCCAGACGTCGGGCGTGCCGTCGTCCACCGCCGCGCCGGCGGCCCGGAGCATCTGCACGGTCATCCGCAGGTGCGGCGCGGACGGGACCGGCGGACCCACGTGCCGGACCACCACACCCCGGTCGAAGCGCGGGGCGGCCAGCAGCAGCCCGGAGACGAGCTGGCTGGAGGCGGAGGCGTCGATGACCACCTCGCCGCCGGTCACCCGGCCGGTGCCGAGCACCGTCAGCGGCAGGCTTCCCGGACCGGTGACGTCGATCCGGACGCCGAGCGACCGGAGCGCCTCGACCAGCGGGCCGAGCGGGCGGGTCCGGGCCGCCGGGTCGCCGTCGAAGGTGACCCGGCCGTCGGTCAGCCCGGCGACGGGTGGGACGAAACGCATCACCGTGCCGGCCAGGCCGACGTCGACGTGCGCCGGGCCGACCAGCCGGTGTGGCCGGACCAGCCACCGGTCGTCGTCGGCGATCGACATGTGTGCGCCCATCGCCCGCAGTGCGGCGGCCATCAGCTCGGTGTCCCGGGCCCGGAGCGCCCCCAGCAGGGTGGACGGCCCGCTGGCCAGGGCGCCGAGCACCAGGGCCCGCGCGGTCAGCGACTTGGAGCCGGGCAGCCGGAGCGTCGCCGCGACCGGGTCGCTGGCGGTCGGCGCGGTCCACGGCTGCAACGGACGGGTCGCGGTCAGATTCCCCACGGTCACATTCTGCCGGGTTCCCGGCTCCGGTGGACGGAGCCGGCACGTCGGCTCCCGGTGGGCGGGACGCGGCCGTCCGCCGGTCGGCAGGGGACGGGGCCGACCGCCGTCGGCCGGAGCGGCGTCCGACGTGGGCCGGAGCAGCGTCCGCCGTCGGCGGGACGGCCGGAGTCGGTCGGGCGGGTTAGCGTGTCCGCATGTGCGGCAGGTACGCGACCACCCGCGGTTCCGGGACGCTGAGCCAGCTCTTCGAGGCGTACGACGACACCGAAGGCCGGCTGCGGCCGGACTGGAACGTCGCGCCGACGAAGCCGGTGCCGGTGGTCCGGGTCGACGACGAGGGGACGCGGGTCCTGTCACTGGCCCGCTGGGGGCTGCTGCCGCCCTGGGCGACCTCCCCGGCGGCCGGGGCGCGCATGATCAACGCCCGGGTGGAGACGGTGGCGACCAGCCGGGCGTACGCCGCTCCGTTCGCCCGCCGTCGCTGCCTGGTGCCCGCCGACGGCTGGTACGAGTGGACCCGCACCGGGGGCGGCAAACAGCCGTACTACCTGACCCGGGCCGACGGCGACGTGCTCGCCCTCGCCGGGATCTGGTCGGTGTGGCGGGGCCCGGACGGTCCTCGGCTCACCTGTAGCGTGCTCACCACCGCCGCCCTGGGCGTGCTGGCCGACGTGCATGACCGGATGCCGGTGCTCCTCCGGCCGGAGCGGTGGGGCCGGTGGCTCGCCCCCACCGCCGACCCGACCGCCCTGCTCGGCGCGGACGAGGATTGGCTGGCCGGGCTGGAGATCCGGCCGGTCGGACCGGCGGTGGGCAACGTCCGAAACGACGGACCGGAACTGACCGCCCGGATGCCCGGTGTGCCAGTGCCGCGCCGTCGTCCGCCGGTGGAGGAGACGGCCGACGAAATGACGCTGTTCTGAACGGCGTCAGCGCATTGTCGAGTGCTGATTTGCCAGAGTTGCGGGCGAATCGTGGTGCGAATATCCACCCATTTTCCGGTAGACCCTTGTCCCCGTGTGTCCAAGTGCGATAGAACACAGCGCCGGTAGTGGGTGTCGATCGTACGGTGCGATCGACCATCGCCGATCTAGCCGGTCCCACGGGGGAGGTGGGTTGATGACACGGGCGCGAATGCCCCGCCCGCACGAAGTGGCCGCCGCGCGCCGCGATCCGCGACTGTTGCGGGCCCTGCGCGAACGGCGACAGGACGATGCCTGGCGCACCAAGGGAACCTGCCGCAGCGTGGACCCGGAAACGTTCTTTCCGGCGCCGAACGAACCGGCCGACGCTGCCGTCGCGCTCTGTCGCACCTGTGAGGTGCAGGGGTCCTGCCTGGCCTGGGCGTTGGAGGCCGGGGACTACCACGGGGTCTGGGGTGGCACCACACCCCGGGAGCGGCGGGCCATGCTGGTCGCCTGGCGCAGCGAGGTCGAACCGGATCCGGACGCGGCCGACGAGGCCGGCCCGCCGGTCCGCGACCACCTGCTCGCCCTGGTGCCGCTCTCCTGACACCTCGACGGGACCGCCGGGCCGAGGTCCGGCGGCCCCGTTCGACGGGACGCGGTGCCCAGCCGCAGGTGACCGGTCGCGGTCGTCGGTCGGTCGCGGTGTCCCGGTCACGCGCCGGGCACCGGCGGTGGCGCGGTCCCCGTCGTGACGGTCGTCGGCACCGCACGCGCCCGGCACGGTGGCCCGGCGCAGAATGGGCCGGTGCGACACCGTGTGGAGGTCGAGACGCCCCGTGGCCCGGCGTGGCTGGACAGCGATCCGCCGGCCGGGCCGGCGGCGAGCATGCTCGTGCTCGGGCACGGTGCCGGCGGCGGGGTGGGCGCACCAGACCTGGTCGCGCTCCGGGACGCGGCGGTGCCGGCCGGGGTGCTCGTCGTCCGGGTCACCCAGCCCTACCGTGTCGCCGGCCGGCGTGCCCCGGCCCCCGCCGGTCACCTCGACGAGGCCTGGACGGCTGTGCTGGCCGAACTGCGCCGACTCCACCCCACCGTGCCGGCGACGCTGGTGGGAGGACGCTCCAGCGGCGCGCGGGTGGCCTGTCGGACGGCCCGCGCGGTCGGCGCGTCGGGCGTGGTCGCCCTGGCCTTCCCGCTGCACCCGCCGGGCCGGCCGGAGCGCTCGCGGGCGGCGGAACTCGACACCGGGCTGCCCACGCTGGTCGTCAACGGGGACCGGGACCCGTTCGGGGTGCCGGACGCCGAACCGCCCGTGCGGGTGGTGGTCCGCCCGGACGAGCGGCACGACCTGCGCCACGATCCGACGGGCACCGCCGCCGTGGTGGTCGACTGGCTGCACGCCCGGGGCTGGGCCCGCCGTCCCGTCGGCGGCCACGCCGTCCGGCCGTGATCCCGGGTGCCGCGCCGTCCGGCCGCGCCTGGCGGTGGATGGCCGCGCCTCCGGCCGTGACCCCCGCCGACGACGGGTCGTTGCATCGATTGGTGCCGGCCCTGTGGCGGGCACCGCCCTCCCAGGCCCTTCCTGGTCCCAGCGTCCACCCCCCGGTGCCGCTGGGGCCGGGAACGGGGCGGAATGTGCGGCCGGTGGGGCGGTGTTGCACCCCCTGGACGGGTTGCTGACAACCGAGGGGGGTGACCGGTGTCGACCGGGACACAGAGCCGGGAACGGGACGAGCGGGACGCGCGTCGGCTGCGCCGGCTGCTGGACGGGCCGACATGGCCCGCGACGGCGCCGGTCGGGAGCGGGGTGAGCACGAGCACACCGGCGGAAAGTGAATCGGCGGACAGGTCCGTGCGCGTATTCTCGGCGGGAAGGCATCCGACGCGAGGGGATGTGCGGTTGACCACCGAGAAGACGGACGAGCGCCGGGCGCGCTTCGAGCGCGACGCGCTGCCCTTCGTCGACCAGCTCTACGCGGCTGCGTTGCGGATGACCCGTAACCCGGCCGACGCGGAGGACCTGCTCCAGGAGACGTTTCTGAAGGCGTACGCCGCCTTCCACCAGTTCGAGCAGGGGACGAACCTCAAGGCCTGGCTCTACCGGATCCTGACCAACACGTACATCAACTCCTACCGCAAGCGGCAGCGGCAGCCGATCCAGGCGCCGACCGAGGAGATCACCGACTGGCAGCTCGCCGAGGCCGAGTCGCACACCTCCAGCGGTCTGCGCTCCGCCGAGACGGAGGCGCTGGACCGGCTTCCGGACACCGACGTCAAGGAGGCGCTGCAACAGCTTCCCGAGGAGTTCCGGCTGGCCGTCTACCTCACCGACGTCGAGGGCTTCTCCTACAAGGAGGTCGCCGACATCATGGGCACGCCCATCGGTACGGTGATGTCCCGACTGCACCGGGGTCGACGTAATCTGCGGAAGCTGCTGGAGCGCTACGCGGCGGAGCGCGGTTTCTCCGCGGCCCGTTCCTCCGGTGGTTCGACCACCGCCGCCGGCCGGGAGGTGTGACGTGAGCTGTGGGGAGCCCCACGAGACGGACTGCCGCGAGGTGCTCGCGGAGGTCTACCTCTACCTGGATCTGGAGTGCGCGGAGGAGCGCCGCCGGCTGATCCGTGACCACCTGGACGAGTGCAGCCCGTGCCTGCGGGAGTACGGCATCGAGCAGGAGGTCAAGGCGCTGGTGGCCCGCTGCTGCGGCAACGAGACCGCGCCGGCGGAGCTTCGTGAGCGGCTGCGGATCCGGATCAGCGAACTGGTCGTCTTCGAGGCGTCCGAGTCCCGCGAACTGGCCGACTGACCACGGCCCCGCACTCGGCCGACGGCAGGCGCCGGTCGGCGAACGACGGCACACACACCGGTGGCCCGGGTCGACTCCGACCCGGGCCACCGGTGTCCTGATGTCCGGACACGCGACCGGCGCTCGACCGGTCCCGCCGATCAGGCGTTGGGGCGCTTGCCGTGGTTGGCGGCGCTCTTCTTACGGGCTCTCTTCCTACGGGCCTTCTTCGCCATGGTGACCTCCTCGTGACGAGTCCTGGTCGGCCGCTGCGCGACCGGGGATCCGGTCGCACCGGTCTCTCGACGCCTGCGGGCCGACCCGCTGATGCTAGTGCCGCCGCCCCCCGGTCCACCGGCTGGGGCGGTATCCGGCGAAACGAGTCGACTTTCACCTGTCGCGGACGGGATCACCGAGCACGCGGCCACGGGAGGACGGACGCCCCGCAGCCGGCCGGCTCGTTCGTCGTCGTGCCGCCCGCCGTTGTCGTACGCGTACGACGTGGAGGATCGGCCGCCACGCGTGCCGCACGAGGGGCCGACACGTGATTGGATACCGTTCGCAAGCAACCCGTGGAGAGGGAGGGCCGTCCGATGGCCGAGGAGATCCGCGCCGAGATGGTGGCCAATGTCTGGAAGGTCGTCGCGTCGGCCGGGGACACCGTGTCCGAGGGGGACACGCTGGTGATCCTGGAGTCGATGAAGATGGAGATCCCGGTGGTGGCCGAGTGCGACGGTGTGGTCAAGCAGCTCGCGGTCAACGAGGGTGACGTCGTCCAGGACGGCGACCTGATCGCGGTGATCGACTGACGGATCTCCCGGTCGGTGGAGCGGGGTGGACGCGCACGTGTCGCCAGACCCGGGGCACTCCGGGCAGTTCGGTGGGATTCCCTTGACGCAAGTTTGTCATCGCAATGACTTATACGCGACAGCAAGTTGACGCCCGTCGATGGGAATGCCAGGCTCGACGTATCCACCGAACAGAGAACGGAGCTGTCATGCGCATGTTCCGCAAGGCCCTCGCGGCCACCGCCGTCGCCGGGGCGTTCACGGTGTCGCTGCTGGCCGGCGCGTCCGCCGCGTCCGCCGCGACCGACGGGACCGCCGGATTCGGCACCTTCACCGGCTACGGCAGTGGCTCCACGGCCTCGAACGCCATCTGGCAGGCGGAACTCAGTGCGGAGCGGTGGGCGCAGATGAGTGGATTCGACCCGTTCTTCGACTGCTACACGATTTACAGCAGTGCTACGCCGACCTCGCCGTACTACTACAACGCGACCGTCCGCATCAACTGTCACAACTGACGGTCCCCGTTCTCCGGCCAGCCACGCGCGGCGCGTCCGTCGGTGCACCGACGGACGCGCCGTCGTACGTGCGGCTGTGCCCGGTCTCACCTGGTCCGCCGACGACAACCAGCAGTTCCCCCGGCCTTCCCCGCGTAAGCTGACCACCCGGGTCGGCACGTCGGTCACGCACCCGGGGGAGCCCATGAGCCAGGCCAAGCAGCCCGTCGCCGGGCCTCCGAACGTCCGGCTCGTCCTCGTCGCCCTGATGATCGCGATGATGCTGGCGATGCTCGACAACATGATCATCAGTACCGCGCTGCCGCGCATCGTCGGCGAGTTCGGTGGGCTCGGCCACTTCACCTGGGTGGTGACCGCGTACGTCCTCGGCACCACCGTGTCCACGCCCATCTGGGGCAAGCTGGGCGACCTGTACGGCCGCAAGTCCGTCTTTCTCAGCTCGGTCGGCATCTTCCTGTTCGGCTCGGCCCT
The DNA here is from genome assembly GCF_044459745.1 of Micromonospora sp. NPDC050187. Classification (NCBI taxonomy): domain Bacteria; kingdom Bacillati; phylum Actinomycetota; class Actinomycetes; order Micromonosporales; family Micromonosporaceae; genus Micromonospora; species Micromonospora sp. NPDC050187. The sequence goes on from NZ_JBITJH010000007.1 coordinate 99,950, forward strand.
CTGCGGCATGGCCGGTTCGACGATGCTGGGCGGCCCGGACAGCGGGATGACCCAGCTCATCGCCTTCCGCGCGGTGCAGGGTCTGGGGGCCGGCGGACTGATGGTCGGCGTCATGGCGATCATCGGTGACCTCGTTCCGCCCCGGGAACGGGGCCGTTACCAGGGTCTCTTCGCCGGCATCATGGCGATCGCCATGGTCGCCGGTCCGCTGGTCGGCGGGTTCATCACCGACCACCTCTCCTGGCGGTGGGCCTTCTACGTCAACCTTCCGCTCGGCGGGGTGGCCCTGGTGCTGCTGGCCGTCACCCTGCGTCTGCCGCGCTACCGCACCGAGCACCGGATCGACTGGCTGGGCGCGGCGCTGCTGTCGGCCGGCATCACCGCCCTGGTGCTGATCACCACGTGGGGCGGCAACGAGTACGCCTGGCTCTCCCCGCAGATCCTCGGCCTGGCCGCCGTCGCGCTGCTCACCCTCGGCGGTTTCACCGTGGTCGAGCGGCGGGTGACCGAGCCGATCCTGCCGCTGGGCCTGTTCGCGAACCGGAACTTCGCCCTGGTCTCGGTGGTGGGATTCCTGCTGGGCTTCGCGATGTTCGGGGCGATGAATTTCCTGCCGCTGTACCAGCAGACCGTGCAGGGGGCCTCGGCCACCGAGAGCGGGCTGCTCCTGCTGCCCCTGATGTTCGGCATGCTGGTGGTGTCGCTGGTCGTCGGCCGGGCCATCACCCGCACCGGCCGGTACCGGGTCTTCCCGATCGTCGGCGGCGTGGTGATGACCTTGGGCGTGGCCCTGTTCACCCAGCTGGACGCCGGCACCAGCCGGGTCGAGGCCGGGTTCTACATGGTCGTGTTCGGGGCCGGCATGGGTTTCCTCATGCAGACCACGATGCTGATCGCGCAGAACAGCGTCGAGCAGCGGGACCTCGGCGCGGCCAGTGGCGCGGCCACCTTCTTCCGCTCCATCGGCGGTTCGTTCGGCATCTCCCTCTTCGGCGCGGTCTTCGCCAACCGCCTCGCCGACTCCCCGGCCGGACCGGCGATCAGCGGTGGCGCCAGCGAGCAGGGGGTGGATCCGGCCGCGCTCAAAGCGCTCCCCGAGCAACTGCGGGCGACCGTCCTCGGTGGCCTGGCCGACTCCGTCGCGCACGTCTTCGCCTGGGCGGTGTTCTTCGCCGTGGCGATCCCGGTGATCGCCTGGTTCATCCGGGAGATCCCGCTCCGCTCCGGCCCCGAGATCCCGCCCGCCGACGGTGCCGGGGCCGCAGCCTCCGACGGCCCTGCGAATACGCCCGCCGACGGCGCCAGGAGTACGGCCTCCGACGGTGCCGGGACCGTGCCGCGTGACGGTGCCGGGACCCGGGCCGGGGTGGTCAGTGCCGGCGGAGACGGCGCGTGAGCCGTCGCCGGAGTCGGTGCCAGAGCCGGCGCAACCGGTTCCCGGCCGGCGGGTCGCCGATCACCTGACAGGCCAGCACGGTGCTCGCCTCGTCCAGGTCGGGTGTGGCGAGGGCCAGATGGGCCAGTGAGACGAGGATCGGCACCGGACGCCCCGCGCCCACCGCGACCGCGTCGGCGAGTCGCGCGGCCATCACCCCGGCCACGTCCGGGCGTACCGACGGGTCGACCCAGGCGGCGGTGACCAGCGCGAAGAGAGCCGCCTCGGTGGTCCAGTCCTCCACGCCCCAGACCAGGTCGAGCAGCATCCGGCGACGGGTGGAGTCGGCCCACGGCTCGTCGGTGCGGTGGTGCAGCAGTCCCAGACAGGCCCAGACCTGCACGCAGCGCACCCAGAGCGACGGATCCTGACCGAGCACCATGCCGAGCGCGGTGGGCGGCGCGGCCGGCGGGTGCGCCAGCAGGGCGAGCAGGTCGACGCCGTCCAGGGTGGCCAGCCCGACCGCCGCGTCGTACGCCGCCGGGGGGTGGGGCCAGGCCGGGTGGGCGAGCTGCCGGATCCGTTCCACCGCCTCGGTCGACGGCGCCGGCACCAGCGGTACGACGCCGTCGGCGGTGTACCGCCACAGTGGTCGGACCCCGGCCCGTCGGGGTGCGCGCGGGTCCGGTCCGCCCACCTCGGCCGCCGCGACCCGCAGGCCGGGTCGGCTCGTGGCCAGTGTCCGCAGCGCGCTCGGCGGCGGCGGGGCGGGCAACCGCAGGGGCGGCCCGCCGGTGGCCTGGTCGGTGGCGGTGAGCCGGCGCAACGCTTCCACCGCCGGCCCGCCGGCCGGGGTGAGCTGGCCGAGCCAGGGTCGCCCCCGGCAGCACTCGGCGAGGTCGCCGTGCTCGTGGGAGTCGTCGGGGTGGTCCCGGGTGAAGTCGGCGAGCGCCACCAGATGGCCGACCCGCCCGTCGCGCTGGTGCCGCAGCCGGTGGGCGGTGTGCACCGCGCAGTCGAACGTCGGATCCCGGGCCAGTGCCCGGTCGATCCAGGCCAGTGCCTCGTCGAGACGGCCGTTGTCGGCCAGGGTGCCGGCGATGTCGGCGTAGACCGCGAGGTCGTCGGGGTCGTGTTCCACCGCGCGGCCGAGGGCGGCGAGCGCCTCTCGGGTGCGGCCGGCGCTGCGGTACGCGTACCCGAGCCAGACCTCGCCCAGCTTGGACGGCTGCGCGCGGACCCCCCGGTCGGCCCAGCGGATCGCCAGCTCGACCTCGCCGACCCGTCGGGCCAGCGCGGACGCCGCCCCCAGCAGCAGACCGTGCCCGGTGTGCACGGTGACCGCGTGGCGGGCCAGGGTGAGGTACGGCCGCAGTGGCGCCCGGGCAGCCTTCGGCACCGGATCGGGAACGGCCGCGCAGACCTGCATGAGGATCCGCGCGCCCCGTTCCGGGTCGAGCCGTTCGGCCAGCTCCGGTGCGGTGACCCAGGGCACGCCGGCCCAGTCGGCCTGCGGCGTGTGCCCGGTCGCGGCGGCGAGCAGTTCCAGCCCCTCGCTGGCCCGGCCGGCGGCGGCCAGCAGGTGGGCGCGGGCGACCACCGCCCCGACGAAGACGTGCTGCTCGAGGGGGAAGAGGTCGATGCCGCCGCCGCTGACCGCGGCGATCCGGGCCAGCGTCTCGTGCACCTCGGGCATGGTCGGGGCGTACGCGATCGCGCCCGCGACGTGGCCGGCGGCGTGCCGCAGGTCGCCCTGGTCGAGTGCGAGTCGGGCCAGGGCCAGTTCACCCTCGGCGGAAAGGCGGGGGTCGTCCTCTCCCTCGGACACGGTGCCCTTTCACTCGGCGTGCTTCTCGGGTGCGGTCAGCGTAGGGGATGACCGGCTTCCCCGGGACCCCCCTGCGCATTCATGCTCGTTGCGTTGCCTGATCAGGGAAAAAAATGCAAGACTGAGCATGAAGCGCGCGGGAACGCGCAGGAGAGGGAGGTTACCGGTGACGGTTCCGGGGGCTGGCATGACCGCCGACATCGAGGAGCAGCCGGCCGGCTTCGCGCGGCTGCTCTCCGCCGAACACGCCGGGCCGATCGCCCGGGTGGCCGAGGCGATCGCCCAGCGGCGGCCCCGGCACGTGGTCTTCACCGCACGCGGCACCTCCGACCACGCCGCGCTCTACGGCGCGTACCTCACCGAGATCCGTCTCGGTATCCCCGCCGGACTCGCCTCACCGAGCACGATGACCCTCTTCGGCGCCCGGCCGGACCTCTCCGACGCCCTCGTGGTCGGGGTCAGCCAGAGCGGCGGCTCGCCCGACCTGGTCGAGGTGCTCCGGGTGGCCCGCGCCTCCGGAGCGCTCACCCTCGCCGTCACCAACGCGCCACGGTCGCCGCTGGCCGAGGCCGCCGAGCTGAGCGTCGACATCGCCGCCGGGCACGAGCGGGCGGTCGCCGCCACCAAGACGTACACCGCCGAGCTGCTGGCCCTGCTGCTGCTGGTCGAGGGGATCCGCAGCGGCGACGGCACCCTGTCGGCCGACGAGCGCGCGGCGCTCGACGCCCTGCCCGACCTGGCCGCGCGCACTCTCGCCGACCCGACCCCGACCCAGCTCGCCGCCCGCTACCGGTTCGCCGCGCGTCTGGTCACCACCGGTCGGGGGTACGCCTACCCGACCGCCCGGGAGGCGGCGCTGAAGCTGATGGAGACCTCCTACCTGCCGGCGCTCGCCTTCTCCGGGGCGGACCTGCTGCACGGCCCGCTCGCGATGACCGACCCGGACGTGCCGGTGCTGGCCGTGGTCGGCTCCGGCCCCGGTGGGCGCTCGATGCGCGAGGTGCTGCCCCGGCTCGGCGAGCGCCGCGCCGACGTGGTCGTGGTCGGCTCCGCCGACGTCGAGGGAGCCACCCGGATGGCCGTCCCCGACGTCGACGAGCGGTACGCGCCACTGCTCGACATCCTGCCGTTGCAGCGGCTGGCGCTCAGCCTGGCGCTCGCCCGGGGCGAGGACCCGGACGCCCCGCGTGGACTGAAGAAGATCACCGCGACGATGTGACCCGGCCGCCCGCGCGGCGACCGGCCGGGCGGCGCGCAACCCGGCGTGGCACGCTGTCGGGGTGTCCACGCTGCGCGAACTCGTCGAGGAGCACACCCAGCTCCGCCCGGCCGACGTCGACCACCTGCACCGGATCGCCGGCGACTGGCAGCTCCTGTCCGACCTGTCCTTCGCCGACCTGCTCCTCTGGGTGCCCGTGGACGGCGACGAGAGCTTCCTCTGCGTCGCCCAGGTCCGCCCGACGACCGCCCCGACGGCCTACCTGGACGACCAGGTGGGGCGGATCGTCGGCGGGCCGGAGGTGGCCCACCTGACGATCGCGTACAGCCAGGGCCGGATCTGGCGGGAGGGCGACCCGGTCTGGTACGGCGACGTCCCCGCCCGGCACGAGGCCGTCCCGGTGCGGCTGCGCACCGCCGACGGCGAGGCCGGCGAGGTGATCGCCGTGGTGGGGCGGGACACCAACCTCTCCACCGCCCGCACGCCCAGCCAGCTCGAACTGAACTACCTCACCACCGCCGACGACCTGGCCCAGATGCTCGCCGACGGCACCTTCCCGCCGCCCCGGCACCCGGGCGAGACCACCAGCGCGCCCCGGGTCGGCGACGGGTTGGTCCGGCTCGACGCCAGCGGCAAGGTCACCTACGCCAGCCCGAACGCGCAGTCGGCGTACCGGCGGCTCGGGTTCGCCTCGCACCTGGTCGGCGAGGACCTGGCGGCGCTGCACCGCCGGCTCGCCACCGATCCGCTGGAGGGCACCGACGCGGCCAACGGCATCCTCGCCGCACTGCGCGGAGAGGCCCCGCCCCGGCGGGAGATCGACGCCCGGGGGGCGACCATGCTCACCCGGGCGCTGCCGCTGATGCCGGCCGGGGTGCCGATCGGCGCGCTGGTGCTGGTCCGCGACATCACCGAGGTCCGCCGCCGGGACCGGGCACTCATCACCAAGGACGCCACCATCCGGGAGATCCACCACCGGGTGAAGAACAACCTCCAGACCGTGGCGGCCCTGCTGCGCCTCCAGGCCCGCCGGGTCGGCATCCCGGCCGCCCGCGCGGCGTTGGAGGAGTCGGTACGCCGGGTCGCCTCGATCGCGCTGGTCCACGAGACGCTCTCCATGTCCAGCGACGAGGCGGTCGAGTTCGACGGGATCGTCGACCGGGTGGCCCGCGCGGCGGCCGAGGTCGCCGCCACCGACACCCCGGTGCGGATGCGCCGGGAGGGCAGCTTCGGCGTGCTCCCCGCCGAGATCGCCACCTCGCTGGTGATGGTCCTCAACGAACTGCTGCTCAACGCCGTGGAGCACGGCTTCCCGCCCAGCGACGCCGCCCCCGAGCCGGGCACCGTGCCCGCCGGGGCGGAGGTGGTGGTCTCCGCGCACCGCTTCCGCAAGCAGCTGCACGTCACCGTCGACGACAACGGCCGGGGACTGCCCGCCGACTTCGACGCCGAGCGCGGCGGCAACCTGGGCCTCCAGATCGTCCGCGCCCTCGCCACCGGGGAGCTGCGGGGCAGCATCGAGTTGCGCAACCGCGCCGGCGGCGGCACCGAGGCGGTGCTGGTCGTCCCACTCGCCAACTCCCGCCCTCGCTGAGCTGCGTGCCGGCGCTGCTGCGCTGGTTGCAGGGGACCCTTCCTACCGCTTTCTGAGGAGCAGGGGTCCCCTGCAACCACCTCAGCCCGCTCGGGCGAGCAGGGCGACGGTGATGCCCGGCACCGTCCAACGGCCGGTGGGGGAGAAGCCGTCGAGCGCCTCCCGCTTCGCCGTCGGCAGGGCGACCACCGGGTCGGCCCGATCGCCGGCCACCACCAGCCACACCCGGTCGACCCCGGCCAGGCAGTGGGCCGGTCGCTCGCACTCCGCCGCGCGCAGGTCGCCGGCCCGACGCGGATCGCGGACCGCCAGCACGTCGCGGGGGTGCCCGTCGCCGAGGTGGTACGCCAGACCGAGGTCGAGGAAGAGGAAACCGTCCCGGGAGCCGTAGACGACCGCGTCGCCGGGGCGCTGGTTGGCGGCGACGATCCGGGCTGCCGCGCGGTAGTCGACCTGGGCGGAGCGGGGCCAGTCGTGGGTACGGCGCAGGTCTAGCTGGGCCGGTGCGCCGAGGGCGGCGGTGACGCCGACCACCGTCAGGGCGGGGACCAGGCGTACCGAGGCGAGCAGCGCCCCGGCCGGCAGGCAGAGGAAGGGCGTGGTGAAGACCAGGTAGCGCGGCACCCAGACGGCGGTCACCAGCCCGGCGACGAAGAGCAGCGCGGCCGGCGCCGCCACCGTCGCCAGCATGATCCACCCCCACCTCGGAGCGACGGTCGTCCCCGCCGGCCCGCCACGGGCCGGGGTGTCGTCGCGTGGTCGGGCGGCGCCGACCACGGCCAGTCCGACCAGCAGGCCGCCCACCACGGCGCTGGCGGTGAGCGAGCCGGGCAGTCCGGCCAGGTCGCCGAGGCGGGCCGGGTCCACCCAGCTCAGCTGGCGGGACTGCTGCCGCCGGGCGAGCAGCGCCAGCGGGATCGACACCGACGTCGCCGGCAGCAGGGCGAGCAGCCAGCGGCGGGCCGCGCCGCCCCGCACCGCCAGGGCGTGCGCGGCGAGCAGGGTCAGCGCGACCAGGTGTGCCAGACCGAGGGCGGTCACCACTGCGGCGTACGCCGCCCACCGGCCCCGCCCGGGCCGGCGCAGCGCCGTGACCAGAAGCACGGTCGCGGCCACCGCCAGCAGGGTGGCGAGCGCGTACGGCCGGGCCTCCTGCCCGTACCGGGAGGTGCTCGGCAGCACCGCGAAGAGCAGCCCGCCGAGCTGGCCGGCCCGGAACCCGAACAGGCGCTCCCCGAGGACAGCGGTGAGGCCGGCCGCCCCGGTCACGGCCAGCACGGAAGGGGCCCGCAGCGCCGTCACCGAGTCCCCGAAGACCGCCACCCAGCCGTGCAGGAGCAGGTAGTACGGGGCGACGGTGGCGTCGACGGTGGCCGCCAGCCGGGCCAGATCGGGCAGCGGACGGGCCGCCGCGCTCCAGGTGGCGAGCTCATCCCGCCACGGCTGGGCGTGCCCGATCCCGGTGGCGGCGACGACGAGGGTCAGCAGTGTCGGCCAGAGCCAGACCGGGCGGACGGCGCGCCGTACCCGCTCCCGCCGGCCGCCCGGTACGTCGGATCCGCCGACCACACCCGAAGCGTCGCACGCGCCGGTCGCCGACGACGGGGTGATCGGGACAGGTCGATCGGTCGGGTCCGGTCCGGAGCGTGTGTACCGAGGTCGCCCGTGATGTGGGATGCCGCACCAGGACCTTGGCCGGGTTCTCGTGGGTGTGGCAGCATGGGCGACATGACCGCCGCTGTCGAGCGCCGCTTCGTGGCACGCCGCCACGTCGACTACGGTCGCGTCCGCAGCGCCATCTGTCCGGCCCACTGACGACGCCCGACTCACCCGTCTCGGGCGCGCATCCGCGCCGGCTCTCCGACACCGTTGTCTCCCCGCCCGGTATCCCGGGCCGGCCGGCGTGTCCCGCGCTCGCACCCACGCGATCACCAGACAACGGAGGACGCCGCGATGGCCGTCAACAGCACCCCGGACCGGCCCGAGCGCCCGGTGGCGACCGCCACCCGGGCCCCCCGCCGACCCCGGGGTGAGGGGCAGTGGGCGCTCGGGCACCGCGAGCCGCTCAACCCCAACGAGCGGATGAAGAAGGACGACGACCCGCTCAACGTCCGCGCCCGGATCGAGAACATCTACGCCCACCGGGGCTTCGCCTCGATCGACCCGCAGGACCTGCGTGGCCGGTTCCGCTGGTGGGGCCTCTACACCCAGCGCAAGGCCGGCATCGACGGTGGGCGGACCGCCGTGCTCGAGCCGCACGAGCTGGAGGACGAGTTCTTCATGCTCCGGGTGCGGGTCGACGGCGGGCAGCTCACGCTGGCGCAGCTGCGGGTGGTCGCCGACATCTCGCGGGAATTCGCCCGGGACACCGCCGACATCACCGACCGGCAGAACATCCAGTACCACTGGATCCGGGTCGAGGACATGCCGGAGATCTGGCGGCGGCTGGAGTCGGTCGGCCTCCAGACCACCGAGGCGTGTGGGGACTGCCCCCGGATCGTGCTCGGCAGTCCGGTCGCCGGGGTGGCGCGCGACGAGGTGCTCGACCCGACTCCGGCGATCGACGAGATCGTCCGCCGGTACGTCGGTGACAAGGAGTACTCCAACCTGCCCCGCAAGTTCAAGTCCTCGATCTCCTGGCTGGTCGACACCCCGTACGAGGCGAACGACATCGCCTTCCTCGGCGTCGAGCACCCCGACCACGGCCCCGGCTTCGACGTCTGGGTCGGTGGCGGGCTCTCCACGAACCCGATGCTCGCCAAGCGGCTCGGGGTGTGGGTGCCGCTGGCCGAGGTGCCCGACGTCTGGGCCGGCGTGGTGGGCATCTTCCGCGACTACGGCTACCGCCGGCTGCGCAACCGGGCCCGGCTGAAGTTCCTGGTCGCCGACTGGGGCGTGGAGAAGTTCCGGGAGGTGCTGGAGAAGGAGTACCTCGGCCGGGCGCTGCTGGACGGCCCCGCCCCGCAGCTGCCGTCCCGCCCGATCGACCACGTCGGGGTGCGCGAGCAGGCGGACGGACGGAACTACGTCGGGGCCGCCCCGGTGGTCGGGCGGGTCTCCGGCACCCAGCTCGCCGAACTCGCCGACGTGGTCGAGGCGCACGGCAGTGACCGGGTGCGGCTCACCGCGTACCAGAAGCTGCTGGTGCTGGACCTGGCGCCGGAGCGGACCGACTCGCTGGTGACGGCGCTGCGCGGGATCGGCCTGGAGGCGGAGCCGTCGGCGTGGCGGCGCGGGACGATGGCCTGCACCGGCATCGAGTACTGCAAGCTCGCGATCGTCGAGACCAAGGCCCGCGGCGAGGAACTGGTGGCCCGGCTGGAGGAGCGGCTGCGCGGGTTCGACGCGGACATCTCCATCTACATCAACGGTTGCCCGAACGCCTGCGCCCGGACGCAGGTCGCCGACATCGGCCTGAAGGGGCAGCTCGTGGTCGGCCCGGACGGCCGCCAGGTCGAGGGGTTCCAGGTGCACCTGGGCGGTGGGCTCGGCATGGCGCAGGGCCAGACCTCCGGCTTCGGCCGCAAGCTGCGCGGCCTGAAGACCACGGCCGAGGAGCTGCCCGGGTACGTGGAACGGGTGGCCCGGCGTTACCTGGCCGGCCGGACCGAGGGGGAGACGTTCGCCAACTGGGTGATCCGGGTCGACGAGGAGGAACTCCGATGAGCGAACTCGGTGTGCGTGGCGAGGTGACCCGATGAGTGAAACCCGGTCGGTGCCGCTGTACTGCCCGTACTGCGGCGAGGAGGACCTGCGGCCGAGTGAGGCCGGACACGGCGCGTGGGAGTGCCACGCCTGCGTACGGGTCTTCACGGTGAAGTTCAACGGCCTGCTCTCCCGGGCGGCCTCCGGGCCGGCGGGAGAGGCGGCGTCCGGGACGGCTCCCGGACCGGTGCCCGGGACGGTGACACGATGAGCGGCCTGGTGTCGGCGGCCGGGCTCGGTCTGGTCGGCCCCGGCCGGTCCGCCCCGGACGAGGCGGGCCGGCGCAGCCCGGACGAGCTGCGGGAGCTGGCCACCCGGGCCGCTCGGGATCTGGAGGGCGCGCCGGCCCTGGAGATCGCCCGTTGGGCGGCGGAGACCTTCGGCGACCGGCTCTGCGTCACCAGTTCGATGGCGGACGCCGTCCTGGCGCACCTGGTCTCCCGGGTCGCGCCCGGAGTCGACGTGGTCTTCCTCGACACCGGCCTGCACTTCCCGGAGACGCTGCGGATCCGTGACGAGGTGGCCCGCACGTTGCCGGTGAACGTCCGCTCGATCCGCCCCCGGTTGACCGTGGGCCAGCAGGACGGCGAGTACGGCCCCCGACTGTTCAACAAGTCGCCGGACGAGTGCTGCCGGCTGCGCAAGGTGGAGCCGCTGGAGCGGGCGCTGACCGGCTACGACGCCTGGGCGGCCGGGCTACGCCGGGACGAGTCGCCCACCCGGGCGAACACCCCGGTGGTCGGGTACGACGAGCGGCGCGGCAAGGTGAAGGTCAATCCCATCGCGGCCTGGAGCCAGGCGGACGTGGACGCCTACGTCGCCCGGCACCGGGTGCCGGTGAACGACCTGTTCCGGCAGGGCTACGGCTCGATCGGGTGCTGGCCCTGCACCCGGCGGACGAAGGCGGGGGAGGACCCGCGCGCCGGCCGCTGGGCGATGTTCGAGAAGACCGAGTGCGGACTGCACGCCTGATCCCGGGGGCGCCGGGGCGGGCAGCCCTCGTCGGGGCACCGGCACCGGCTGCCGCCGCCGACTGGCTGACGGCCCCGTGTCCCGGCGCGTCGGTGCGGGCTTCCTCCGTCGGCCCGGTGACGGTCACCGGGGTCGATCCGGTCGTCCTGGTCGCCCACGGCAGCCGGGATCCCCGTGCCGCCGCCGCGACCCGGGCTCTGGCCGACGCGGTCGCCGCCGCCCGACCCGGCTCGGTGGTCCTGCCCAGCTGGCTGGACCACACCGAACCCACGCCGGTCGAGGTGCTGCGGGGACTGGCCACCGCCGGGCACCCCAGGGCGGTACTGGTGCCGTTGCTGTTGACCGCTGCGTACCACCGGCGGGTGGACGTACCGGCGGCGGTGGCGGAGGCCGGTGCCGCCGGGCCGCCGATGGCGGTAAGGGTGACAGATGTCCTCGGGCCGGTCGGTGAGGTGGTGGACGCCACACTGCTGGGCGGGCTGCGACGCCGGCTGGCCGAGGCGGGGGCGGACCGGTTCGACGCGTTGGTGTTGGCGGCGGCGGGCACCCGGGACGCGCGGGCACGTGCCTCGGTGGGACGGGTGGCCGCCGCGCTCGGTGCGAGCTACGGGGTGCCCTGCCGGGTGGCGTACGCGTCGGCCGCCGCGCCGACCACCGGTACGGCGGTGGCCCGGTTCCGGGCGGCGGGAGCCGGGCGGGTGGCGGTGTCGGCGTACTTCCTGGCACCCGGGCTGTTCCACGACGCGGTGACGGCGGCGGCCCGGGAGGCCGGCGCGATGGCGGTCTCCGCCCCGCTCACCGGCACCGGGGACCTGGTCCGCCTGCTCCTCACCCGTATCACGCCCGCCGCGTCCCCGACCGGTTGACCACTTGGTGGTCGTCCGGTGACCGACGTCATGGTCGACGGGCGCGGAGCGCGGGTGGGAGGAAGGGAAACGCCCCGCCAGGCGGGCCTGGCGGGGCGTTCCGGTGGTGTGTGGTCAGGCGGAGTGAGCGCGCAGCACCCGGAGGCCGCCGCGGCGCTTGACGGCGCGACGCTCCTCCTCGCTCATTCCACCCCAGACGCCGGCGTCCTGACCGGACTCCAGTGCCCACTTCAGGCACTCGTCGGTCACGGAGCACCGCCGGCAGACGGCCTTGGCCTGCTCGACCTGCAGCAGGGCCGGCCCGGACGTCCCGATCGGGAAGAACAGCTCCGGGTCCTCGTCGCGGCAGGCAGCATGGTGGCGCCAGTCCATGGCGGCAACACTCCTCATTCTGGGTGGGTGGCAGTTCTTGCTGTTTCCGTTTTTCCTATTTGCATCCGCAGTGCCGATGGTGACGGTTCGCGTTCATCGAATCAGCATTGCGTGAGCAGGCCGGTAGCCCTGGGGCAGTGTGGAACAGCTCGACACGCCGAGCATATCCGCGCAATGTCCCGGTAACTCAAGTCCGCTTGTGAATACTTTCACGAACTACCGGAATGTCAAGGGTGACGCTCCGAAAAACTTCTCGGCGGTGAGCAAGCTCACGACCTGTTTGTCCGGTTTCCCGGACCGGCTCGCCCGCACCGCCCCGTAGCCGAGGATCAATATAGTACAGTCCGCGCGACATTGCAGGCATATCCGGCACCTCGCCCTCCTGGCGCGTCGCCGTCGCGCCAACCGAGGGCAGTACCCCAGACTCAGCAGATTACTCTCAGTGCGGCGGGTACGGATGTGAATCTAACTTTTTCCCGCTCACCAAGGTAGTCCCCATCGAGCTGGAATGCCTGCGGGCGGGTCGCGACCAAGGTGAACTCGGCCACGTCGTGGAGGCGGAGCACCTGCCGCCCCCGGGGGTCCGGTTGGCGGGAGAACATCTGGGTCACCGTACGTGACGTACTCGCCACCCTTAGCTGACGAAGCGCCATCACGTCAAGACCAAGGTCGAATGAGGCGTCCGGGTTCGGGTTGATTTCCCGCTCGCCGAGGTACGTCCAGGGTGCCGTGTTCTGGATGATCGCCGTTGCCAACTCGCCTTCCGACTCCTCTCCCGGACGCTCCAACCGGATCATCGGATGGCGTCGGTCGGAGCCGAGGAAGTACTGATTCACCGCAGCGCGAAGATATAGCGACGGAGTGGAAACACGACCCCGCTTCCGTGCCATTTCCACGCGATGCACGACCGCCGCGTCGAGGCCGAAGCCGGCGCAGAAGGTGAAGTAGCGATCATCGGCGCGTCCGAGCCCGATCGTCCGGGAACGGCCCAATCGGAGCCCTTCCAGGATCATGCTGGTGCCGTCCGGCCATTCCCGGGGCAGGCCCAACGCCCGCGCGAAGACGTTGGTCGACCCGCCCGGCACGGTGGCGAGCGCGGGCAGGCGGTCGGCCGACGTGCCACCGGTGACGGTCGGCGGGTCCGCGGTCATCAGTCCGTTGACCACCTCGTTGACCGTGCCGTCGCCACCGAGCGTGACGACCAGGTCGACGCCCTCCTCGGCCGCCTCCCGGGCCAGGTCCGTGGCGTGCCCCCGGCGACGGGTGTACCGCACCGCGAGGTCCACCTCACTGCGCAGCGCCCGGACCAGCACGTCCCGGCTGCGTTCGCTCGTGGTGGTGGCCTTGGGGTTGACTACCAGGACGGCCCGCATGGCCGGACTGTACCGCTATCCCGCGCGGGTATCGTGTCGCCGTGACGATCGACTCCGACCCGGTGCCCATGACGCTGAGTTGGGCGGTCCGCCTGCTGTGGGCAGAGGCGGTCGCTCTCGGGCTGCTCGCCGCCTGGCTGGTCTACGAGAACCTCACCGCCGACGCGGTCGACCTCGCCACGGCGGTGCTCATCACCGTCTTCGCGGCCGGTGGCGCGCTGGCGCTCTGGGCGCTCGGCACCGCGCTGACCCGTCGCCGGGCCGGTGCCCGTGCCCCCGCGATCGTGCTCCAGCTCATGCTCCTGCCGATCGGCTGGTACATGATCCAGGGCGGGCTGGGCTGGCTCGGGGTGCCGTTGATGGCGCTCGGCGTGGGGGTCTGCGCGCTCTTGGTCGCCCCGGCCACCACCCGGGCGCTCGGTCTGCTCGACTGACGACCTCCGCCGGCCCCGGCGGTGGCCCGGCGGCGGACGGCTCTCCGGAGACGGACGGCTCTCCGGCGGCGTCAGTGGGCGGCGCGGCGGGTGAGCAGCGAGATGGTGGCCCGGCCGTCGCTGGCGGTCGCGGCGGCCGACGTGGTCAGCGCGGTGAGCACCTTCCAGGCGAAGGAGGACTCGGCCGGCAGCTTCGCCCCCTGGACCGTCGGCACCGTCACCTCGACGGTCAACGCGTCCTCGGTGACCGCGAAGGAACACTCCAACTCGGCGTCGCGGGTGGCGATCGCGAGCAGCATGGCGCAGGCCTCGTCGACCGCGATCCGCAGGTCCTCGATCTCGTCGAGGGCGAACTGGAGACGCGCGGCGAGGCCCGCGGTCGCGGTCCGCAGCACGCTGAGATAGCCGCCGTCCGCAGGCACGGTGAGGTGTACGACGTCCTCGTCGGCCGTCGTCCGCCCGGTCAGTTGAGTCACGCTCATCCCCCCGGTCGCGGACTCTACCCGGTCGGGCCGGCGGGCGCTCCGCCAGCGGTGGACCCGGCGGCGAGCCGCTGCAACGCGGCCCCCTCCAGCCGGTACGGCACCCAGTCGTCGATCGTGCTGGCGTCGATCGCCCGATAGAACCCGGCGGCGGGATTCCAGTCGAGCATCATCCACTCCAGTCGCCGGTAGCCGTGTTCGACGCAGCGCGCGGCCAGGGCCGCCAGCAGCAGCCGTCCCGCCCCGGTTCCCCGGGCGGCCGGCCGGACGTAGAGGTCCTCGAGGTGGATCCCGTGGGTTCCCTCCCAGGTGGAAAAGGTGAGGAACCAGAGGGCGAATCCGACGGGCTGCCCCGTGGTGTCGACCGCCACGTGACCGAAGAGGGCCGGTGCCGGGCCGAACAGCGCCGCCTCGAGTTGCCCGGCGGTGAGGTGGCACCGGTCGGCGGCCCGTTCGTACTCGGCCAACTCGTGCACCATGGCGACGACGGCCGGTACGTCCTGGGGACGTACCGGCCGGATCGTCGGTGCGGCTGCGCCGAGGGTCACGCCTGCTTGGTCTCCCAGAAGATCTTGGAGATCTCGTCGATCTTCTGGAGCAGCTCGTCGGCCTTGGCCGGGTCGATGGTGCCCTTGGCGCCGCCCGCGCCGGCCAGCTTGGTGGCCTCGTTGAACAGCGTGTGCAGGTTCGGGTACTTCTCGAAGTGCGCCGGCTTGAAGTAGTCCGTCCACAGCACCCACAGGTGGTGCTTGACCAGCTCGGAGCGCTGCTCCTTGATGATCAGGGCGCGGGTGCGGAACTCCGGGTCGGTGTTCGCCTGGTACTTCTCGCAGATCGCCTTGACCGACTCGGCCTCGATCCGGGCCTGCGCCGGGTCGTAGACGCCGCACGGCAGGTCGCAGTGGGCGCTGGCAATCACGCGCGGCGTGAAGATGCGGGGAAGACGCATCGGGATCCTCCATGAGACGTTTGCGATGATCCGAGATGACATTACTCCTGGAGTTGCTCCCCGACGGTGCGGAGGTGAAACCCGGTGACCGCTGGTGGCGGCGGGCCGGCCCGGCCGCGCGGGCCGCTCACCGCCGTACTGGTGACCGGGCCCTCCATGGCCCCGACGCTGCGGCACGGGGACGCGCTGCTGGTCCGGCTCGGCGGTCGCGCCGTCCGTCCGGACGACATCGTGGTCGCGGTCTTCCGTAGCCGGCCGGACCTGCTGGTGGTCAAGCGCGCGGTCCGCCCGGCCGACGGCGGCTGGTGGGTACGCGGGGACAACGAGTTCGTCACCGACGACTCCCGCGTCCACGGCGTGGCCGACGTGTGGGGACGGGTGGTGGCGCGTTACTGGCCGCGACCTCGGCGCTTCAGTGACAGACGGTTATGACCCTACTCACATTCGAGGTTCATGCCGGACACTATGCTCGGGCGGTGCCCGGGTGACCCCCGCACCGTGCGCCGCCCGCTGCCGCTGACCACGTGGCCCGGTTGGCCGGTCCATCTGCTCGACAGATCCTGGAGTCACCATGTCATCGTCTTCTGTGGATCCCGCTGATCCCGTCTTCCGGCTGCACGCCGGCGGCAAGATGGCCGTCACCTCGACGGTGCCGCTGACCAGCCGGGAGGATCTCTCCCTCGCCTACACCCCGGGCGTCGCCCGGGTCTGTGAGGCCATCGCCGCCGACCCCGCCCTGGTGGACGACTACACATGGGTGTCGCACACCGTCGCGGTGGTCACCGACGGGTCGGCCGTACTCGGCCTGGGCAACATCGGTCCCCGCGCCGCGATGCCGGTGATGGAGGGCAAGGCGGTGTTGTTCAAGCAGTTCGGCGGCGTGGACGCCGTGCCGATCTGCCTGGACACCCAGGACGTGGACGAGATCGTCACGGCGGTGACCGCGCTCGCCCCGTCGTTCGGCGGGATCAACCTGGAGGACATCAGCGCGCCGCGCTGCTTCGAGATCGAACGTCGCCTCGACGAGGCCCTCGGCATCCCGGTCTTCCACGACGACCAGCACGGCACCGCCATCGTCGTGCTGGCCGCCCTGCGCAACGCGGCCCGCCTGCTCAACCGCAAGCTCGGTGACCTGCGGGTCGCGGTCAGCGGTGCCGGCGCGGCCGGGATCGCGGTGACCAAGATGCTGATCGCCGGGGGCGTCAACCCGGACGACGTGGTGGTCTGCGACTCGCGCGGCATCATCGGCCGGGACCGCACCGACCTCACCGCGACCAAGGCCGACCTGGCCGCCATCACCAACGCCGCCGGGCGGCGGGGGGACATCACCGAGGCGCTGCGGGACGCCGATGTGCTGATCGGCGTCTCCGGCGGCCAGATCCCGGAGGCCGCGGTCGCCCGGATGGCCTCCGGTGGCATCGTCTTCGCCCTGGCGAACCCCACCCCGGAGGTGCACCCCGAGGTGGCCGCCCGGCACGTCGAGGTGGTCGCCACCGGCCGCAGCGATTACCCCAACCAGATCAACAACGTGCTCGCCTTCCCGGGCGTGTTCCGGGGGGCGCTGGACGCGCGGGCCACCCGGATCACCGAGAACATGAAGGTGGCGGCGGCCGACGCGATCGCCGGGGTGGTCAGCGAGACGCTGACCGCGGACGCGATCGTGCCCTCTCCGCTCGACCCCCGGGTCGCCCCGGCCGTCGCCGAGGCGGTCGCCGAAGCGGCCCGCGTCGACGGCGTCGCCCGCGCCTGAAACACCGCCAGGCCGGAGGGGGCCCGCCCGCTCGACGGGCGGGACCCCTCCGCGTGGAGCGTCCGCCCCGGATCAGGTGGCGCGCCTGCGGCGGATCAGGTACCGGGCGAGGAGCGTGCCGGCGACGGTGAGCACCGCTCCGACGCCGACGGGTAACGCGAGCCCGGTTCGCCCGGAGGGTTCCGCCGTGGTGGCTTCGACCGGGACGGGAAAGGTCAGTGTCCCCTCCGCCTCGCGTTCCACCGTCCCACTGGTCAGCACCAGTCGGGCGGTCCACCGGCCGGGGGAGACGGGTTCGGTCACCTCCGCGCTGACCTGGCCGGCCTGGCCCGGGAGGATCGTGACGCCCGTCGTGACGGTGAAGGGGCCGAGCCTGGCGGTGCCGGACTCGCGGGACAGGGAGAGGGTTCCGTTCATGTCCAGGGCCCGCTGACCGGTGTTGTGCACCCGCGCGGTGACCACGGGCCATTCCCCCGGGCCTTGGCCGGCGGCGAGTCCGTCGATGCGGAAGTCCGTGGGCGGCTCGCCGCCGGGGCCGACGTCAAGGTAGATCCGGACGCCCACCCGGCGGATCTGGCCGATGTTGCTGCCGTCGGTCGGTGGCTTGGTGACCTGGGCGAGGAGGGCCGCGTACCGTTCGCCCCGCGACGCGGACTCCGGCACGCTGATGGTGACCCTGACCGCTCTCTTGGCGCCGGGCGGCAGGTCGACGCCGGGCACCTCGGTGCGGACCCAACTGCTCAGCTCGTTGCCGCCGCGACCGTCGGAGGCGGTGAAGACGTTCTCCCGGACGGTCGCGCCCGCCGCGTACAGCTCGATGTGCTGCCGCTCGGGGGACGAGTTCTGGATCTCGACACGGCGGTGGATGGTGGCACCCGGTTTGAGGTGGTCCACGATGTACGCCCGTGCGCGCGGGTCCTTCACCCGGGCGGCCGGGATGTCCAGCATCCGGATGCTGATGGTCGCGTCGTCCCCGACCCGGTGCGGGGATCCGAGGCGGGCGGCGGCTGGCGATGCGGGCACCGTGAACGCCACGACGGCGACGGACGCCAGCATCATCAGCCGCCGGAGTCGGTCACAGGACAGTGTGGGTCACCGTGCCCGTGTAGACCCCGGCAACGGCGGTGCCGGGGATGTTGACCACGAGGGTCGGGTTCCAGGTGGCGGAGTTGTCGCCGTTGCCGCCGGTGAGGGAGAACGCCGTCCTCGGCACGTTGATGATCTGTGCGTCACCGGGGCCCGGCTGGCCAGGGGTGAAGGTGCCGTTGCCGGTGGTGGCGGTGGCGCCGCCGGACCAGTAGAGGACGTTGATGTTGGGGATCGTCTCTGCCGGGGTGCCACCACCGGTGGTGAAGTCGGTGGCGATGACCGTGGCGTTCCAACTCGCGTTCAGGGCGGCCCGCTGGTCTGCCACGGTCACCGGCCCGATCTGCCCCGAGACGGTGTCGCCGGGATTTCCGGCACCGATGTTCGCCGTCGCCGGAACGGTGATCGCGAGACCGTCCTCGGCCGCGACGGTCAGGGTGACGATGGTGTCCTCGGCCAACGCCGGGGAGGCGAGCCCGATGGCCAGCGTGGCACCGGCCAGGCCGGCAGCCAGGAGTTTTGCCCTCACGAAAGATCCCATCTTTGGTAACGGAATGAAACGGACAGAAGTAATTTAGGGCCGCATATCCGTAGACGCCGGTGAAACCGAGAATTCACCCCCGCGCCGCCCGTCCGGCTTTCCGGGCCGGTTGCCGAGCGTCACGTGGCGGGGGCTGCGCGCCATCGTCATCCTTGTTACCGTGCCGACCATGCGTGCCGCCTTCGCCTCCCGATTCGACGACGCCGACCCGCTCGCCGCGCTCACCGTGGGAGAGCAGCCCGAACCGACCCACTGGGACGACGACTGGGTGACCGTCCGGGTGCTGGCCAGCTCGCTCAACCACCACGACCTCTGGTCGCTGCGCGGCGTCGGCCTGGGCGAGGCCCGCCTGCCGATGACCCTCGGCTGCGACGCGGTGGGCGTCGACCCCGACGGCAACGAGGTCGTCGTCTACCCGGTGATCGCCGACCCGCGAGACCCGCGCGGCATCTCCCTCCTCTCCGAGCACGCCCAGGGCACCCTCGCTGAGCGGGTGGCCGTTCCCCGGTCGAACCTGCTGGCGCTGCCCGCCGGGCTCTCCACCACCGACGCCGCCTGTCTGCCCACCGCCTGGCTCACCGCATGGCGGATGCTCCGGCCCGTCGGGCGGGTCGACGAGGGTGACGCGGTGCTCGTCCAGGGCGCCGGTGGCGGGGTCGCCACCGCGGCCGTGGCGCTCGCCCTGGCGATGGGCAAGCGGGTCTACGCCACCAGCCGGGACGCGGCCAAGCGAGAGCGGATCGCCGCGCTGGGTGCGACCGCCGTGCAGCCGGGAGCCCGGCTGCCGGAGCGGGTCGACGTGGTCATCGAGACGGTCGGCGCGGCCACCTTCGACCACTCGCTGAAGTCGGCCGCGCCGATGGCCCGGATCGTCGTCTCCGGTGCGACCGCCGGGCACGAGCCGAAGGTCAACCTCCGCCGGATCTTCGCCATGCAGTTGCAGATCCTCGGCACCTCGATGGGCACCCGGGACGACATGGCGCAGTTGCTCGCCTTCTGCGCCGAGCACGGGGTGCGGCCGGTGGTCGACAGCGTGCACCCGTTCAGCCAGGTGACCGAGGCGTTCGCCCGGCTGCACTCCGGTGACGTCTTCGGCAAGGTGGTCGTCGACCACACCCGCTGACCCCGGCGGCGCCCCGCCCCGACGACGGTCGCGGGGCGTCCTCCGGCGGCGGCGCGCTTCCCTAGTGTCACCGTCGGCGCGCACGCGTGCCGACGGCTCAGAGGCGGTTGCCGAGGGGCGCTCAGAGGCGGTCGTCGAGGGTGGCGAGACCGCCCCGGGCCGCGTCCGCCGGCAGCCGGTCCCGGGCCGCCTCGTCGCCGTAGAGGCTCCAGCGCAGGAACTCGACGGTGGTGTCCGAGACGACCCGCAGGGACGCGCCGTCGGAGAGCAGCGCCTGCCCGTGGTCGCCCCGGGGCAGGCTCAGCATCGCCTTGGGCCAGGGAACCCGGTCGTAGGCGGCCCGGCCGGAGGAGTAGTCGACCACCTCGTCGAGTTCGCCGTGCACGAAGAGCTGCGGGGCGGCGGTGCCGGCGAACGTGCTGCCCACGCCGAGCGCGGTGCCGGCGAGGACCACCCCGGCGTCGAGCCGCTCGTCCCGCCCCAGGGTGAACAGGCCGATGGTGGTCACCCCGCCGGCGGAGTGCCCGGCGGCGGCCACCCGGTCGGTGGCCAGCCGCCCGCGCAGTGGGTCGTCGGCCCGCTCGTCCAACCGCAGCACCTCGGTGAGCACGTACGACACGTCGGCCGGCTGGTTCAGCACGTCGAGCGGGTTGACCGGGGCGGCTCCCCGGCTGGTGTTCGGGAAGGTCGGCGCGGCCACCACGAAACCCGCCGCCGCCCACCGGGTGAGCAGGGCGGCGTAGTCGGCGGGCCGGCCGCCCAGGCCGTGGCTGAACACGACCACCGGGAAGCGGCCCCCGGCAGCCGGGGCCGACCGTTCGGCCGCCCCGCCCGCCGCACCCCGGGCCGGATACCAGAGGGTCACCGGCAGGGGCCGGTCGCCGTCCCGGTTCAGCGTCAGCTGGCGTACGCCGACCGCGAACGTCTGCTCCGGCGCCTGCCCGCGCGGGATCCCGGGCGCGGGCGTGGCGGTCGCCGACGGTTCGGCCGCCGGGGACCAGGTGGCCGGGGCGGCGTCCGCCGAGCACGCGGCCAGCCCTGCGGTGAGCAGCGTGACGGCGACGAGCGCGGGGGTACGGCGACGGGGCATGCCCTCGATTGTGCCTCGCGGCCGGGACCGGCCGGACCGCTCAGCGGGGGACGCCGAGCCGGTCCTCGAAGGCGGTCACCTCGGGCAGCCGCGCGCCGGCCGCGATCCGCCGTCCGGCCGTCGGATCCTCGTAGAGTCGCCAGCGCAGCAGGTCGGTGGTGGCGGCGAGGACCTGTGCGAACCCGGGGCGGCCGGGGGTCAGGTACTCGCCGTGCCCCTGGCCGGGCAGGGTGAGGAAGGCCCGGGGCCAGTCGGAGCGGTCGTATCCGGCCCGACCGACGTGCCACGGCACGACCTGGTCGGCTCCACCGTGCACGAAGAGCAGGGCGGCCGGCGGCCCGGCGAAGCTGCCCGCCATGCCGCCCCCGGCGATGATGACGCCCGCGCGCAGTCGGGCCGAGTGGCCCGAGGCGAACATGCCGGCGGTGGTGAACCCCCCGGCCGAGTGCCCGGCGGCGGCGACCCGGCCGGTGTCCAGGTGACCGGCGAACAGATCGCCGCGGGTGCCGTCCAACCGGATCAGGTGGCGGATCACCCGCCAGGCGTCCGCCGGCTGGTTGCGCACGTCGGCCCGGTCGAACCGGAGCGAGCGGAGGTTGGTGTTCGGGTAGGTCGGCGCGGCCACCACGAAGCCCGCCGCCGCCCACCGGGTGGTCAGCGCGGCGTGCAGCGCGGGCACGCTGCGCAGCCCGTGGCTGTACAGCACCACGGGGAACCGGCCCGACGCGACCGACCGGCCGGTCGCCGGATACCAGACGGTCACCGACAGCGGGCGGGCCGACCGGGGTTCGACGGTGAGCGTCCGCATGGCGACGGCGTAGGCCTCCCGGGGGACCGGGCGGGGTGCCGACGTCCCGCCCGGAGCGGCGGTGGCCGTGCCGCACCCGGCCAGCAGCGCCGTCAGCAGCACGGCGAGCAGGCGCGTCAGCTTCATGGAACGACGGTAGGTGGCGGCGGGGTGGCGCGCTCCCACCGTCCGGACCGGGTACGCCCACCAGCCGGTCGGTCCGGCCGACCCGGTCGGCGGCCGGACCGTTCGTCCCGCCCGGGTTGCGTGGCTTCGCTACCCTCGTCGGCATGGCTGACGACTCCGTCGACCCGGGTGGGACCATCGAGTCGTATCGTGCCTTCGTGCCCGCTCCGGAGCTGGCCGGCCAGATCGGCCCGCCGGTGTCGCAGTCGTCGAAGCCGTCGTTGATCAGCGCGGTGGTGGTGGCCTCGGTGCTGCTCGCCCTGGCGTTCTGGATCGCACTGGGCTGACCGGCCGGGCCCAGCCGCCCACCGGCCGGACCGCCGCCCACGGTGCGTTCAGCCGGCGGTGACCACCGTGCGGGCGGCCCGCGCGATCTCCCGTTCCTCGTCGGTGCCGACCACGCAGACCGCGACCTCGGACCCCTCCGGGGAGACGATCCGGTCCCCGTCGCCGGTGGCGTTGCGGGTCGGGTCGACGCTGATCCCCAGCCGATCCAGCCCGGCCAGCGCGGCGGCGCGGACCGGCGCGGCGTGCTCGCCCACCCCGGCGGTGAAGGTGACCGCGTCGACCCGCCCGAGCAGGGCGTAGTACGCCCCCACGTAGCCGGTGATCCGTCGGCAGTAGACGTCGAAGGCGAGCGTCGCCCCCGAGTCGCCGTCGGCGCGGCGGGCCAGCACCTCCCGCATGTCGTTGGCCCCGGACAACCCGAGCAGCCCGCTGCGGTGGTTGAGCAGGTCGTCGAGTTCGTCCACGCCGAGACCGCCCTCGCGGTGCAGGTGGAAGAGGATCGCCGGGTCGAGGTCACCGCTGCGGGTGCCCATCACCAGCCCCTCCAGCGGCGACATCCCCATCGAGGTGGCGACGCTGCGTCCACCGGCCACCGCGCAGGCGCTCGCCCCGTTCCCCAGGTGCAGCGTGATCGTGTTGGTCTCCCCGTACGCCCGGCCGAGCAGTTCGGCGGTGCGCCGGGAGACGTACGCGTGCGAGGTGCCGTGGAAGCCGTACCGGCGGACGCCGTACCGCCGGGCGGTCTCCTGGTCGACGGCGTAGGTCGCGGCGGCCTCGGGCAGGGTGTGATGGAACGCGGTGTCGAAGACCGCGACCTGTGGGGTGTCCGGCAGCAGGTCACGGGTCACCTCGATGCCGGCCAGGTTCGCCGGGTTGTGCAGCGGCGCGAGCGGGAACAGGTCGCGGATCGCGGCGAGCACCCCGTCGTCGATCCGCACCGGCTCGGTGAAGCGCTGCCCGCCGTGCACCACCCGGTGCCCGACTGCGACCAGCCCGGTCAGGTCCAGCCCGGCGAGGATCTCCCGGACCGCGCCGGAGTGGTCCGCCGGGCCGCCGCCGGGCTCGCCGATCCGCTCGACGGTGCCCCGATCCCGCACGGTGTCCCCGTCGTAGAGGCGGTACTTCACCGACGACGACCCGCAGTTGAGCACCAGCACCCGACTCACGACGACTCCCCGCTGCCGGCGGCCTGGATGGCGGTGATCGCCACCGTGTTGACGATGTCGGCGACGGTGGCGCCCCGGGACAGGTCGTTGACCGGCCGGCGGAGGCCCTGCATCACCGGGCCGACCGCGACCGCGCCGGCCGAGCGCTGCACCGCCTTGTACGTGTTGTTGCCGGTGTTCAGGTCCGGGAAGACGAAGACCGTGGCCCGTCCGGCCACCGGGCTCTCCGGCAGCTTGGTGGCCGCCACCCGGGGGTCGATCGCCGCGTCGTACTGGATCGGCCCCTCCACCAGCAGGTCCGGCCGGCGCTGGCGGACCAGCTTCGTGGCCGCCGCGACCTTCTCCACGTCCGCGCCGAAGCCCGAACTGCCGGTGGAGTAGGAGAGCATGGCGACCCGGGGGTCGATGCCGAACCGGGCGGCGGTGTCGGCCGAGGAGATCGCGATGTCGGCGAGCTGGGCGGCGTCCGGGTCGGGGTTGACCGCGCAGTCGCCGTAGACCAGCACCCGGTCGGCCAGGAGCATGAAGAAGACGCTGGAGGCCACCGAGAGCCCCGGCACGGTACGGATGATCTCGAAGGCCGGGCGGATCGTGGCCGCCGTGGTGTGCGTCGCCCCGGAGACCATGCCGTCGGCATGCCCGGTCTGCACCATCATCGTGCCGAAGTAGTTCGGCTGTGCCACGAGGTCGTGGGCCAGCTCGGCCGTCATGCCCCGGTGCCGGCGCAGGTCGGCGTAGCGCTCGGCGAACTCGTCCCGCCACCCGCTGGTGGCCGGGTCGACCACTTCGGCGTCGCCGATGTCGATGCCCAGTTCCCGGGTGCGCCGGGCGATGTCGTCGGGGCGGCCCAGCAGGGTCAGCGCGGCCACGCCCCGCCGGAGCAGGATCTCGGCCGCCCGCAGGATCCGCTCCTCGGACCCCTCGGGCAGCACCAGCCGCCGCTGCCGCGCGCGGGCCCGGTCGATCAGGTCGTACTCGAACATCAGCGGCGTGACCCGCGCGGACCGGCTGACCTCCAGCCGGCGGGCGAGGTCGACGGTGTCCACGTGGGACTCGAACGCGCCGAGCGCGGCCTCCACCTTGCGCGGGTTCGCCGGGCTGGGGCGCCCCTCGATCCGGTTCGACGCGGAGATGGTGTCGTAGCTGTCGGTCGGCACCGACAGCACCGCCAGGCCGGTGTTCATGCGCTCGACCAGCCGCATCGCCCGGGGATCGGGCCGCTCGCCGAGGGTGAGCACCAGCCCGGCCACCGAGACCTGACCGGCCACGTGCGCGGCGCTCGCCGCCACCAGCAGGTCGTCCCGATCCCCGGGTGTGATCATCAGGCAGCCGTCGGTCAGGTGCTCCAACAGGGTCGGCACGTGCGCCGCGCCGACCACGTAGTCGAGCACGTCCCGGCCGAGCGCGGCGTCGTCCCCGGCGAGCAGGGTGGCGCCGAGCGCCGCCGCCACCTCGGCCACCGTCGGCGCCGACACGGTCGGCACCTCCGGGATCGCGTACGCGGGCACCGGCAGGTCGGGCATGGGCATCATCCCGGAAACCCGGTTGGCGATCACCGCCAGCACCGTCGCCCCGAGGTCCACCAGGTCGTGGTACGCCCCGCGTGCCGCCGCCGCGACCGCCTCCGGCTCCTGCCCGAAGCCGTCCACCACGGGCACCACGACGCTGCCGAACTCGGTCGCCAGCCGGGCGTTGAAGGCCAGCTCACGGGGGGCCGCTCCGTCGCCGGAGTCGGCGAAGTCGCTGCCGACGACGACCATCGCCGGGCAGCCCCGCTCGATCTCCCGGTACCGCTGGACGATCCGGGAGACGAGTTCCTCCCGCCGTCCTTCGCCGACCAGTGCCCTTGCCTCGGCGTAGGTGGCCCCGGCCGGCTCGGCCGAGCTGACGTCCACCCGGTAGCGGTCGCTGAGCAGGGCAAGGATGGGATCCGGCCGGACTCCGGAGACCAGCGGCCGGAACACGCCGATCCGCTCGACCTGTCGGGAGAGCAACTCGGCGAGACCGAGCGCGATCGTCGACTTTCCTCCGCCGGAACCCACGCTGGTGAGATAGACGCTGCGGGCCACGCGGTCAACCTACTAGGTCGGGGTGAACCCCGCCCGGCCACCGGCCCGGGTGGCCCCGCCGCCACGTTTTCCCATGTCAGACGGGACACACGAGCGGGGATGCGGGGCTTGCGCGTGGTTGACTCGCCGGGGTGGAGGGCCCTACCGAGATTATCCCTGTTGCTCCGGAACAATCCCCAATTTTCGTCGACCCCAGCGGTCGCCGACGGCGGTGGCTCCGCCGTACCGCCTACGCCCTGGGACTGGCCGGGGTGGCGTACACCGCCCTGGTGGGGGTCAGCTTCGCTGGCGGGCCGGTCCGACCGGAGACCATCATCCCGTTCGTCGAGCCGACGACCCGGCGGTGGCAGCCGCCTCCGGCGGTCGAGCCCGCAGCCGAGCCCACGCCCGCCGTCGGATCCTCCTCCGCGCCCACCACCACGCCGCCCCGTCGCTCGACGGCACCCCGGTCCGCCTCGCCCTCCGCGACACCCTCCGCCACGCCGACCTCGACCAGCCCCTCGCCGAGCCCGTCACCGGAGAGCCCGAACAGCGGCCGGCCGGAGGACACACCGACGCGGACGACATCGCCCACGCCGCCGGTGACCAGCCCGTCGCCGGCCGTACCCCCGTCCACGCCGTCCCCGCAGGACCCGATCGCGTCGGTCGAAGTGGTCGTGCCCCGGTGAGCCACCCTCCCCAGCGCCCGCCCGGTCCCCCGGCCGACCGGACTCGGGCACCCCGGCACGCCCGTCCGCTCCCGCTCGCCGGTCCGGCGAACCGGGTCCGGCGCTACGTGCCGCGACCGAGCTGGACCGTCTTCGCGATGGTCTTCGTCCTCCTCGGCGGCATCCTGTTCGTGCAGGCGTACGCCAACGGCTCGTTCGTCCCCGACTACCGGGCGGAGGTCACCACCGGTGGCGGGCAGGACGAGGTCCCCGAGGAGTTGCTCAGCGGCGGGCCGATCGTCAACACCACCTCCGGCCGCCCGCAGTCGTACCGCCTGCCGCCACGCACCATGGTGCTCACCTTCGACGACGGCCCGGACGAGCGGTGGACGCCCGAGGTGATGCGGGTGCTGGAACGCCACCAGGTGCCCGGGACGTTCTTCGTCCTCGGCAACCAGGTCGTCCGGCACCCCGAACTGGTCCGCGCACTGGCGGACGGGGGGCACGAACTCGGCGTGCACACCTTCACCCACCCCCACCTCGTCGACCTGCCCGGCTGGCAGCGCCGGATGGAGTACACCCAGACCCAGCTCGCCATCGCCGGCGCCACCGGGATCCGCACCAACCTGCTGCGCTTCCCGTACTCCTCGCGGGCGGACGCCTTCCTCGACCGGGACTGGCCGCTGCTGCAACAGGCCGGTGAGCTGGGATACCTGACCGTGGTCAACGACCTCGACAGCCGTGACTGGGAGCGGCGCGGCCCGGACTCGATGATCGCCAACTCCACCCCGGCCGGTTACGCCGGGGCGGTCACCCTCTGGCACGACTCCGGCGGTGACCGCTCCCAGACCGTCGAGGCGCTGGACCGTTTCATCCCGATGATGAAGGAGCGGGGATACCGCTTCACGACGGTCAGCGGCGGGCTGGACCTGGCCCTCGCCGAGGCCGGGGCCACCGACGGCGGGCCCGGCCCGACGAGCGCGTCACCGGGGGAGCAGTGGCGGGGCGCCGTGCTGATCCGGGCGGTGCGGGCCGCGGACACCACGTTCCTGGTCTTCAACGTGCTCTTCGTCGTCGTCGGCGTGCTCACCATCGGACGTACCGTGCTGCTGTTCCTGCTGGCCCTGTGGCACGCCCGCCGCCGACGCCGCCGGGACTGGTCCTGGGGTCCGCCGGTCACCGAACCGGTCTCGGTGATCGTGCCCGCCTACAACGAGAAGGAGGGGATCGCGGCGGCGGTCCGCTCGCTCGCCTCGGGTGACCACCCCGGCGGCATCGAGGTGGTCGTGGTCGACGACGGGTCCACCGATGGCACCGCCGACATCGTGGCCGCTCTCGGCCTGCCGAACGTACGGGTGGTCCGCAAGCCGAACGGCGGCAAGCCGAGCGCGCTCAACACCGGCGTCGCGCTGGCCCGGTACGACCTGATCGTCATGGTGGACGGGGACACCATCTTCGAGCCCGACGCGGTCCGCCGCCTGGTTCAGCCCTTCGCCGACCCGCAGGTGGGCGCGGTCGCCGGCAACGTCAAGGTGGGCAACCGGCGGAGCATGATCGCCAAGTGGCAGCACATCGAGTACGTCATCGGCTTCAACCTCGACCGTCGCCTCTACGAGACGTTGCGGTGCATGCCCACCGTCCCGGGCGCGATCGGCGGCTTCCGTCGGCAGGCGCTGGCGTACGCGGGCGGGATGACCGACGAGACGCTCGCCGAGGACACCGACATCACCATGGCCCTCGGCCGGGCCGGCTGGAAGGTCGTGTACGAGGAGAGCGCCCGCGCCTGGACAGAGGCGCCGACCAGTCTCGGGCAGTTGTGGAAGCAGCGCTACCGGTGGAGCTACGGCACCATGCAGGCGATGTGGAAGCACCGCCGCTCGGTGTTCGACCGGGGGGCCTCCGGCCGGTTCAGTCGACGCTGTCTGGCGTTCCTGACCATGTTCGGGGTCGTGCTGCCGCTGACCGCCCCGGTCATCGACCTGCTCGCCCTGTACGGCCTGGTCTTCCTGGACCGGACCGAGACGGCGCTGGCCTGGCTGGCGATGCTCGGCCTGCAGTTCCTCACCGCGATCGTGGCGTTCCGCCTGGACCGGGAGAAGCTCGGGGTCCTCTGGGTGCTGCCGTTGCAGCAGTTCGTCTACCGCCAGCTGATGTACCTGGTACTGGTCCAGTCCGTGATCACCGCGCTGACCGGTGGTCGGCTCGGCTGGCAGAAGCTGCGCCGCACCGGACTCGACGCCGCCGGCCCCGGTCAGCCCGGCCGACCGGTGCTCCCCGCAGCCGGCCGGAGGTAGCGCGGTCACCGGCGGCGGCCCCGGCCAGGCCGACTACTGCGCGCGACGGGTCAGCCGCCGGCGCGTGCGGCGAGCCCGAGGGCGTACTCGGGCCACCAGACGCCGGTCTCCGGCTCGCCGGGGCGGCAGGAACCGTCGGACTCGCCCGGGTACTTGACCCAGAGCAGGGCGTCGACCCGGTCGAGGCCGGTCTCGGTGGTGGGCTCCGCGCCGAGGGCCCGCCCGGGCGGGTTGCACCAGCTCGGCGCGCCCGCCACCGTCGGGGCCGGGTACGGGCCGTTGCCGTTGCGGCTGGTGTCGATCACGAAGGTCGTCGTTCCGCCCAGCGCGTCGGAGAGCCGGTGGCCGTACCGCAGGTTCTCCGGAGTGCCGACGAAGTTGGCGACGTTCAGGGCGAAGCCGTCGGCGTCGGCGATCCCGGCCCGGGTCAGGGCCGCCGCCAGCTTCGCGCCGTCCCTGACCCAGCCCGGGTGCCCCGCGTCCAGGTAGACCAGGGCGCTGCCGGTGCTCTTGAGCACCGTGACCGCGTCCCGTAGCAGCGCGAGCCGTCCCTCGACGTCGGCCACGCACCCGTCGACGGCGTCCGGGACCGCGCCCGGTTCGAGGATCACGGTGACCGGCCGCCCCCGGACGCCGCCGGCCAGCTCCCGGATCCACGTCTGGTACGCCCCGGCCGTCCCGGCGCCCCCGAAGCCCTGCCGGCCGCAGTCGCGCTGCGGCAGATTGTGGGTGACCAGGATCGGCATCTGCCCGGCGAGGGCCGCACCGGCCAGGAAGTCCTCCACCTGGTCGGTGACCGGCGCGGTGCCGTCGACCAGCCACCGGGCGGTCGGCCGGGCGCTGATCCCGCGGAGCATCGCGGCGTCGCCGCTCCGGTGCGTCCGCTCCCACCGGGCCACCTGCTCGGCCGCCGCGCTGTGCGGGTCGACGTAGAAGACCGGGGGCGGTGGCGCGGCCGAGGAGGTCGGGGCGGCTCCGGGGGGCGTCCGCCCGTCCGTCGACCCGTCCGCGCAGCCGGCCAGGAACACGGCGAGCGCGATCCCGGCCAGCAGGACGGTGCGGCTGGTCCGGTCCGGGAGGAACCTGTTGGGCACGGCCGTCACGCTACCTGGCGCCCCAGCTGGGAAAACTAGTCGTCGTCCTCGTCGTCGAGCCGGGCCAGCCAGGTGGCGAACCGCTCGATCGGCGTCTCGAACTCCGGGTTCAGGTCGACGAAGTCACGCAGCCGCTCGCCCAGCCACTCGACCGACACGGACTCCTCTCCGCGCCGCTGGACCAGTTCCTCGATGCCACGGTCGGTGAAGTACACGATGCTCTCCTCGACATGCCGCTGGGGCAGGCCCGGCCGGTGTCGGCGGGCGCTGCCCCAGCGCGGGACGGGCTCAGGGACGGGGCAGGGCCGCTTCGATGAGCGCGGTCTGCTCGACGTCGTGCATCTTCGCCGAGCCGACGGCCGGGGCCGCCGCGGCCGGCCGGGAGATCCGGCGCAGCCGGACGCCGTCCAGATGCTCCAGCAGGTTGAGCGCGACGAAGCTCCAGCCGCCCTGGTTGGCCGGCTCCTCCTGCACCCAGGCGAAGTCCTCGGCGTTCGGGTACTCGGCCAGGGCCGCCCGGATCTCCTCCACCGGCAGCGGGTAGAGCTGCTCGATCCGGATGATCGCGGTGTCCGTCACGCCCCGGTCCGCGCGGGCCTGGAACAGGTCGTAGTAGACCTTGCCCGAGCAGAGCAGCACCCGCTTCACCTGCTCCGGCGCCGGCGCGGCACCGTCGCGCAGCACCGGCTGGAAGGTGCCCGAAGTGAACTCCTCCACCTGCGAGACGCAGAGCTTGTGCCGCAGCAGCGACTTCGGCGTGAAGACCACCAGCGGCTTGCGCTTCGGCGACAGCGCCTGGCGACGCAGCAGGTGGAAGTAGTTCGCCGGGGTGGTCGGGATGGCCACCCGCATGTTGTCCTCGGCGCACATCTGGAGGAACCGCTCGGGGCGGCCGGAGGTGTGGTCCGGTCCCTGGCCCTCGTGGCCGTGCGGCAGCAGCAGCGTGACCGCGGAGCGCTGGCCCCACTTCACCTCGCCGGAGGAGACGAACTCGTCGATCACCGACTGGGCGCCGTTGACGAAGTCACCGAACTGGGCCTCCCAGCAGACCAGCGCGTTGACATTCTCCACCGAGTAGCCGTACTCGAAGCCCATCGCGGCGTACTCGCTGAGCAGCGAGTCGTGCACGAAGAACCGGGAGCGCTCGCCGTCGGCGGTGAGCGACTTCAGCGGGAGGTAGTCGTCGCCGGTCTTCGCGTCGACCACCGCCGCGTGCCGCTGCACGAAGGTGCCCCGGCGGGAGTCCTGACCGGCGAGCCGGACGGTGACCCCGTCGTGCAGCAGCGTGCCGAAGGCGATGATCTCGCCGAAGCCCCAGTCGATGCCGCCCTCGACGGACATCTTCGCCCGCCGGTCGAGCAGTTGCTGGATCCGCTTGTGCGGGGTGAATCCCTCGGGGAGGTTGACGTGCGCGTCCCCGACCGCCTTGACGACCTCGGCGCTGGTGGCGGTCTCCACCTGCGGCTCCGGCTCGTCCTCGCGGCGCGGCCGGGCGTGCTGCTTCGGGGCCGACGCGGCGTCCCGGGTGGCCTTGAAGACCCGCTCCAGCTGGGCCTGGTAGTCGCGGAGCAGCTCCTCCGCGTCCTCCACGGTGATGTCGCCCCGACCGATCAGCTCCTCGGTGTAGAGCTTCCGCACCGAGCGCTTCGAGTCAATGATCTTGTACATCTGGGGGTTGGACATCGAGGGGTCGTCGCCCTCGTTGTGCCCGCGCCGTCGGTAGCAGACCATGTCGATGACGACGTCCTTGTTGAACGCCTGGCGGTACTCGAAGGCCAGCCGGGCGACCCGGACCACGGCCTCGGGGTCGTCGCCGTTGACGTGGAAGATCGGCGCCTGGATCATCCGGGCCACGTCGGTGCTGTACAGGCTGGACCGCGAGTACTCCGGGGCGGTGGTGAAGCCGACCTGGTTGTTGACCACCACGTGCACGGTGCCGCCGGTGCGGTAGCCGCGCAGCTGGGAGAGGTTGAGCGTCTCGGCGACCACACCCTGGCCGGCGAAGGCGGCGTCACCGTGCACCGCCAGCGGCAGCACGGTGTACCCCTCCAGCTTCAGGTCGATCCGGTCCTGCTTGGCCCGGACGATGCCCTCCAGCACCGGGTCGACCGCCTCCAGGTGCGACGGGTTCGCCACCACCGAGACCTTGACCTGGTGCGCGCCGTCCGGAGTGCTGAACTTGCCGTTCTGGCCGAGGTGGTACTTGACGTCACCGGAGCCCTGGGTCGAGCGCGGGTCGAGGTGCCCCTCGAACTCCGAGAAGATCTTCTCGTACGGCTTGCCGACGACGTTGGCCAGCACGTTGAGCCGGCCCCGGTGGGCCATGCCGATGACGACCTCGTCCAGCCCCGCCTCGGCGGAGGACTCCAGCACCTCGCCGAGGAGCGGGATCAGCGACTCGCCGCCCTCCAGCGAGAAGCGCTTCTGCCCGACGTACTTGGTCTGGAGGAAGGTCTCGAACGCCTCGGCCGCGTTCAGCCGGTTGAGCACGTGCTTCTGCTCGTCGGCGGTGGGCTTCTCGTACTGGCGCTCGATCCGCTCCTGGATCCAGCGCCGCTCCTCCGGGTCCTGGATGTGCATGTACTCGATGCCGATCCGGCGGCAGTACGAGTCGCGCAGCACACCGAGGATCTCGCGCAGCTTCATCCGCTTCTTGCCCGCGAAACCGTTGACCGGGAACTGGCGGTCCAGGTCCCACAGGGTCAGCCCGTGCTGGAGCACGTCCAGGTCCGGGTGCTTGCGGATCTTGAACTCGAGCGGGTCGGTGTCGGCCATCAGGTGGCCGCGCACCCGGTACGCGTGGATCAGCTCGTGCACCCGGGCGGTCTTGTTGATCTGGCCCTCGTTGTTGACCGCGACGTCGCGCATCCAGCGCACCGGCTCGTACGGGATGCGCAGCGAGGTGAAGATCTGGTCGTAGAAGCCGTGCTCGCCGAGGAGCAGCTCGTGCATGACCTTGAGGAACTCGCCGGACTGCGCGCCCTGGATGATCCGGTGGTCGTACGTGCTGGTCAGCGAGATGACCTTGCTGACCGCCAGCTCGGCCAGGGTGGCCTCGCTCATGCCCTGGTACGGCGCCGGGTACTCCATCGCGCCGACGCCGATGATCGCGCTCTGCCCCTGCATCAGCCGCGGGATCGAGTGCACCGTGCCGATGCCACCCGGGTTGGTCAGCGAGATCGTGGTGCCCGAGTAGTCGTCCATGGTCAGCTCGTTGCGGCGGGCGCGCCGGACCACGTCCTCGTACGCCTGCCAGAACTGCCGGAAGTCCATCTGCTCGCAGGCCTTGATGGAGGGGACCACCAGGTTGCGGGTGCCGTCCGGCTTGGTCAGGTCGATCGCGATGCCGAGGTTGACGTGCTCCGGCGTGACCATCGCCGGCTTGCCGTCGATCTCGGCGAAGGAGTTGTTCATCTCCGGGTGCTGGACCAGCGCTCGGACCATCGCGTACCCGATCAGGTGGGTGAAGCTGACCTTGCCACCCCGGCCCCGGGCCAGGTGATTGTTGATCACGATGCGGTTGTCCACCAGGAGCTTCGCCGGCACGGCCCGGACGCTCGTCGCGGTCGGCACGTTCAGCGAGGCGTCCATGTTCTGGACGATGCGTGCGGCCACGCCACGCAGCGGGGTGGTGCGGGGGCCGCTCGGCGCCGGCTGGGCGGCGGCCTTGGCGGCCGGCTTGGCCGGGGCGGCCTTCTCCGGGGCGGCCTTGGCCGGAGCCGTCTTGGTGGGTGCGGTGGCGGCCGGCTTGGCCGCGGGCTTCGCCTGGGGCGCGGCCGTCCGGCCGTTGTCCGGCTGCCCGGCGGCCGGGCGGTCACCGTCGGTGCGGGTCACGCTCGCGGCGGGCTCCTGCTGCCCGGCCGGCTCCGTCGCGGCGGCGGGGGGTGCCTTCTTCGGCGCCGTCACCGGGCTACCGGCGCCCGGACCGGGCCGGTAGTCGGCAAAGAAGTCGTGCCAGGCCGAATCGACGCTGTTGGGGTCGGCGAGGTAGCGCTGGTACATCTCCTCGACGATCCACTCGTTCGGGCCGAAACCCGCCAGTGGGTTCTCCTGCGAAGTCTGCTGGGTCGACACGGCCGGTAATCGCCTCTTTCACGCGGGTTGTGTGTCTCGCGACGTCCGCGGGCAGTCCCCGGGGGGAGCGGACAGACGGCTCCCAGGCTACGCCGTGCGCGGGCCGGAGGCATTTCCGCCTCCGGCCCGTGTCACGTTTCACAGAAGACGCCAGAAATTCACCAACCGCCGGGTACGCCGTCGCCTCCTGCTAAGGGGATCGTCCCGGGTGGGAGCGGCATCGACGCGCCACCCCCACCCCCGCTCCGACGAGGTCCCGGCCT
Source organism: Micromonospora sp. NPDC050187 (assembly GCF_044459745.1). Lineage (NCBI taxonomy): Bacteria > Bacillati > Actinomycetota > Actinomycetes > Micromonosporales > Micromonosporaceae > Micromonospora > Micromonospora sp. NPDC050187. The sequence continues at coordinate 133,577 of NZ_JBITJH010000007.1, forward strand.
CAGGAGATGTCCCGGCGGCGCGTGATCATGACGCCGGCCAGCCCGGCGGCGACCGCGTACGCGACCAGCACCAGGGCGCCCGTCCACCACGGCGGCAGCATCGGCGAGTCGATGCCGCTGATCATGATCTGGGAGGCCATCGCCGGCCAGACCACCTGCCACTCCAGGATGGCCTCGGAGTCGAGCAGGTTGGACAGGAGCAGGAAGAGCAGCCCCACGACCTGGGTGCCGACCAGGTAGACCACCGAGGCGGTGACGACCGCGCCGAGCTGGTTGGTGATCAGCGTGCCGAGGCCGACACCGAGGACCGTCCAGATCGCGTACGCCAGCAGGTTGAGCAGCAGGGCCCGGTGGACCTCCCACTCGCCGAGCTGGGTGCCGAAGTCGTTGACGGACATGAAGATCACGCCAGCGACCAGGGCGATCACCGTGGTGGCCAGCCAGAACACGAAGCCCATCAGGGACGCCGCGACCAGCTTGCTCGCGATCACCGAGGTGCGCCGGGGCGTGCTGAGGAACGTGGTGGTGGCCGTCTGGTGGAAGAACTCGTTGGTCACCATCAGGATGCCGATCAGCATCACCAGGAGCAGGCCGAAGAACTGCCCGGAGGTGTAGAGGTTCGCCGCCTGCCCGGCCACGTCGGCCTGGGCTGCCGCCTCCTCGGGCGGGAGGCCGATCTCGGCGGGGTCGCCGGTGAGCGAGACGTGGGTGATCCAGGCGTTGAACGCGAAGGCGATCACCGTGGCGAGGAAGGCCCCGATCGCCAGCAGCCACCAGGTGCTGGTCGTCCGGATCTTGAGGAGTTCGGACCGGACCAGGTTCATCATCGGATGTCCGCCTTTCCGGCCGTCAGGTCCAGGAAGACCCGTTCCAGGTCGGGTCGTTCCGGCGTCAGTTCGTGCAGTTCGATCTGGGCGGCCAGCGCGGCCCGACCCACCGCCGGGGCGTCCACGCCGGCGACCAGGAGCGCGCCCTGCCCGTCCGGCTCGACCGTGGCGGAGAGTTCCTTCAGCGCCGTGACCAGTGCCTCCGCCTGCGGGGTCCGCACCCGTACCCGCGCACCCTGGGTCATCGAGCCGAGGACCTCGGCGACCGGTCCCTGCCGGATCAGCCGCCCGGCGGCGATGATCACCACGTCGTCGGCGAGCAGCTGCATCTCGGAGAGCAGGTGGCTGGAGACCAGCACCGTCTTCCCCTGGTGGGCCAGGCCCTTGAGGAAGCCCCGCATCCAGCGGATCCCCTCCGGGTCGAGGCCGTTCGCCGGCTCGTCCAGGATCAGCACCCGGGGGTCGCCCAGCATCGCCGCGGCGATGCCGAGTCGCTGCTTCATGCCCAGCGAGTAGCCCTTGAACTTGCGGTTCGCCGCCGGCGTCAGGCCGACCATGGCCAGCGCCTCGTCGGCCCGCTGCTTCGGCAGGCCGGCCGCCGCGCAGATCACCCGGAGGTGGTTGATCCCGGTACGCCCCTTGTGTGCGCTGGACGCCTCCAGGACCGCGCCGACCTGTCGGAGCGGCTGTGCCAGGTCGGCGTAGCGCGCCCCGCTGATGGTGGCCGTCCCCTCGGTCGGGGTGACCAGGTTCAGCAGCATCCGCAGTGTGGTGGTCTTGCCCGCGCCGTTCGGCCCGAGGAAGCCGGTGACCCTACCCGGCTGCACGGTGAACGACAGGTTGTCGACCGCTCGCACGGTGCGGTACTGCTTCGTCAGGCCGGACACCACGATCCGACCCTGGCCGGCGGGGCTCCGCTGCCCGTCAGACATCTTTCTCCTCTCCCTGGCGCAGAGAAGCGCCGTTACACAGCGTGACGGCTGGACCGGGCGAGGTCAATAACGCTCGGCTCTGAGATGTGTCTCCACCTCAGGCAGGACCAGGTCCTCCCCAGGGGGGAGAACGCTACCTTGAGTAGTGGTGACGTCGCTGAAGTGGTGCCGCTCGGGCCGGACAGCCCGGTCCGACCGGCGACGGGGCGGCGGTCAGCCGGTGGGCAGGGCGATCCAGGTGGCACGGGCGTATGCCAGGAGGGTGCCGTCGAGGGCGTACAGGCTGGAGTGCACCAGGGCCTTGCGTCCCTCGCCGCCGGTCGCCGCGCCGGTCACCACGCACTCGTCGCCGGGCCGGGGCAGCGCCGCGACACGCACCGCGATCCGGCCCAGCACGTACGGGCGGCCGGGGCCGATCACCGCCCAGCCGCCGGGGCAGTCCAGCGCCGCCCAGACCGTCTCCGGACGGACCTCGGCCGGCACCCGGAACGGGGCCGCCGTCCGGCCGTCGGGAAGCCGGCCGGGAAAGATCCGTAGACCGTCGGGGTGCTCCGGCCCGCACACGTAGCAGCCGGGGAAGGGGTGACCGGTGAAACCGGGATAGTCGGCGGAGGCGGCCCGCGCGGTGGCCAGGTCCACCGCCGGCACGGTCGGGGTGAACCCCGCCACCGGCGCCACCTGGGCGACCAGCGTCCCGTCCGGGTCGTGGACCTCGTGGCGTCCGGGCTGGTCGGCGGAGGGCAGCACACGCAGCGGCACCCCCAGCGGCGGAGGCCGGCGCAGGGTCACCTCGACCGTGCCCGGTGTCGCGGCGGCGGAGCCGGCGTTCCCGTCGGCCGGGGTGACGTCGCCGACCGCGGTGGCGAAGACCCCGGCGCTCCAGCCGCCGTTGCCCGAGCCGGGCGGTCCGTTGTAGCGCGCCTCGATGATCATCCGATGGGTCCTCCGTCGCCACGACCCGGCGGCGGTGCCGGGCCTCTGGGCAGCCTGCCACGTCCCCGGCCCGCCGGCAGGCGCCCGGTCGGCGACAGGCGTTCATCCGATCGACATCCGCCGAACCGGTGCCCGGCAACCCCGGTCGCCTACACAGTGCTCATGGCCGTTCCGCACCCCCCTGGCACCCCTCTGACGACCAGCGGATACACCCTGCACATCGCCGACGACCCGACCGAGGTGGCAGCCGCCCAGCGGCTGCGTCACGAGGTGTTCGGCACCGAACTCGGGGCCACCCTGCGCCCCGGCACCGCCGGGCTGGACACCGACGACCTCGACCCCTGGTGCGACCACCTGATCGTCCGTCAGGAGCGGACCGGCGCGGTGGTCGGCACGTACCGGCTGCTGCCGCCGGGACGCACCGACCGCCGGTACGCCGAGCAGGAGTTCGACCTGACCGCGCTCGATCCGCTCCGCGACGATCTGGTCGAGGCCGGTCGCTCCTGCGTGCACCCGGACCACCGCTCCGGAGCGGTGATCAACCTGATGTGGGCCGGCATCGCCCGCTACCTGCACCTGCGGGGACGCCGCTGGCTGGGCGGCTGCGCCTCGGTGTCACTGGCCGACGGCGGGCACACCGCCGCCGGGGTGTGGGAGCGGGTGCGGGCCGGGCACCTGGCGCCCCCGCTCCTGCGGGTCCGGCCGTACCGCCCCTGGTTCGCGGAGCCGGACGCCCCGCCGCGGGCCGACGACGCCGGGCCGACGGTGGTGCCGCCGCTGCTGCGCGGATACCTGCGGCTGGGCGCGTGGGTCTGCGGCGAACCCGCCTACGATCCGGACTTCGGGGTGGCCGACTTCTACGTGCTGCTCAGCCTGGACCGGATGAACCCGCGCTACCTGCGGCACTTCCTCGGCGACCCGGCGGTCGAGCCGGCCGCCCCACGCCGGGCCGGGGTCACGGCGTGAGCGCCGTCGGGTACGACCTCTGGCGTCCGCTCTCCGCGTGCGGCGCGAGCTGCCTGCCGGCCGACGGCCCCGTGCCGGCCGTACCGGTCGCCCGGCGGACGGCCCGCGCGCTGGCCGTACTCGGGATGCTGCTGGCCGGAGCCGCGCTGGCCGCCGCGCTGCCGTTGCTGCCCGCTCCCGCCCGGCGGGCCGGGTGCCGGGTCTGGGCGCGCGGCACGGCACGGGCGTTCGGCGCGCGGCTGGTGGTCCGGGGCCGACCGCCGCGCGGCCGGGCGCTGCTGGTCGCCAACCACGTCTCCTGGCTGGACGTCGTGGCGCTGCTCGCGGTCGCCCCGGCCCGGATGCTGGCCAAGCGGGAGGTGCGGGCCTGGCCCCTGGTCGGCCTGCTCGCCCGGGGGGCCGGCACGGTCTTCGTCGACCGCTCCCGCCCCCGGGCGCTGCCAGCGACCGTGCGCCGGGTGGCCGACCTGCTCCGGGCCGGCCGGCAGGTCGCGGTCTACCCGGAGGGGACCACCTGGTGCGGTACGGTCGATCCGGTCCACGTCCGACCCCGGCCGGGCTTCCGGCCGGCGGTGTTCCAGGCAGCGGTCGACACCGGCGCACCGGTCGTGCCGGTCCGGATCGGCTACCGCTGCGCCTCGGTCGACGTCGACACCACCGTCCCGGCCTTCCTCGGCGAGGAGAACCTCTGGCGGTCGGTGCGGCGGGTGCTCGCCGCCCGGGACCTGGTGGTGTCGGTGACCGTCGGCGCGGCCCTGCACCCCGCGCCCGGGGCGGACCGGCGTGGCCTGGCCCGGACGGCGGAGTCCGCGTTGCGGCTGATGCCGGTGTGGAAGAGTGGTGCCTGAGTCCGGTTCACCGCGTCAGGGCGGCTTTCAGGGTTTTTGCAGGAAGCGTCCAGCCCGGGCGCAGCGTCGTCACGGATGATGGCCACATGGCCCCTACCCAGACCGAGGCGCGACTGCTCGTCGTCGAGGACGACCCCAACATCCTCGAACTCCTCTCCGCGAGCCTGCGCTTCGCCGGCTTCGACGTGGCGACGGCGACCAGCGGCAGCGCGGCGTTGAACGCCGCCAAGGACCACCGCCCCGACCTGGTCGTCCTCGACGTGATGCTGCCCGACCTGGACGGCTTCGAAGTGATCCGGATGCTCCGCGAGGGCGGCACCCGGACACCGGTGGTCTTCCTGACCGCGCGGGACGCCACCGACGACAAGATCCGGGGCCTGACCCTCGGCGGCGACGACTACGTCACCAAGCCGTTCAGCCTGGAGGAGCTGACCGCCCGGATCCGGGCGGTGCTGCGGCGCACGGTCACCGGGGAGCACTCGCCGTCCCGCCTCACCTTCGCCGACCTGGAACTGGACGAGGAGACCCACGAGGTGCACCGCGCCGGGCAGCGGGTGCAGCTCTCGCCGACCGAGTTCAAGCTGCTGCGCTACCTGATGCTCAACGCCAACCGGGTGCTGTCCAAGGCGCAGATCCTCGACCACGTCTGGAACTACGACTTCCGGGGTGACGACAACATCGTCGAGTCGTACATCTCCTACCTGCGGCGAAAGGTGGACAACACGCAGCCCCGCCTGATCCACACCCTCCGTGGGGTCGGCTACGTGCTGCGCAAGCCGGCGGCGTGAACGCCGTCGACCAGGCGAAGGGTCGACTGCGGGCCGTACCGCTACGGGTCAAGCTGGTCGCGGCCGTGCTCGCCCTGGTCGCCGCCGCCCTCGTGGTGATCAGCACGCTGACCACCTTCTTCCTCCGCACCTACCTGGTCGACCAGGTCGACGCGGAACTGCGCAACAACGAGGCGACCATCCGGGGTGCGATCAGCCGCCTGCTGTCCGAGGGGAACCCGCAGAAGGCGGACCTGCCGACCGACTACATGGTCGCGGTGATCGACGCCAACGGGGTCGAGCCGCTGAGGTACGACACCAGCAACCTGGGCCCGGCAGACCTGCCCGCGTTGTCCGGAAACCTCGACAACGCCCAGGAGCGCGTCGGTGAGCCGTTCACGGTGCGCTCCCAGGACGGCGGAATCCGCTGGCGGATGCTCTACATCCAGCTTCCCGACGGTCCGGTGCTCGCCATCGGGCAGCACCTCTCCGACGTCGACCGGGCGGTCAAGCAGCTCATCTGGATAGACCTGCTGGTCGGTGGCGCGGTGCTGATCCTGCTCGCCTCGATCGGCGCGGCGATCGTGCGGACCAGCCTGAAACCGCTGGTCGACATCGAGCGGACGGCCGGCGCGATCGCCGGGGGCGACCTCACCCGACGGGTGCCCGACCCGGAACAGGGCAGCGAGTGCCCCACCTCCGAGCTGGGGCGGCTCTCCCGGGCGCTGAACTCGATGCTCGCCCAGATCGAGGCGGCCTTCACCGCCCGGGCCGCCTCCGAGGCGTCGGCCCGGTATGCCGAGGCCGCCGCCCGGGACGCCGCCGAGGCGGCCCGGGCCTCCGAGGCACGGGCGATCCGCTCCGAGGAACGGATGCGGCAGTTCGTCGCGGACGCCTCCCACGAGCTGCGGACCCCGCTGACCACCATCCGGGGCTTCGCCGAGCTGTACCGGCAGGGCGCGGCCCGCGAGCCCGGGGAGACCGCCGGCCTGCTGCGCCGGATCGAGGACGAGGCCGCCCGGATGGGGCTGCTCGTGGAGGACCTGCTGCTGCTGGCGCGGCTCGACCGGGAGCGTCCGCTGTCGCTCGCGCCGGTCGAGCTGCCGGTGCTCGCCGCCGACGCGGTCCAGGCCGCCCGGGTGGTCGCCCCGGACCGCCGGATCAGCCTGGACATCGCCCCGAACTCCGGTCCGCTCGTGGTCCGGGGCGACGACGCCCGGTTGCGGCAGATCATCGGCAACCTGATGACCAACGCGCTGACCCACACCCCGCCGGACGCGTCGGTGACCCTGCGGCTGTGTGCCGAGGAGGCGACGGCCGTGGTGGAGGTGGTCGACACCGGCCCGGGACTCTCCGAGGAGCAGGCCGAGCGGGTCTTCGAGCGGTTCTACCGGGCCGACGCCGCGCGCACCCGACGGGTCGGCGGGGCCAACGGGACCGGCCTGGGACTGGCCATCGTCGCCGCCCTGGTCGCCGTGCACCAGGGCACCGTCGAGGCGGTGCCCACCCCGGGCGGTGGCGCGACGTTCCGGGTCCGGCTGCCGCTGGCCCCGGAGGAACCGGGCGACTCCGTGGAGGAAGTGGGCAACGACACCCGGTGATTTTCAGGCAACATTCAGGTGGGTTCCAGGCTGAACGCAGCCCATGGGGGCAAGGTGGGGACATGACCGAGTACGAGACCGACCCGCAGCGGCGACCGGCCGACGCCGAGCCGGTGCATCCCACCGCCGAGCTGCCCCGCGCCGAGCACGCGCAGTCGCCGTACGCCCCGGACGCCGCTGCGGCGTCCGCCGACCGTTCCGGGACCGACGTGCCCACGGTGACGCCCCCCGCCTCCGGCGTGCCGGCGACCGGCCCTGCCCCGGCCGACGCCCCCACGTCCTCGTTCGCCTCCACCGCCGCCGTCCCGCCCGACGCTCCGGCTGCTGCGCCCGGACCGGCTCCGGCTCCGGGTGGTGCTTTCGGTTCGGCTCCCGCTGCGGGTGGTGCTCCCGGATCGGCTCCGGGCGGTGCTCCCGGGCCGGCTCCGGCCGCTGCACCACAGGGCTGGCGACCGGCCGACGCGGCGCCCCCCGCTGCCCCGCCCTACCCGGGCCACGTGTCCGCCCAGCCCGGCTACCCCTCGTCCGGCGGCCCCCATCCGAACGCTCCCTGGTACCCGGGGAACCAGGGCGGTTGGCACGCCGGTCACCCGGGGCAGCCGGGAGCGTCCGGGCCCATGCCGCCCGGTGGACCGGTTCCGCCGTGGGCGCAGGGTCCGGCTCCCCGACCCCACACCCCACCGGGTCGGGTGGCCAAGTTCGTCGCGGCCGGGGTCGCCGCGCTGGCCCTGATGGTCGGCTCCGGAGTCGGCGGCGGCGTGCTCGCGCTGGCCCTGTTCGAGGATGCCGGCACCAGGGTCACCTACTCGGCCGCTCCGGTGCTCAACGGCGCCGACCTGCCGAAGATCGCCGCCGCCGTGCAGGACAGCGTGGTCTCCATCCAGGCCGGCAGCGGCGAGGGTTCCGGCGTCATCCTGACCGCCGACGGGTTCGTGCTGACCAACAACCACGTGGTCGCCTCGGCCGGTGGGGAGACCGTGCAGGTGGTCTTCGCCAACGGCAGGAGCGCCGCCGCGGAGGTGGTCGGCACCGACCCCAGGACCGACCTCGCGGTGGTGAAGGCGGCCAACGTCTCCGGTCTCCAGCCGGCCAAGCTCGGCGACAGCGACGCGATGCAGGTCGGCGACCAGGTGCTCGCCCTGGGCAGCCCGCTCGGCCTCCAGGGATCGGTGACCGCCGGCATCATCAGCGCCCGGGACCGGACCATCCGGGCCGGCAGCCAGCAGGACCCGCAGGCCGGGGCCAGCTCCATCTCCGGCCTGCTCCAGACCGACGCCCCGATCAACCCGGGCAACTCCGGCGGGGCGCTGGTCAACACCCGGGGCGAGGTGATCGGCATCAACACCGCGATCGCCACCAGCGGCCAGAGCAGCGGCAACATCGGCGTCGGTTTCGCCATCCCGAGCAACAAGGCCAAGCTCGTCGCCGAGCAGCTCCAGCGGGGCGACAAGGTCAGCCACCCCTCGCTCGGGGTGAGCGTCACCGGTGCCGAGGACGGCGGCGCCCTGATCTCCGTGGTCAACCCGGGCAGCGCCGCCGAGAAGGCCGGCCTGCGCCAGGGCGACGTGGTCACCAAGTTCGGCGACAAGACCATCGCCGACTCGAACGACCTGGTGGCGGCCGTGCAGGCCGGCAAGGTCGGCGACCGGGTGGAGATCGAGTACCGCCGCAACGGCGCGACCGCCACCGTCACCGCGACGCTCGCCGAGGCGTCCTGACCGAAGCTGTCTCCTCCCCGCCGACGGCGGGCGGCGGAACCGAGGGGGTCGGTTCCGTCGCCCGCCGTCCCCTTGTGCCCAGCGTCCCCTTGTGCCCACCCGGCCCGGGTGAGGGCACCTCACCCCGGTCGCGGGCATCGTCGACGGCAACCGTGGGGGGCAGGGGAGAGGGGAGCGGCATGACCACAGCGGCGGGACGACCCACCGACGGGCAGATCCAGCAGGACGTCTCCGAGGAGCTGGTCTGGGAGCCCCGCGTCCCGTCGACCGGGGTCGGGGTGACCGTCCACGACGGGGTGGTGACGCTGACCGGCCAGGTGGGCAGCTACGCGGAACGGTGGGCCGCCGAGCGGAGCGCGCAGCGGGTGCGCGGGGTCCGGGCGGTCGCCGACGACCTGGAGGTGCGCCTCGGCGCCGACGCGGAGCGTACCGACGCCGAGGTGGCGCTCGCCGCGGTCCGCGCGCTCGAGTGGGACAGCTACGTACCGGCCGAGCGGCTCGACGTCACCGTCGCCAACGGCTGGGTGATGCTCCGTGGCCAGGTGGAGTTCGGCTTCCAGCGCCGCGCGGCCGAGCGCGAGTTGCGCCGGCTGCGCGGCGTGCGGGGCATCACCAACCTGGTCCGGGTACGCCCCCGTGGCCCGTCCACCGGCCAGGAGCTGCGCCAACGGATCCAGCGGACGCTGCTGCGCCGGGTCGGCACGGAGGGGGTCACGGTCGAGGTGGCCGGGGACGCCGTGCTGCTCGCCGGCACGGTGCACACCCTGGCCGATCGGGACGAGGCGGAACGGATCGCCTGGTCGACCCTGGGTGTCTGCGTGGTGCGCACCGAGGTGACCGTCGCCGGCTGACCCGGCGGTCCGCTCGTTTACCCCCGGCGGTGGCGGGAAGACACCGCCCGGAATCTGACAGGGGAGGCGTCGTCGTCGTGAACCACTCGTCCGCCGCGCGCGAGGGGCCGTTGCGGATCGCCATGGTGGTGCCTCCCTGGTACCCGGTCCCCCCGTCCGGCTACGGCGGCCTTGAACAGGTGGTGGCCGGTCTGGTCGACGGTCTGCTCGACCGGGGACACCGGGTGACGCTCTTCGGCGCGGGTGCCCGCCACGGCACGGACGCGGCCTACGTCCCGACGGTCGGCGAACTCCAGCACGAGCGGCTCGGCGAGTCCCTGCCCGAGCTGGCCCACCTGGCGCGGGTGCACCGTTCGCTCGACCCGGCCCGCTTCGACGTGGTCCACGACCACACCACGATCGGGCCGCTGCTGGCCGACCGACGGAGCCTGCCCACGGTCGCCACCGTGCACGGCAATCCGGTCGGTGAGTACGGCGACGTGCTGAGCCAGGTGCCCTCCTCGGTCGGTCTGGTCGCCATCTCGCACGCCCAGCGCCGGCTGAATCCGGGCCTGCCCTGGGTCGGGACCGTGCACAACGCCCTGGAGACCGCGCTCTTCCCGCGCAAACGCGCGCCGGGCGTCGGCCCGGTGCTCTGGTTGGCCCGGTTCAGTCCGGACAAGGGCCCGGAGGTGGCCGTCGCGGCCTGCCGGGCGGCGGGCCTGCCGCTGGTGCTGGCCGGCAAGTGCAACGAGCCGAGCGAGCGCCGCCACTACACGGAGGTAGTCGAGCCGCTGCTCGGGCCGGACGTGCGGGTGGTGTTCGACGCCGATCGGGAGACCTGCCTGCGGCTGCTGGTGGAGGCCCGCTGCCTCATCATGCCGATCCAGTGGGACGAGCCGTTCGGCATGGTGATGGTCGAGGCGATGGCGACCGGCACCCCGGTGGTCGCGCTGAACCGGGGCGCCGTGCCCGAGGTGGTCCGGCCCGGGGTCACCGGGCTGGTCTGCGACCGGCCGGAGGAACTGCCGGCGGCGCTGCGCGAGGTGGACCGCCTGCGGCCGGAGGACTGTGTGGCGCACGTGGCGGAGCACTTCTCCACCAGCGGAATGGCGGGTGGGTACGAGGCCGTGTACCGGCGCTCGGCCGCCCGGCCGTACACCACCCCCGCCGAGCCGGTCCGGACGCCCGTCCGCTGACGGATCCGTCAGCCACGCTCCCCGAACCCGTAGCTGCGGTCGACGGTCAACCCGATTGACGACGGGTTCACGCGCTGACTAGGGTTCGCCCGTGTCCAGCCCCGAGGCGTCCAGACGCTAGCCACCGGTCTCCGGTGGCGGTGATGTCGCTCTGAAGCGCTGTCGATTCTCCAGACGGCGCCGTTTGGCCGTACCTGCCACCGGACCGCCGTGGGCTGTCCTGCACGAGGTCGCGACCAGGTTCACCGTCGTCCTCGTCGCCTCCGTGCCACAGCCCGGTCCCCCTCGCGCGGTGGTCCCCGTGCACCCCGCCGGACCGATGGCCCGTCGCCGACGTCCGGCCGTGCCCGCCGTGAGTCCACCGCGTCCTCTTCATCCATGTACGTCGAGGGATGTGGTGTGCCATGCCCATTGCCATCTACCTGCTCGGACTGGCGGTCTTCGCCCAGGGGACGTCCGAGTTCATGCTGTCCGGCCTGCTCCCGGACATTGCCCGTGACCTGCGTGTTTCCGTCCCGGCAGCGGGAGCGCTGACGTCTGCCTTCGCCGGAGGAATGATCATCGGAGCGCCGCTGACGGCCATCCTCAGCCTGCGGTGGCCGAAACGACGGGCACTACTGGTCTTCCTGGGCGTCTTCATCCTGGTGCACGTCGTCGGGGCGGTCACCACCAACTTCGGCGTCCTGCTGGCCAGCCGGGTCGTCGGAGCGCTGGCGTACGCCGGCTTCCTGGCCGTCGGCCTGGCCACGGCGACCGGGATGGCCGGGCCCCAGGCCCGGGGGCGGGCCGCCGCCGTCCTGCTCGGTGGCATCACCCTGGCCTGCGTCGCCGGGGTGCCCGCCGGTGCCCTGCTCGGTCAGTTGTGGAGCTGGCGCTCGGCGTTCTGGGCGGTGGCCGTCGTCTCGCTGCCCGCCGTCGTCACCATCCTGCGCTCGGTTCCGGCCGGTACGCCGGACGTGGCCGCCCCTGGCGCCCGACGGGAACTGCGGGCGCTGCGCCGTCCCCGCCTGCTCGTGTACCTGCTCCTGGGTGCCCTGGTGAACGGCGCGACCTTCTGCACCTTCACCTACCTGGCTCCCCTGGCCACCGACGTCAGCGGGTTCGGCCGGCAGTGGGTGCCCGTGCTGCTGGCCCTCTTCGGCCTGGGATCGTTCGTCGGGGTGACCATCGGGGGCCGCATGTCGGACTCCCGACCGATGCGACTCCTCGTGCCCGGTGGGCTGGCGCTGCTCGTCGGCTGGTTCCTGTTCACGGTGACCGCCGAGCACGCGTACGTGGTGTTCCCGCTGGTCTTCGTCCAGGGAGCCCTCTCGTTCGCGGTCGGGTCCACCCTCGTCACCCGGGCGCTGTACGAGGCCGTCGACGCACCGTCCCTGGGTGGCTCGTTCGCGACCGCCGCACTCAACGTGGGAGCGGCCGTCGGCCCCCTGCTGGGCGGTGCCGCCATCGGTGCCGGATTCGGTTACCGGTCCCCGCTGTGGGTCAGTGCGCTGCTGGTCGCCCTGGCGTTGCTGGCAGCGGGACTCGCGACAGCGTGGCGGCCGGGTCCGGACGGAGCCGTCGGGGAGACGGTCCCCACCTGACGCCGGTCGGACCGACCGGGCGAGGCCCAGAAAAACCCTGCCCACCGGCTCGCCTCGCCCGGTACGGTCGCGCACGTGTTCCCACTGCGGGGAGCCCAAGGGCTCCGCGCACGGCAGTCCTGGCAGTTCCCGCGCGGAGAGTAGGTCTCGTCAATGGCATGTCGTATCAGTGAACTCGTGCTCGGTTGCCGCGACCCCGAGGTGCTGGCGCGGTTCTGGTGCGAGGTCCTGGACTTCGTGGTGCTCGATCGCGAAGAGGACGGCACCCTGGAGATCGGGCCGCGCGAAGGGTTCGGCGGCCCGCAGCCGACGATCATCCTGAGCCGCAGGGACGAGCCGGAACAGGGGAAGCCCCGGCTGCACATCGACGTCAACGCCACCGACCGCGATCAGGACGCCGAGCTCGAACGTCTCCTGAAGCTCGGGGCGCGTCCGGTCGACATCGGCCAGACCGGCGAGGAATCCTGGCACGTTCTCGCCGACCCCGAGGGAAACGAGTTCTGCCTGCTCAGGGCCCGCCTCAACCCGCTCTGACGGCTCGCTGTCCCCGGTGCGGCCCTAGGTCCGCGCGGCGGCGAGGCGTTGCAGGGCGGTGTCGAGCTGGCGGGCGTACCCGGGGGTGATCGCGCCCTCGCTGACCCGGCGCGCGACCTTCTCCCGCAGCTGCGCCACCGACTGCGTCACGTCGTGCTGGCCGACGGCTGCGGCGGCGGTCAGGTTGCGCAGGTGGTTGTCCAGATCGAGGCCGACGTCCTCGCGGATCTCGCCGGCCGTGACCCCGGCGTCGATGAGCTGGTCGAGCCGACCCACCGCGCTCTCCAGGGTTTCCCCGTCGGGGTTGGCGGGGGGTTGCGACGAGGTTTCCGCCGGGGGCCGGGACGGGCGTTCGACAGCCGTCCCGGTGGGGCCGGGCGACTCTCCGGTGGGCTCGACCGCCAGCCCGGTGGTCGGCTGGACCTGCGCGGGCGGAGGTGCCGTCCCGGGGTCGTCCGGCCAGACCAGCGCGACCGGGACGAGCACCGCGACCGCCCCGGCGGCCAACCCCAGGGCCCACCGGCCCGGCCGCCGGTCCGGCGGTGCGTGCGTCCGCACCCCGTCGGCCGGTGCCCGACCGGCCGACGGCGTCGGTGCCGGCCCGGCTGGCTCGGGCACCGGGGCGGGCCCGTTCGACGGCAACGGCACGGTCTGCGCGGGAGCCGGATCGGCGGCGAGCTGTCGGCCCAACGCCTCGGCGACCTGCCGCGCGGTCGGGCGTTCGGCCGGATCCCGGGCGAGGCAGCGCAGGCAGGTCCGTGCCACCGGCGGCGGCAGGTCCGGTACGCCCGCCAGCGACGGCGCCTCCCGGGTCTCCAGCGCCACGCTGAGCTGCTCCCAGGTGTCCGCCGGGTACGGCACCCGGCCGGTCAACGTCTCGTACAGCAGCACGCCGAGGGAGTAGACGTCGGTCGACGGCTGGGCGGGTGCCCCGTCGAGGCGCTCCGGTGCGACGTACGCGGGTGTGCCGAACGTGCCGCCGTCCTCGTCCTCGTCCGGGGCGCCGATCCGGGTGGCGATGCCGAAGTCGAGGACCTTCGCGCCGACGGCGGTCATCATCACGTTGGCCGGGGTGATGTCCCGGTGCACGATGCCGAGCCGGTGGGCGGCGGCGAGGGCGTCGGCCACCTGCACGCCGATCTCCACCGCCTCGGTCCAGGGCAGCGGCCCCTCGGTGAGCCGGCACTCCAGCTCCTCGCCGCTGAGCAGCTCCATCACCACGAACGAGGTGATCGTGCCGTCCGGGGCGATCGCCTCGCCGTAGTCGTGCACCGAGGTGACGTGCGGGTGGACGAGCTGCGCGGCGGACCGGGCCTCCTCCCGGACCATGTCCCGGAAGCGGGCGTCGGCGGCCAGCGACGGGGCGAGCACCTTCACCGCGACGATCCGGTCGAGCACCTCGTCGCGGGCGCGCCAGATCACCGACATGCCGCCGGAGCCGATCCGGTCGACCAACCGGTACCGGCGAGCCAGCAGGCTGCCGGCGTGAAGCGCTCCCATCACTGAACGCACCTGCCTCGGGTCGGAGCGGTATCAGGTTGCGGGAATGTGTCCGGGGTGTCAACGGCTGGCCGGTTCGGCGGGACGGTACGGCCCGTGCCACGCCGGTCGGCGGAGGGTGGTGGGACCGGGGGGCGGTCCCGTCCCACCGGGCGTTGCGCCGTCCACCGGCCGACGGTCGACGGGCACGGACGTGCCAGGATTGACGCCATGACTGGCGGTCCGGTGGCGTTCGTGCTGGGTGGCGGGGGAGTGCTGGGCGCGGTCGAGGTGGGCATGCTGCGCGCTCTCTTTCGCGCCGGGATCCGCCCCGACCTGGTGCTCGGCACCTCGATCGGGGCGGTCAACGGGGCGCTCGTCGCCGCCGACCCGACCGAGACGGTGACCGACCGGCTGGTCCGGCTCTGGGCCTCCCCCGAGGCGAGCGAGGTGTACGGCGACTCGGTGGCCCGGCAGTTGCGCCGGTTCGCCGCCCGTACCCACCTGCACTCGCCCCGCCCGCTGCGCCGGTTGCTGGAGGCGGAGCTCGGCGCGGAGACCACCTTCGACGAGCTGAAGGTCCCCTTCCGGTGCTGCGCGGCGAGCATCGAACGTGCCGCCGAGCACTGGTTCAGCACCGGCCCGGTGGTGCCCGCCGTGGTCGCCTCCGCCTCGGTGCCGGGGCTGCTCCCCCCGGCGGAGATCGGCGGGGAACACTACGTGGACGGTGGCATCGTCAACTCGATCCCGGTGGGCGAGGCGGTCGTGCTCGGCGCGCGGCGGGTCTTCGTCCTCCAGGTGGGACGGATCGAACGGCCGCTGACCCCGCCCCGGCGGCCGTGGGAGGTCGCCCAGGTCGCGTTCGAGATCGCCCGCCGGCACCGGTTCGCCCGGGAGTTGGCGGCGCTGCCCGACGGGGTCGAGGTGCACGTCCTGCCCACCGGCGGGCTGGAACCCCGGGACGACTCGCCGTGGGCGTACCGGGACATGGCCGCGGTGGGCCGGCGGATCAGCCGCGCGTACATCGCCTCCCGCGACTACCTCGCCGCGCTGGACCGCTGATGCCGTTGCCGCCGGGTTGGATCCGCCGGGTGCTGCTCGCCCCGGCCGTGGTGTTCCTCGCCTTCACGGTGGTCACCACGCTGCCGGTCTGGCTGCTGGTCGCGGCGGCGCTGTCACCGTTCGTCCCCGGCCGGCTGCGCCCGCTGCGCCTGGTCTGGATCGGCGTCGTCTACCTGGTCTGGGACGCTGCCGCGCTGCTGGCCCTGTTCGGGCTCTGGATCGCCTCCGGCTTCGGCTGGCGGCTCCGCGCCCCGGCCTTCCAACGGGTGCACTACCTGCTCGCCGGCTGGTTCCTGCGGGTGCTCTTCTGGCAGGCCCGCTGGACGCTGCGGCTGAGCATCGACGTGGCCGGCAGCGACCCGGACACCGCCCTGCCCGGCCGGCCGGAACTGGTGCTCTGCCGGCACGCCGGACCGGGTGACTCGTTCATCCTGATCCACGCGCTGGTCAACTGGTTCTACCGGGAACCGAGAATCGTCCTGAAGGACGCCCTCCAGTGGGACCCGGCGATCGACGTCCTGCTCAACCGGCTGCCTACCCGCTTCCTCGCACCCGGGGCCCGCCGCGACGGGACGGTGCTCGACCAGATCGCACACCTCGCCACCGGGCTGGACGACAACGACGCGTTCGTCATCTTCCCGGAGGGCGGCAACTTCACCCCCCGGCGGCGGCTGCGGGCCATCGACCGGCTCCGGTCACGGGGCCTGGAGGGCATGGCGGTGCGCGCCGAGCGGATGCGGCACGTGCTCGCGCCCCAGCCGGGCGGGGTGCTCGCCGCGCTCGACGCCGCCCCCGAGGCCGGGGTCATCTTCGTGGCGCACACCGGGCTCGACAAGATGCTGACCGTGGCGGACGTCTGGCGGGAACTGCCGATGGACAAGCGGATCGTCATGCGGTTCTGGTCGGTCCCGCCGGAGGAGGTCCCGACCGGGCGGCAGGAGCGCATCGACTGGCTCTTCGACTGGTGGGCGCGGATCGACCAGTGGATCGAGGCCAACCGCGACGGTACGGCCACGCTGAACGGCGACGGGCCGCCTGACGCGTAGGGTGCGCTGCGTGGATCAGATCTGCGTGGTGACGACCGTGGTGGACGCGCGCTCGGTCGCGGACGTGCTGGCGGCGACCGCCGTGGCCGGACGGCTGGCGGCCTGTGCCCAGGTCGGCGGTCAGGTGGACAGCACCTACTGGTGGCAGTCCGCGATGGAGACCAGCGCCGAGTGGTCGGTGCAGTTCAAGACCGCCTCGGACCGGGTGGACGCCCTCGTCGACCAGATCCGGGCCAGCCATCCGTACGAGGTGCCGGAGATCCTGGTCACCCGGGTGGCGAGCGGCAACCCGGACTACTCGGCCTGGGTGCACGAGCAGACCCGGCCCTGAGTACGCGCACTCTGGGCCGGCGGTGTCCGGCCAGGGCAGGATGACCCCGTGCAGACCAGCGGCTACCCCTGTCCCGCGTGCGCGGCACCGGCTGACCTGATCGTCGGTTGCCGGACCTGCGGCCGGGGACCCGACCCGACCGCCGCCGAGGTGGTCCGGCTCGACGCCGAGATCACCGTCCTCGCCGGGCGGCTGGAGCAGGCGCGGCGGGCGTACCGGGACCTCGGCGTGGCCCTGGGTGCGGCCCAGCGGCGCCGGGCCGACCTGGCGGCGCGGGTCCGGGCGAGCCGGACGGTGCCCGCGCAGGCCACGGTGGCCCCGGCCCCTGCCATGGTGCGCCCGCCCCGGCCTGCGGTGGCCCCGACCCCGTCGGCGCCGCTCCGCACGGGCCTGGTTCCGCCTGGCCCGGTGCCGTCCGGTCCGCCTCAGATCCGGCCGGTCGCCGCAGGCCCGGTTCCGGTCGGCCCGGCGGCGGTGGGGGGCACCCCCGCCGGGCAGCGGGAGACCTCCACCCGGACGGTGCAGAGCGTGCTCTTCGTCCTGGGCGGACTGCTGCTCGGCACCGCGGCCATCGTCTTCACCGCGGTCGCCTGGGCGGCGGTGGGCGTCGTGGGTCGGGCGGCGATCCTGGCGGCGGTCACGGCGCTGGCGCTGGCCGTGCCGGCGGTCGTGGTGCGCAGGGGACTGCGCGGCACCGCAGAGACCGTCGCCGCCGTGGGGCTGCTGCTGGTGCTGCTCGACGGGTACGCCGCGTGGGCGGTCGACCTGGTCGGCGTCGCCGGTTGGCCGGTGACCCGGTACGCCGCGCTGGTCGGGGGGGCCAGCGCGGCGGTCGCCACCGGGTACGCGCTGCTCACCCGGCTGTCGGTGCCCTGGTTCGGGGCGTTGCTCGTCGCGCAGCCGGTGCTGCCGCTGCTCGCCGTCGAGGCCCGACCGGGCGTCGCCGGGTGGACGCTGGTGTTCGCCGGGGTCGCCCTGGTCGACTTGGCCGTGGTGCACGTGCTGTCGGCCCGGGTCGGTGCGGGCGGGCCGTTGGCCGTCGCGGGCCGGGTCGCCGCCTGGACCGGTCACGCCCTGGCCCTGGCCCCGGCGGCGGTCTGCGCGGTGGTCGCTCTGGTGCGGGGGGAGGCCTTCGGCACGCCGCTCGCGGCCGGGCTGCCGCTGCTGGTGGTGGGGGTGGTCCTGGCCGGGGCCGCACTGGTCGCCGGCAGCGCGGTCCTCCGGGCCGTCGCCGCCGCGCTGCTGGTGGTCGTCTCGGCCCCGGCGGTGCTCCGCCCGGTGGCCGAGCTGCGCCCCTCGGTGCTGCTGGTCACCTCGGCGGTGGTGGTGCTCGCGCTGGCCGGTGCCGTCCGGGCACTGCCCGCCGGGCTGCGCAGCGGCCCCCGGGCCGGGGCGCTCGTCGTGGCCGGGGTGATGGCGCACGTGGTCCTGGTGCCGACCGGTGGGCTGGCCGCCGCCGCGGTGCTCCGCTCCGTCCCGCCGTGGCGGGGCGCGACGGCCGGCCCCGACCTGCCCTGGGGCTGGCAGCTCCCGGTCGCGGTGCTGCTGACCGTCGGGGCGGGCCTGCTCCTGCTGCCCCGGGTCGCCCGGATCCCGGTCGCCCTCGGCGGCGGCGTGGTCGCGGTGCTCGCCGCGCCGGCCGTCCGGCCCGCGCCCTGGCCGGCGGTGGTGGCCCTCGGGTTGGCCGCCGGGGTGGTCCTGCTCCTGGTGGCGGTGTTCCGGTCGGGCGGACGGGCGTACCACCCGCCGCTCGCCGCCGCCGCTGGCGTGCTCCTGACCGGCCACGCCCTGCTCGTCGGCCTCGCCGCGCCGGTGGGGGCCGGCGCGGTCCTGGCCGGGGTGCTGATCGTCGGACTGGTGGTGGCCGGCCGGGCCCGACGGCTCGATGGCCCGGTCCGGTGGCTGGCCGGCCCGGCGCTGACCGTGGCGCTGCTCGCCGTACCGGCCCTGGTGGTGGTGACGCAGATCGAACTGGACCCGGCGCTGCCGTGGCGGCTGCGCGGGCCGGCCGTCGCCGTCGGGCTGCTGCCCGTCGCGCTGGTCGCGGTCCGTCGGCACTGGCCCGACCTCCAGCGGTACGCCGGTGCCGCGTTGGCCGGGGCGCTGCCGGTGGCCGGTCTCGCGCCGGTGGTCGTACCGGCCGGGGAGTCGGTGCCGGTCTACCTGTCGGCGGCGGTGCTGGTGGCGGTGGTGGGAGCCGCCGTGGTCCGCCCGACCGGTGGCCTCCGGGTGGTCGGCGTCGCGCTGGCGGTGGCGACCGGCGCGGTGCTCGTCCCGGCCGCCTTCCGGGTGCTGGTCGCTCCGTACGGCTGGCTCGGATCGGTCTGGTCCGGCGTGCCGGACGGGGTCGGGCTGGCGCCCGGGATGGCCCCGGCGCGACTCTCCGTCGGGGTGGCGTTCCTGGTGCTGCTCCTGGCCGTGGCGGTGGCCGCCCGGTCCACCCTGCTCGGGCGGGACCGGGCGGTGCTGATCGCCGTGCCGGTCGGCGCGGTGGCCGTGCCGGTGCTCCTCGGCGGGGCCGGCGCACCCTGGCCGGTGCTGCCGGCGGTGTCCCTGCTGCTCGGCGCGGCGGGCCTGCTGTTCGCCACGCTCACCACCGCCCCCACGGTCGCGGCCCCCGCGCCGCCCGCCGGGCCCGTCGGGTCACCGGCCGACTCCGTGACCGTCCCGTCCGACTCCGTGACCGTCCCGTCCGGCTCCGTGACCGTCCCGTCCGGCCCGGGTCTCGTCCCGTCCGGCCCGGGTTCCGCATCGCCCGTCAGGGCCGCGCGTCCGTCGTTGCTCCGGCTGGTGCTGCCGGTGCTGGCCGGCACCGGGCTGACCCTGGCCGGGGCCGGGTTGGCCGGCCTGCTGCCGACCCGCGCCGGCACGCTCGCCGGGCTGGGCCTGGCGCTGGTGGTCGCGGTCGTGGTCGGGGTCGCCGGTCGGGTCGACGCCGTCCGTCCGGTCGGCTGGGCGGGCGCGGCCCTCACCGCCACCGCCTTCGCGGTCACCGCCACGGTCGCCGCCGACCTGCCGCTGCGCACCGCCGGGTCGGCCGTGCTCGCGGTGGCGGTGCTCGTGCTGGGCACCGCCGCCCTGCTGGCGCGTCGGCGGCCGGCGGAGGGGCTGGTGCTGGACGCCGCCGCCCAGGGGGTCGCCCTGACGGCGCTCCTGCTCAGCGTCGGGTCGCGCCGGCAGGCCGCCCTGGTCTGCGTGCTCTGGGGCACCGCCGTCGCGCTGCGGGCGCTGCGCCCGGGGGAGTCGGTCGGTCGGCGGTGGACCTTCGCGGCCGTCGCCGGGGGCAGCGTGCTGCTCGGGGCGTGGCTCCTGCTCACCGTCGCCGAGGTCACGCTGCTGGAGGCGTACACCCTGCCGGCGGCCGGGCTGGCGCTGCTCGCCGGGCTGGTCGCGCTGCGTACCCGACCGGGGTTGACGAGCTGGACCGCCCTCGGCCCGGGGCTCGCCGCAGCGCTGCTGCCGAGTCTGGTGTCGGTCCTGGTGGGCGCGGACCCGCAACCGTGGCGGCGGCTGCTGCTCGGTGCCGGTGCGGTCGGCGTGGTGCTGTTCGGCGCGGTCCGGCGGTGGCAGGCCCCGGTCGTGCTCGGCGGGAGCAGCCTCGTCCCGCTCGCCCTGCACGAGGTCGTCCGCAGCTGGGACCTGGTGCCCCGGTGGATCTTCCTCGCCGTCGGCGGTCTCGCGCTGATCGGACTCGCGACCACCTACGAGCGTCGTCGGCGGGATCTGGCCCGGCTGCGTTCCGTGGTGGGGAGAATGGGGTAGGGCCTGCCCTACCCGCACTTCGGGGGGTCGCAGGATTACCCAGCGCAACCGTCGTCCGGAGACTGGAGTCGGGCCGCCGGCCGGCGGCCCGACCACCCGAGGAGACAGGGGCACACATGACGCTCGGTTCGGTGGCCGATCCGCCGCTACGGCGGGGCAGTGACTACGCGGGGTTGTCCCGGCGGATCAACGAGGCCGGTCTGCTGGCGCGGCGGCCCGGCTGGTACGTGGCGAGCGGAGCGCTGACGGTGGCTCTCTTCGTCGGCAGCTGGGCGTTGTTCGTCGCGGTCGGTGACAGCTGGGCGCAGCTCGGGGTCGCCGTGCTGCTCGCCGTCGCCACCACCCAGGTCGCCTTCCTGGGACACGACGCGGGGCACCGGCAGATGTTCCGTCGACGCGGTCCCAGCGAGGTGGTCGGGCTGCTCGCCGGCAACCTGGCGGTCGGGCTCAGCTACGGCTGGTGGGTGGACAAGCACAACCGGCACCACGCCAACCCCAACCACGAGGGCGAGGACCCGGACGTCGGTGCGGGCGCGCTGGTCTGGACCCACGAGCAGGCGGCGGCGACCCGGGGTTTCGGACGGTGGCTGGCCCGGTGGCAGGCGTGGCTCTTCTTCCCGATGCTGCTGTTGGAGGGGCTCGCGTTGCACGTGTCCAGCGTGCGCGCCGTCGTCGGGCGGAACCCGGACGGCGGGTTCCGGACGCCGATGCGGCACCGGACGGTGGAGGGACTGCTCCTGGCCGCGCACCTCGTCGGCTATCTCGTGCTGGTGGGTGCCGTCCTGTCGCCGGGGCGGGCGGTGGCATTCGTCGCCGTCCACCAGGGGCTCTGGGGGCTCTACATGGGCTGTTCGTTCGCCCCCAACCACAAGGGCATGGAGATGCCGACCGCCGCGGACAACCTCGACTACCTGCGTAAGCAGGTGCTCACCTCACGCAACGTGCGCGGCAACCTCCTGGTCGACGTCGCGCTCGGCGGTCTCAACTACCAGATCGAACATCACCTCTTCCCGAACATGCCCCGGGGCAACCTGCGCCGGGCTCAGCCGATCGTCCGCGCGTACTGCGCCGAGCAGGGCATCCCGTACGCCGAGACCGGTCTGTTCGACTCGTACCGGCAGGCGCTGGCCCACCTGCACGAAGCCGGCCGCCCGGTGCGGAGCTGACCGTCTGTGCCCCGCCGCCGCTGCTGCTGCGTCGGTAGCAGGGGTCCCCTGCACGACAAAAACGAGTAACAGGGGTCCCCTGCTACCAACCAACTGGGCACCCACCGTGCCCGGCGGGAGCGGGGGAGTGACGATTGCCGCTGGGTGGCGTTCGGGTCGGGCGGCGGCCGGCACGGCCCCGGTAGGGTGCTGACCATGGCAGAGGTGCTCACCGCAGAGGCGGTACGAGACAAACTGGCCGCGTTGGCGGACTGGACGGGCGACCCTGCCGGCATCAGTCGCACCGTCCAGCTCGGCAGCTTCCCCGAGGCGATCGCGGTCGTCGACCGGGTCGCCGAGGTGGCCGAGGAACGGGACCACCACCCCGACATCGACATCCGCTGGCGGACGCTGACGTTCCGCTGCACCACCCACTCCGCCGGCGGCGTCACCGAACGTGACATCGATCTGGCTCGGCGGATCGACGAGATCGTCCGGAGCACGCGATGAGATTCGAGATCAGCAAGGTGCTGGACGCGATCGAGGGACGCGTCTGCACCGACCCCGTCCTGGCCCGAGCGGTCGTCGACCTGGCCGAGGTGATCCGCTACCAGGATCTGGACGCCGGCCGGCCGGCGAGCATGCTGCGGCTCGGCATGGTCATCGACGCGCTGGCCCGCCAGCTGGAGGAGGACAGCGTCCCGGTCTACGCGGTCGTGCACCGGGCGCTGCTCTCCGACGCCGACCTGACCTCGAACGAGCGGATGGTGGTCCGCCGCTGGGCCGACGACGGCCTGGTGGAGGTGCTGGACCAGCCGGGTGACCGGATCCTGGAGGTCGCCGACCTGCTCGGCCTGCCGGTGCTCAGCCGGGCCCGCTTCGACGGGCTGCGCGGACGCTACCCGTGGGTGGTCGAGCAGCCGGGCCGGGTGGTCGCGCCGGTGCCGGGACAGGGCGGCCCGGCCTTCGTCGCGCACGTCGGCCCGGGTACGACCCCGGTCGCCGGCGAGCGGTCGCCGGTCGGGACGAAGCTGCTCTCCCGGCTGTGGCGCTGCCCCGAACCGGGCTGTGCGCTCTTCGGCTCCGGCGGCGGCGGTGGTGCCTTCGCCGACCTGGCCCCCCGCACGGAGCGGAGTCCGGCCGCCCAGCCGCCACCCACGCTGCGGACCGGCGCGCCGACCTGTCCCCGGCACAACACGCGGCTCGGTGACGCCGGAGCCCGGCCCCGGACCGAGGTCCTCGCGGTCCGCATCGGCGGCCTGGTCCGGCGTCGGTTCGTGCTCACCTCGGAGGAGCCGGTGCTGGTCGGTCGGGCGCCGGACCAGCCCAGCGGGATCGTGCTCGGCCAGTGGCTCAACGACGAGGCGCGCCGCTGGATCAGCCGCAGCCACGTCACGTTGGAGCTGCGG
The DNA here is from genome assembly GCF_044459745.1 of Micromonospora sp. NPDC050187. Lineage (NCBI taxonomy): Bacteria > Bacillati > Actinomycetota > Actinomycetes > Micromonosporales > Micromonosporaceae > Micromonospora > Micromonospora sp. NPDC050187. The sequence goes on from NZ_JBITJH010000007.1 coordinate 156,549, forward strand.
GCCGGCACGGTGGTGGTCACCGACGTGAGCACCAACGGCAGCGGGATCCGTCCGGGCGGCTCGATGGCCGAGGCGGAGCGGATTCCGCTGGCCCCGAAGCAGTCCCGCGTGCTGGACCCGGGCGACATGGTCGAGCTGTACCCGGGAGTGCAGATCGGCCGTCCGGGCGAGCTGCCCACCGGTGCCCGCTACACCCCCACCTCGGTGATGGCCGAAGCCCCCACCATGGCCATGCGCCTGCCCCGCCCCTGACGCCCTCCCACCGTTTTTTCTGCGTTGATCAAGAAGTTCGCGTCATCGTTCGGCGCTCTGCCTGACGCGAACTTCTTGATCGACGCTCAGGTGGGATGGGGTCAGGAGGCGGTGGGGGTGAGGACGGCGGTGAGCTGGGCCAGGGCGTGGTCGATCTCCTCGGCGGTGATGACCAGGGGCGGGGCCAGGCGGATCGTGGAGCCGTGGGTGTCCTTGGCGAGGATCCCGCGCTCCATCAGCCGCTCGCACGCCTGACGGCCGGTCATCAGCGCCGGGTCGATGTCCAGACCGGCCCAAAGGCCCCGGCCCCGGACGGCGACCAGGCCCCGGCCGATCAGCTCCCGTAGTCCGGCGTGCAGCCGCTCGCCCAGCTCGGCGGAGCGTCGCTGGAACTCGCCGGTGGCCAGCAGCCGGACCACCTCGGTGGCGACCGCGCAGGCCAGCGGGTTGCCGCCGAAGGTGGAGCCGTGCTGGCCGGGCTTGAGCACGCCCAGCACGTCGGCGTTCGCGGCCACCGCGGACACCGGCACGATGCCGCCGCCGAGTGCCTTGCCGAGCAGGTACATGTCCGGCACGACGCCCTCGTGGGCGCAGGCGAAGGTCTCGCCGGTGCGGCCGAGGCCGGACTGGATCTCGTCGGCCAGGAAGAGCACGTTGCGCTCGGTGCAGACCTGGCGTACGCCGGGCAGGTAGCCCTCCGGGGGCACGATCACGCCCTGCTCGCCCTGGATCGGCTCGATGAGCACGGCGACCGTGTTGTCGTCGATGGCGGCGGTCAGCGCGTCCAGGTCGCCGTACGGCACCACGGTGAACCCGGGGGTGTACGGGCCGAAGTCGTCCCGGGCGTCCGCGTCGGTGGAGAAGCTGACGATGGTGGTCGTCCGGCCGTGGAAGTTGCCCTCGGCGACGACGATGTTCGCCTGCCCGGCCGGCACGCCCTTGACCTGGTAGCCCCACTTGCGGGCGACCTTGATCGCGGTCTCCACCGCCTCCGCGCCGGTGTTCATCGGCAGCACCAGCTCCTTGCCGCAGAGCTGGGCCAGCTCGCGGCAGAAGTCGGCGAACTGGTCGTGGATGAACGCCCGGCTGGTCAGGGTCAGCTTGTCGAGCTGGTCGTGCGCGGCGGCGATCAGCTGCGGATGCCGGTGGCCGAAGTTGAGCGCGGAGTAGCCGGCCAGGCAGTCGAGGTAGCGCCGCCCGTCCACATCGGTGAGCCAGGAACCCTCGGCGGACGAGATCACCACCGGCAGCGGGTGGTAGTTGTGCGCGGTCCACCGTTCGGCGTCCCGGACCGCGTCCGGCGTCCGCAGCATGTCGTCGACGATCACTTGCCTGCCTTTCCCTGACGGAGTCGCAACGTGCAGCACTTCGGGCCACCGCCGGCCTTGCGCAGCTCGGACAGGTCGACACCGATGGTCTCGTAGCCCCGGTCCCGCAGCTTCGCGGCGAGATCGGTGGCCTGGGCGGGCAGCACCACATGCCGGCCGTCGCTGACCGCGTTCAGCCCCAGCACCTCGGCGTCGGCCATGGTCGCGTGCACCGCGTCGGGGAAGAGCCGACGCAGCGCCGCCCGACTGCCCGGCGAGAACGCCTCGGGCAGGTACGCCACGGTCCGCTCGTCCAGCACGGTGAGCGCGGTGTCCAGGTGGTAGAAGCGGGGGTCGACCAGCTGGAGGGTGATCACCGGATAGCCGAAGACCTCCTGCAACTGGGCGTGCGAGGCGTGCGCGGTGCGGAATCCGGTGCCGGCGAGCAGCAGGTCACCGGCGAGCAGGATGTCGCCCTCGCCCTCGTTGACGTGCTTCGGGTCGTGTATCTCGAAGCCGGCGGCCTCGAACCAGGCCCGGTACGCGGGGGCCTCGTCGGCTCGCTGCGGGTCGCGGAACTGCACGGCCATCGCCTGGCCGTCGATCACGGTGCCGCCATTGGCGGCGAAGACCATGTCGGGCAGGCCGGGGACCGGGGTGATCTCCTCGACGGTGTGACCGAGTTCGCGGTAGGTCCGCCGCAGTTGCTCCCACTGCCGGATCGCCAGGTCGGCGTCGACCGGCGCGGTGGGGTCCATCCAGGGGTTGATCGCGTAGTCGACGGCGAAGTACGTCGGCCGGCACATGAGAAAGCGCTGGCTGGTGGCGTCCATCGTCATTGTCCTGCTCCCGGGGGTCGGGCGCGCCCGGCCACTCGCGGCCTGCGGGCTGGCGCCGTTGCTCCAACGCTATGCGGCTGGCAGCGGCGGTATCCACCCGTGAGGATTGCGTGAAGCGTAGGTTCATTGCGTCTGTGGGGCAGTGGACGTGCGATTCGTTGCGTGCCGCAGCGCGGCGGACGGCCGATCAGGGTCGCCGCCTCTTTCCCGAGCAGGTCATCCAGGCCCACCGCCGAATGGTGCGTCGGCCGTCGGCAGGCTGCGGGAGTGACGAGTCAGAGGCGTGTGGCTACGCGGACCAGGTCGGCGAGGGCCCGGGAGCGGCTGTGCGGTGGCCAGGCGATGACTGTCGTGACGGCCGGCGCGTCCAGGACCGGCACGGCGGCCAGGCCTGCCAACAGGTTGGCGCGGCAGGACTCGGGCAGGACCACGGTGGTGGCCAGCACGAGCGAGGGCTGACTCGTCGCGGCCCGCCGGGCGCGTCGCTCGGCTGCGGCCAGCGCACGACGCCGGGAACGTGCCCTGGTGACGGACCTCCTGCTCACCCGCCATGGCATTCGGCCCCGGACATGCTTCAGGGGCGGCGAACCGCCGCCCCTGAAAGAGATGTCGCCCCCGCTGGTGAACCACCAGTTTGACCGGGCTCGACCGGTGCACCACCGGCGCCGCCAACAGTGCCCGTCAGAAGCGGTCGACAAACTGTGAGTCAAGCCACTCTCGGAAGCGGTTGACAAGGTCGCCGTCGGTGGTCGGCCAGTCGTACTGGCCGGTCATCGCGAGCACGCCGAGCACCACGGCGGCGAGGCCGGCCAGGATGCCGAGCAGCGCGTCGGTCTTGCCGGCGACGTGCCGACGGCGGGTGGCGATCAGGCCGAGGACGGCCAGCACCGCGCCGACCGCGCCGACCGCGATGCCGTACCCGGCGAGGGTGCCGGTGAGCACGAAGAGCAGCCCGGCCACCCCGACGACCAGCCCCAGGGTGGCGAGCAGGCTGGCCCGGGGCTTCTTGCCGGCCACCACCGCCGGCTCCGGGGCATGCCGGTCCGCGACGACGGGGTCGAGGTCCGGGTGGCGGTCGACCGTACGCTCCTGGGTCGCCCGGTCCAGGTCGCTGGTCCGCTCCATGGTGCTGGTGGTCGCGGTACCGGTGGTCGAATCAGGGCCCGGCCGGACGGGGCCCCGGTCCGGGTCCGTCTCCGCCGGGCGGACGGTGGCGGCCCGCGCGGTCGCCGCCCGGGCCGAGGCCCGTCGCTCCGCCTCGGCGTCCCGGGGGTCACGGATCCGGCCGTCCGCCGGCGGCGGGTCGCCCCGGTGGTCACGGCCGTCGGCCGTCGCGGCGGCGCTGCGGTACGTGGTCCGGTCGCCGTCCCGGTCGGTGCCCATCGGTTCGGCGACCCGGCCGGTGGACGACACCGACGACAGGTCCCGGTCGGCGGGGTGGACGGTCTCCGGGGCGGCTTCGTTCCCGTCCCGGGTGGCCGGTTCGTTCCGGCTCGACAGCAGGGGAATCTTCACGACGAACACCTCCTGGTCGGTGCGTGGAGACCTCGGACGCGCCGCCGGCTGCCACGCGGTGATGCTCGTGAGGTACCCCCGGCCCTCTTCCGGCACACCTGTCCCCTCCGGCGTCCCTCAATGGAATTGCAGGTGAACGAGGGGTCGACCAGTTCGTTTCACGCTGTGGCGGGGGCCGGAACGGCCGTAGGATCTCGACCCGTGACCGGTGCGGGCAGAGACGACGACCACGTTCCCGGTGCCCGGGGCCGCGTGGTCATGCTGGTCGACAACGCGGTGCACGGCGACTCTCGGGTGCAGAAGGCGGCCCGTTCGGCCGCCGCCGCCGGCTGGGACGTGACGCTGCTCGGCCGCTCGCCAGACGGCGCGCCGCACCGGTGGCGGCTCGGTCGCGCCGAGGTACGGCTGCTGCCGATGGGCGGCCCGGCCACCGGGACGCAGGCGCGTCGGCGGCGCGCGGTGGCGGCGCTCGGCGGCCTGCGCAAGCCGGTGGAACTGGCGTACACCCGGTTCTGGTCGGTGACCCTGCGGGAGCGGGCCTGGCGGCGGCTCGAACCGTCCCTGTGGCAGTACGAGCGGGCGTACGGACCGGTGGTGGACGCCCTCGACCCGGACCTCGTCCACGCCCACGACTTCCGGATGCTCGGGGTGGGCGCACGAGCCAAGCTGCGGGCCAGGGAACGGGGCCGGACCATCCGGCTGCTCTGGGACGCGCACGAGTTCCTCCCCGGCATCAAGCCCTGGCGGGACAACGTCCGCTGGCTGCCCGCCCACCGGGCGCACGAGCGGGAGTACGCCCCGTACGCCGACGCGGTGGTGACCGTCTCCGACGAACTGGCCCGACTGTTGCAGGCCGAACACGGCCTCGCCGACCGGCCGGCGGTGGTGCTCAACGCGCCGGACCTGCCGGACACCGCGCCGGAGGCGGAGTCCCTGCGCCAGCGGTGCGGGATCGGACCGGAGGTGCCGCTGCTGGTCTACAGCGGGGCGGCGTCCCCGCAACGCGGGCTGCGTGTGCTGGTGGAGGCGCTGCCCGACCTGTCCGGCACGCACCTCGCGTTCGTGGTGAACCGGCCCGACGGCGACCACGTCCGGGGCCTGGTCGCGCGGGCGACGGAACTCGGCGTCGGAGACCGGCTGCACGTCGGTGGGTACGTCGCCGCCGACCAGGTGGTGCCGCTGCTCGCCGGGGCGGACGTCGGGGTGATCCCGATCGAACACTGGCCGAATCACGAAATCGCCCTGATCACCAAGTTCTTCGAGTACTCGCACGCCCGGCTGCCGATCGTGGTCAGCGACGTGCGGACGATGGCGCAGACGGTCCGGCGTACCGGCCAGGGCGAGGTGTTCCGGGCCGGGGACGTCGCCGACCTGGTCCGTGCAGTGCGGACGGTGCTCGCCGACCCCGCCCGCTACCGGGCCGCATACGAAGCCCCGGGCTTGCTGGAGTCCTGGTCCTGGCCGGCCCAGGCCGAGGTGCTCGACCGGATCTACACCGCGCTGCTGCACCCGTGAATGAGAAGATCTTGCCGTGACCGAGTTCATGCCCCCGGAGCAGATCGCCCACCGGACCGCACGTGCCGTCGACGCCGCCGTCCACGCCGGACGTGGTCTCGGGCTCACCGTGACCGACCCCAAGGTGCTGTACGAGGTGTTCTCTGTGGTCGTCCACCTCGCACCATCGCCGGTCGTGGCCCGGGTGCTCACGGTGCTGCCGCACTACGCGGACCTCGACAGCCAGGCGGTCCGGCAGCGGGCGGAACTGGACGTGACCCGGTGGCTCGCCGACCGTGGCACGCCGGTCATCCCGCCCAGCCCGCTCGTCGCACCGCAACCGGTCCAGCGTGACGGGTTCTCGATGACGTTCTGGCAGCTCGTCGAGGTGGACCCGGACGCCGAGCCCGACTACGTGGCGAACGCCGGCCTCGTCGCCGACCTGCACGCCGCGTTGCGCGACTACCCGGGCGACCTGTCGTTCCTGTCCGCTGCCGAACCCCGGTTCATCGAGGACAGCCTTGCTCTGCTGGAGGACCACCCCGACCTCCTCGACCCGGCCGACCTGGGCCGCGCCCGCCACGAGTGGCAGGTCCTGGAGCCTCTCGTACGGTCCCGCGAGGCGTTCGAGCGCAGGTTCCCGGGAGCCGACCTCCAGCCCATCCACGGTGACTGTCCGGCGGTCAACATCGTCCCGGAGGTGCGCGGGCAGTTGTACGCCGACTTCGAGATGGTCACGCTGGGGCCGGTCGAGTGGGATCTCGCCGGCCTCGGCCCCGACTGCGAGGCCGCCTACGACCGCGAAGCGCGGCGCAGGGGACTGCGGGAGTTGAACCGGGACGTCCTGGGCTTCGTGAACGCGGTGGGAATGCTGCGAGGCGTCGCCTGCCTCGCGCTCGCCCCACAACTGCCCATGCTGGCCGACGCGACCCGGCCGCTCGTCGAGCAGTGGCGGTCGATGCCGTTCGCAGGCGGGCTGACCGACTGACGGAGTTTCCGGCGCGACGGTGACAGGTGGCGGCGTCAGCCGTGACTCGCCGTACGCCGCGCCTGCGTCGTCCGGCGCTGCGGGGTGGTCGGTGGCAGCCCGACCGGTCCGCGATTCTGGCGTACGGTCGGCAGGACGGCCGGTGTTCGGGGTGTGGACGAGCGTTGCTGGACCCGCAGCCCGGCCGGCTGCACGAAGATCGACCGGCGGGCGATCGCGTCACCCTTCCTGTCGAGCTGGTAGCCGTCGAGCCAGACCCACCCGTCGAAGGTGACCCGGTCGAGCACCCGGATCACGCGGAACACGATCGGCGTGACGAACTGGACGCTGGCCGCGCGGGTCACCAGCACCAGGTCACCGGCTCCGGGCAGGGGAGCGGTCATCGCCAGCCGAACACGCCACGGTGCCGACGCCATGTCCTGATCCGGGCGCGGGCGGCGTCCACCATCGGGCAGAACCCGGTCTCCGTGCATCTCGGGCAACGGCTGTGGCGGTGGTGGTCCAGGCAGTACCAGGCCGCCTGCACGAGGAACGGCACCTCGCGGTAGACGGTCATGGCTTCTCCCGGGGCCAGTGCCCTCGGTTGATCGGGATTCGACGCCGGACGTGGCAAGGCAACTTCGCGCCGCAGCGGCACACCCTGCGCCAGCGTCTCCAACTCCAGACCGGTCGGTGCTGGTGGGCCAGCGTCAGCGCGGTGGTCAGTAGGTAGTCGTCAGGGCGGATCCAGCTCATCAGTGCTCTCCGCTGGCTGTTGGGGTTGGTGGCCGTCAGGGCGACGGGATCCGCGCCGCCCTGACGGGGCTTGCCCACAGGTTGCCGAACCAAAGGAAGCCACAAGCAAACTACGTCACTGGTTGACGTAGGTAAAGCACGCGGCGTGGTTTTCCTGCATCACTTGCTGACGGTGGTTCATGCATGGTCAGATGGCAGGGCCGAACCAAGGGGATCGAAGTCATGCCCTCTGCACCTGCCGAATACCGACGCATCGCCGACGAATTGACCGCGAAGATCAAAAGCGGTGAGCTCGCGCCAGGGACGAAGTTGCCCAGCACGAGTGCGCTGGCCGATCAGTTCGCTGTCAGCGTGGCCACCGCGTACCGCGCCGTGTCGCTCCTGCACGATCGTGATCTGGTCGTGGGGCAGCCGGGGCGAGGCGTGTACGTGGCTGGCAAGGAGTAGCCGCGCGGGGGACGAGGTCCTCGTGGTGCTGAACGCCACCGCCTTGATCGCCTACGCCCGTGGTCAGGTCGCCACAAGGGAACCGGCCGTGCCATCCGGCCCACGATCCCTCCGGTTTGGCGATCTCGGGGTGTCCCGGCCGAGTGTCACCCCCATATCGCCGAAGTCGTGCTGGCCCGCGCCCCGACGGTGGAGCGCGACGACCGCTGACTACCCTTGGTGGCCGTGCCCGAGGGACATAGCATCCACCGCCTGGCGGCCCGGCACGCCGAGTTGTTCGCCGGGGAGAAACCACAGGTCAGCAGCCCTCAGGGCCGGTTCGCCGAAGGAGCCGCGCTGATCTCCGGCACCCTGCTGGAGAGCACCGAGGCGTACGGCAAGCACCTGCTGCACCACTACGCCGGGGAGATGACCCTCCACATCCACCTCGGGCTCTACGGCAAGTTCACCGACGGGGCGGGGGAGCCGCCCGCGCCGGTCGGGCAGGTGCGGCTGCGCATGGTCGGCGACCGCCACTGGTTGGACCTGCGCGGCCCCACCGCCTGCGAGCTGCTCACCCCGGGTGAGGTCGAGGCACTGCGCGCCCGGCTCGGCCCGGATCCGCTGCGGGCCGACGCCGACCCGGCGCGGGCGTACGGCCGGATCTGCCGCAGTCCGACGCCGCTCGCCGCGCTCCTGCTCGACCAGTCGGTGGTGGCCGGCACCGGTTTGATCTTCGTGACCGAGGCGCTGTTCCGGGCCGGACTGCCGCCGCTGCTGCCCGGCCGGAACCTGACCCTGGAGGGCTGGCGGGCACTCTGGACCGACCTCGTGGAGCTGATGACCCTCGCCGTCGAGCGGGGGCGGATCGACACCGTCCGTCCGGCCCACCTGCCCGAGGCGATGGGGCGTGCGCCGCGCGTCGACCGGCACGGCGGCGAGGTGTACGTCTACCGCCGCAGCGGCGACCCCTGCCACGTCTGCGGCTCGGCGGTCAGCCGGGGTGAGTTGGGCGGGCGCAACCTCTACTGGTGCGCCGCCTGTCAGGCCGGCTGACCCGGCCGGTGCCCGCGTTCCAGGCCGGGCCGACCGCTCGTGGTCCGGTCCGGTGGTCGGGCCGGTCCGCACCACCGGCCCGACCACCGCGCTCAGACCAGCCGGCGGATGTCGCCGTACGCGCGGTAGAAGCCGCCCCGGCCGGACTCGCGGACCTCGGGGACCAGGTAGCGGGCCCCCCGTTCGCGGATGCCCTTGGGGAACTGCACCGACCAGTCCCGGTGGAACCCGTCGGAGAGCACCTGGATCCGCAGCTGCCCCCGCACCTCGATGCACTGCACCACCACCCCGCCGTCGGCGTGGTTGACCACCTCCACCGTGGTCGACGGGGCGGTGGCCGCCATCCGGGGTGGTGCCTTGACGTCCACCACCTGCGGGACGCTGCCGCCCTCGGCCGCCCGGATCGCCGGCTCGCTGGCGTCGATGCAGGCCAGGTAGCCGCCGGTGGTGACCACGTAGAGGCGTTCGTCGTGGTACTGCATGGAGTACGCCGAACCGCAGCCGGTGCCGAGCTTCCAGAGCCGGTTGCCGGCCTCGTCGAAGCAGTAGATGGAGGAGTGGTTGTCCCCGGCGAAGACGTACCGGCCGTTCTCGGTGGCGGCGCAGGAGAAGACCGGGGCGTCGCACTGGTACGTCAGGTCGGCCCGGCCGTGCTTGGTCAGCCGGACGACCTGGCGGGTGCCGGTGCCGGCGAAGACGTGGTCGCGTTCCTGCCAGCCGAAGAGGACCGAGCCGGTGCGGGTGTTCCACAGCTCCTGGCCGGTACGCCAGTCGAAGCCGGTCACCCCCGCCGAGTGGCCGTGGTAGATCGCGTCGTCGTCGCAGCGCACCATCCAGGCCGACGAGCCGCGCCCCGGCCGCCGCCAGAGGAACTCGTCCTCGTGGTCGACGGCGGAGATGCCGCCGCCCGCGTCGGAGACGCCGAGCACCCCGTCGTGGATGTCCAGCCAGTAGATGTCGATCTCCGGCGCGATGGTGTACGCCACCCGGGGCACCTTGCCGGAGAGGTCGTAGACGTTGCCGTCGTCGCAGCCGGCGTAGATCCAGGCGTCGTCGGCGACGATGCACTTCACCCCGTCCGGCAGCCGGACCTGGCTCAGCACCTGGGCGTCGTGGCCGAGGGTGGTGATCACCCCGTGCTCGTTGCCCACCATGCAGTGCTGGCCGTCGACGAAGATGCCGAAGGCCGGGGCACCCGAGTGGTACCGCCAGAGCACCGGGGCGGTCCGCGCCGTGGAGTGGGTGCTGACGATCTGGCGGCGGCTGACCGCGCGCTTCTGCCGCACCCCGCGCACCGCCGGGGCGTACCCCTTGCGGACCTTCTCGCCGATCTTCTTAGCGGCGGCGGCGCGGGCCTTCGCGTTGTCCGCGAAGCTGCTGGTCTTGACCTGTCCCTGGTCACCGATCCGGCCGTAGCGGACGGTCAGCTCGGAGCCGTCCACGACGGTCTCGTAGAACTTGTGCGCGCCACCGTCCGCTTCGGACAGCTCAAGGTACGTCGTCTCCTGCGGCATGGGGAATCCTCCGGGGGCGGGCGACCGGCGGCGATCCGACCGGTACGTCGACAGCGCGCACACCGTAACCCGCGCCCCTGACAAGCCCGCCGAACGGGGCCTGACCTGCGGCTCAGCCGCCGTCGAGGAGCCAGCGGACCACCTCGACCTGCTGGGGGAAGACCTGCCCCTCGCCGATGCTCCAGGCCAGCGTCTGGCCGATCGTCCAGCCCCGCACCCGCTCCCGGTCCAGCCCCAGCCCGGCGGTGAGCCGGTCCAGCCGGCGGCGTACCGCGACCGGCGAGTGGCCCAGCTCCGCGCCGCGCACCATCGGCACCACGCTGAACTCGCGCTCGCCCACCAGCGGCTTCGGGTCGATCACCAGCCACGGCTCGCGTCCGGCCCGCAGCACGTTCCCGGCGTGCAGATCCTGGTTGACCAGGACCTGCTCACCCTGGGTCGGGGCCAGGCCGGTGAGCAGGTCGCGGGCGGCGTCAAGGAGCCGTCGTTCGTACGGCCGGCCGGCCCGCTCCCAGTTGCCCGGCAGCCGATCCACCCAGCCGGCGGCCTCGTCGGCCAGCGACGTGAAGGGGGCACCAGCCGGCCGCCAGAGCCGGGGGAGCAGGTCGACGACCACCCCGAGCGCCTCCTCGGGCGGGCAGTGGGACAGCGGGTCGCCGGGCACGCACCGCTCGATCAGCAGGGCCCGCCACGCCGGCTCGTGCGCCAGCAGTCGGACCGCGCCGTCACCGGCCCAGGCCGCCAACGCCGCCGCCTCGTGCTCGCTCTCCCAGCCGGGATACTGGAGCTTGAGTACGGCCGGCGTCCCGTCCGGCAGGTCGGCGGCGAGCGCCAGCGACACGAACGCCTCCGGGTACGCCGGGCCGAGCCGCAGCGACCACCGGTCCACGCAGGCGGCCAGCCGTTCCGGCAGCGCCGCCAGCCAGTCGCGTCCGGCGGGCACCCGCCGCATCCAGTCCAACCGCTGAGGGATCTCCAGGTCCACCCGACCATCCTCGGGCCGGCCCGGCGCGCTCGTACAACCGTTTCCGGCCGCCTTCCGTCCGGATGGAGACAGCGACGGAGGTGACCGTCAGGCGAGGGCGTCGACCGCCTTGCGGGCGGCGATCAGCACCGGGTCCCAGACCGGGGCATACGGCGGCGCGTAGCCGAGATCGAGGCCGGTCATCGCGTCCACCGTCATGCCGTTCCACAGCGCCACGGCCAGTGTGTCGATCCGCTTGGCCGCCTCGGACCAGCCGACGATCTGCGCGCCGAGCAGCCTTCCGCCGGGCTTCTCGGCGATCAGCTTGACCGTCATCGTGCGGGACCCGGGGTAGTAGCCGGCCCGGTTGGTCGACTCGGTGACCACCGAGACGAACTCGAAGCCGGCGGCAGTCGCCTCGGACTCCCGCAGTCCGGTGCGTCCCACCTCCAGGTCGCAGACCTTGGTCACCGCCGTGCCGATCACGCCGGGGAAGGTGGCGTACCCGCCACCGATGTTGATCCCGGCGACCCGGCCCTGCTTGTTGGCGTGCGTGCCGAGGGGGATGTTGACCGGCTGGCCGCTGACCCGGTGCAGGGTCTCCACGCAGTCCCCGGCCGCCCACACCCCGTCGGCCCCGATCACCCGCATCCGGCGGTCCACCCGGATTCCGCCGGACGGCCCGACCGGCAGGCCGGCCGCCTCTCCGAGGGCGGTGTTCGGACGCACCCCGAGACCGAGGACGACGACATCGGCCGGGAACTCGCCGGCGTCCGTAAGGACCCCGGCGACCCGGCCGTCGCGGATCTCCAACCCGGTGACCGTCACCCCGGTACGGATGTCGATGCCGAGCCCGCGCATCGCGTCGGCAACCAGCCCGGCCATGTCCGGGTCGACGGTGGACATCGGCTGGTCGGCCTGCTCGACGAGGGTCACCTCCAGGCCGCGCACGATCAGCGCCTCGGCCATCTCCACGCCGATGTAGCCGCCGCCCACGACCACCGCGCGGCGGGGCTTCGGGTCGCGTTCCAGCCAGTCGCGCAGCGCGTCGCCGTCGTCGAGGGTCTGCACCCCGAACACGCCGTCCGCGTCGGTGCGGGCCCACTCCGGGTGCACCGGGGTCGCGCCGGTGGCGTACACCAGGGTGTCGAACCGCTCGCGGACCTCGCCGCCCCCGGCCAGGTCCCGGGCGACGACCTCGCGCCGGTCGAGGTCGATGGCGGTGACCTCGTGCCGGAGGCGGACGTCCACGTGGTACTCGTCCCGGAAGGTGGCCGGGTCCCGGGCGACCAGGTCGTCCCGCTCGTCCACCAGCCCGCTGATCCAGTACGGGATGCCGCAGGCCGAGTAGGACGTGAAGCGCCCCCGGTCGAACGCCACGATCTCCAGGTCGTCCCGCCCGCGTCGCCGTCGGGCCTGGGACGCCGCCGCCATGCCGCCGGCATCGGCGCCCACCACGATCAACCGCTCCGCCATCGGTTCAGTCTTCCACCGTCGGCGACCCGCCGCGCGTCTGTCGCGCCACGTCCTCGACCACGTCGACGAGGCGATGGGTGCGGGCGTGCACCGCGCGCTGCCGCTCGGCCCCGGTGCCGTGCCGGCGCACCCCGGCGAGCAGGTCGTCGACCTGGTCGGCGTCGCCGTGCCGGTCGAGTTCGGGGCGGACCCGGTCGACCAGGCGCTCCAGCAGTTCCCATGCCGGACCCACCTCGCCGGTGTGCGGGTCGACGGCCTTGCCGGTCAAGCCGTCGTGGGCGGCCCGCCAGTGCGCCCCGACCAGCAAATGGTGGTCGACCCGGGGCGCCGGACGACCGGCGGCGATCTCCGCCAGCGCGGTGCCGACCAGGCTCCGGACCAGCGCGGCCACCAGGATCGTGTCGTCCAGGGACGGGCAGACGTCGCCGATGCGGATTTCCACCGTTGGGTACTTCGCCGACAGCCGGGCGTACCAGTAGAGCATTCCCTCGTCCAGCATCATGCCGCTGTCGATGAGCTGCCGGATCAGCCGCTGGTAGTGCTCGTGCGAGTCGAGCCAGGGGGTCGGGGCCACCGAGGGCCAGTGTTCCCACTCGATCGAGCGCCAGCTCGCGTACCCGGTGTCCTCCCCCGCGGAGAACGGGGAGTTGGTGGTCAGCGCGTGCAGGATCGGCAGCCAGGGCCGGACGTGGTTGAGCACCTGCACGCCGGTGTCCGGGTCGGGGATCCCGACGTGCACGTGCATGCCGTTGTTGCCCGGACCGGGCGCGAGCAGCCGGAACCGTTCGACCATCCGGTCGAAGCGCGGCTTGTCCACCACCGGGGGCACCGGTCCCTCGACCGGGCCGGTGCCGATGGCCAGCAGCCGGACGCCGGCCCGCTCGGCGGCGTCGGCGAGCCCGGCCCGCAGCAGCCCGAGGGAGTGCCGGATCGCCCCGAGGTCGAGTCCGGGCGGGCTGCCGATCTCGATCTGGCTGGTCTGGAACTCCCGCTCGACCTGGCCGCGCAGCTCGGGGGGCACCTGTTCCATCACCAGGTCGACGGCGGGCACGGCCACGCCGGTGTGCGGGTCGACGAGGAGGAACTCCTCCTCGACGCCGACGGTGAGCAGATCGGATCCGTCCGGCGTGCTCGTCACGTCCTGGATCGCCACCTGGCCGGCCACGGCCCTCACCACCTTCTTCCGGTCCGCGTCACTCGCGGGTGCTGGCTCTGGGCTACCCAGCCGTACCCGGCCGGAAAACGTTGTCCGGGCGTGTCGGGGCGGGCTCGCCGGGGTCGGGAACGTGACAGCGGGTCCTAGGCTGTGCCCGTGGTGGCTCCGCTGTCGGTGGTGATCTGGGCCTGGGCGTACGCGCTCGGCCAGTTCGTCGTGCTCGCCGACCGGCCGGTGGAGCTGCTCGCCGGTGCGGCGGTCGGTGCGGCGCTGCTGCTCGCCACGTTGGTGGCCGTCCTGGTCACGGCGGCCGGCACGGCCGGCCCGCAGGCCGGCCGGCAGGCCCGCTCCCTGCGGGAACGGGCCCGTCGCCGTCGGGTGCCCCGGCAGCTCGACCCGGACGCGTCGGGTCGCCCCCGCCCCCGCGCGCCGGGGGTACGCCCCGCGACCGCGTGACGCGTCGCCGGGGTCCGCCGGCACCGCCAACTGCCACCCGCCAACCGGCCGGCCCGCACCGTCGGGCCCGCCGGTCCGCGCCGTAGGTCCCGCGCACGCGGTCGATTCCGCCCGTCATCCGTCCATCAGGGACATCCGACCGGAATCGCACCGAGGGGTATCTCCATGCTCGCCTTCGCACCACTCGACGCCGCCGTCGGCGTCGCCTCCCACGCCGTCTCCGCGCTCGCCGCCGCGGTCGCGCCGCTGGCCGGCGGGGCTGCCACCGCCGTCGCCATCGTCGGGTTCACCGTCGCCGTCCGGTTGCTGATCGCACCGCTCACCGTCGCCCAGGTGCGCGGGGAGCGGCGTCGCGCGGCCCTCGCCCCCCAGGTCGGCGAGCTGCGTCGCCGGTACGGCGACGACCCGGCCCGGTTGCAGCGGGAACTGCTCGACCTGTACGGCTCCGCCGGGGCGAGTCCGCTGGCGGGCTGCCTGCCCGCCCTGCTCCAGGCACCGTTCTTCCTGGTCATGTACCGCCTCTTCACCGCTGGCGACCCGGCGGCGCTGGCCGGGGAACTGGCCGGGGTGCCGCTGGGGCACCACCTGTCCGACGGGCTCGCCGGAGCGGCCGGACCGGTCTGGGGCGTGCTCCTGGCGGCGCTGCTGGCCCTGGCCTGGTTGGCGTCGCGGCGGATGCGGCGGACCATGGCCGCCGGCTCGGCGTCGTCCGCCGGACCGTTCTCGTCCGGTGGGTCGTCCTCCGGTGGGTCGAGGCCGTCCGCCGGCTCGGTGCCGTCCCCGGCGGCGGGGGCCGGTGGGGTGGCCGGGGACGTGGGAGCGGCCGTCGGCCGGATCCTGCCGTTACTGCCGTACGCGACGCTGCCGGTCGCGCTGGTGGTGCCGTTGGCGGGCGTGCTCTACCTGGTCACCACCACCGCCTTCACCGCGCTGGAGCACACCGTGCTGCGCCGCGACCGGTCAACCTCGGCGGCAACCCTGGACAGAAACAGTTAACTTTCTTGATAATTACCGGACCTGTTGACATCCATGGATGCCCGCTCGGGCCTGGAGGGTCCTGTGAAACGTTCCCGATCTCTTGTCCTCTCCCTGGTCGCGGCCGTGGTGGCGACCCTCGGCGCGGCCTGGGTGTCGTTGCCCGCCTTCGCCGCCGGACCCAGCGCGACCTTCGTCAAGACCGCCGACTGGGGCACCGGTTGGGAGGGGAAGTACACCATCACCAACGGCGGCGGCAGCACGATCAACGGCTGGAATCTCACCTTCGAGTTCCCCGCCGGCACCAGCGTCGGCACCTACTGGGACGCCCTGCTCACCTCCTCCGGCCAGCGGCACACCTTCACCAACCGCTCCTGGAACGGCAGCATCGCCCCCGGCGCGTCGGTGTCGTTCGGCTTCCTCGCCACCGGCTCCGGCGTGCCGCGCAACTGCACCCTGAACGGCGCGTCCTGCGGGGGCGGCACCCCGCCGACCACCCCGCCGCCCACCACCCCGCCCCCGACGACCCCGCCGCCTCCGACCACCCCGCCGCCCACCTCCGGCCTGCCGAAGCACGTGCTCACCGGGTACTGGCACAACTTCGACAACCCGGCGGTCGAGCTGCGGCTGCGGGACGTGCCGAGCGAGTACGACGTGATCGCGGTCGCCTTCGCCGACGCCACCGCCACGCCCGGCGCGGTGTCCTTCGCCGTCGACCCGGGTCTGTCGGCGTCCCTCGGCGGCTACACCGACGCCGACTTCCGGGCGGACGTGCAGACCCTCCGCTCCCGGGGCAAGAAGGTGATCATCTCGGTCGGCGGCGAGACCGGACGGGTGGCGGTCAACGACGCGGCCAGCGCGGTCGCCTTCGCCGACAGCGTGCACGCGCTCATCGGGCGGTACGGCTTCGACGGGGTCGACATCGACCTGGAGAACGGCCTGAACCCGACGTACATGGGCCAGGCGCTGCGGTCGCTGCGGGCGAAGGTCGGGGCGAACCTGATCATCACGATGGCCCCGCAGACCATCGACATGCAGTCTCCCCAGGGCAGCTACTTCAAGCTCGCCCTGGACATCCGGGACATCCTCACCGTCGTACACACCCAGTTCTACAACTCCGGGGCGATGCTCGGCTGCGACCGTAACGCCGCGTACCCGCAGGGCACGGTGAACTTCATCGTGGCGCTCACCTGCATCCAGTTGGAGGCCGGGCTCCGCCCCGACCAGGTGGCGCTCGGTCTGCCCGCCGGTCCGGGCGCGGCCGGTGGCGGCATCGTCCCGCCCAGCGTGGTCAACGCCGCGCTGGACTGCCTGACGAAGGGCACCAACTGCGGCAGCTTCCGGCCGCCGCGCACCTACCCGGGCCTGCGTGGCGCGATGACCTGGTCGGTCAACTGGGACGTCAGCAACGGCAACGGCTTCGCCCGTACCGTGAAGCCGCACCTGGCGACGCTGCCCTGACCCGGTCGGCCCGGACGTCGTCCGTACCGGCCGGGGTCGGTCGGTGCGTCGGCGTCCGGGCCGTGACGGGCCCGATCCGGCTGTTCGCCGCCCGGCTCAGCGACCGGTGGTCACCGACTGCCGGTCGCGCCGGGCCCGGCGGCGGCGCACCTTCTTCACCGCCCAACTGGCGATCATGAGTACGAAGATGGCGAGGATGCCGTAGTCGAACCAGCTGCTGTACTTGTCGATCTCCTTCCAGCGCGACCCGAGGGCGTACCCGAGGCCGACGAAGATCGCGTTCCAGACGCCGCTGCCCAGCGTGGTCAGCAGGCTGAACTCCACCAACGGCATCCGGTTCGCCCCGGCCGGGATCGACACCAGGCTGCGCACCACCGGTGCCATCCGGCCGAACAGCACCGCCCAGCGGCCGTGCCGCTCGAACCAGCGGTCGGCGCGTTCCAGGTCGTCCCGGTCGACCAGGGGGAGCCGGTCCAGCCAGCGCTTGAGCCGGTCCTCGCCGAGCCCCGCGCCGACCCAGTAGAGGGCGAGGGCGCCGACCAGGGAACCGACGGTGGCGGCCAGCCAGACCACGACCACGTTGAACCGGTCCTCGCCGGCCAGGTAGCCGGCCATCGCCAGGACGATCTCGCTGGGGATCGGGGGGATGATGCTCTCCAGGGCGACCAGGAAGGCCACCCCGGGCGCACCCATCGCCTCGATGACCCCGGCCACCCAGCCGGTCAGCCCGCCGAGTTGTGCCGGGTCGACGTTGTCGGCGAGTGCCATGCGTGTCCTTCCGCCGGGAGCCCATCGATCAGATGGTGCTACCCGATTCCGCGGCGGTCACACCTTCCCGTGGCACCTGCCACCGGAGTGACACGGCTGGCCGGTCGCCCGGCTCAGTCGTGCAGGGCGGCGTCGGCCGGGCCGCGACGCCAGCCGGTGAAGCGTACGGTCAGCCCGCCGCGCGTCGGTGAACAGCAGAACGGGCCGGCGGTGGCGACCGCCGTCGGGGCCAGTGGGGCGAGGCGGATCAGTCGCCACGGCTCACCGTCGACCCGGGCGCGGACGGTCAGCGCGTCGCCGGCCCGGCTGGCCCGCACCGTCACCTCCCGGCCGACCCACTCCGGCACCGGCGCGACCGACCAGTCCGAGACGCCCCGGGTGACCACCGCGCCGACCTGCGGCTGGCCGTCGGAGACCTCGACGCCGGCCTTGATCCACTGCTCCTCGTCCACCCGGACCAGCACGCCGGCCTGGTCGAACTGCTCCGTGTAGTCGAGCCGGAAGCTCACCTCGACCGCGCTCCCGGCGGCGAACGGGGCGAGCAGGGCCGGGGCGTCGTCGTGCACGAACCCGTAGCTGGTGTGCCGCCAGAGGTCGCTGGTCGCGGCGGGTTCGACCAGGAGATCACCGGTCGGGGTCGCCTCGACGCGTACCGGCTGGCGCAGCCAGCTCCCCTCGGACCAGTCGACCGGCTGCGGGCCGTGCTCACGTTCCATGTCCGGCAGGCTACCGGCTCGGCGGGTCTCCGTCCCGCCGCCGAGGCGTGCTCGTGTTTGCCGAGATGATCGACGGGAGAAGGTATGGCGGCATGGGTGACAGGTGGTACTCCGAGGCCGTCGTCTACTGCCTCGACATCGACACGTACGCGGACTCCGACGGCGATGGGGTCGGTGACATCCGGGGCCTCCTCGGCCGGCTCGACTACCTGGCCCGACTCGGGGTCACCTGCCTCTGGCTGCACCCGATCCATCCGTCGCCGAACAAGGACGACGGCTACGACGTGACCGACTTCTACAACGTGGACCCGCGCTTCGGCACGCTCGGCGACTTCGCCGAACTGCTGCACCAGGCGGCGAACCGGGGCATCCGGGTGATCATCGACCTGGTGGTGAACCACACCTCGGACGAGCACCCCTGGTTCCAGTCGGCCCGGTCCTCGCCGGACTCGCCGTACCGCGACTGGTACGTCTGGTCCGAGCACGAGCCGGCGGACCGCTTCCAGGGCATGGTCTTCCCGGGGGAGCAGCACGAGACCTGGACCTACGACCGGACCGCGAAGTCCTGGTACTACCACCGGTTCTACAAGTACCAACCGGACCTGAACATGACCAACCCCGAGGTCCGGAACGAGATCAAGAAGATCATGTCGTTCTGGCTCCAGCTCGGCGTCTCCGGCTTCCGGATGGACGCCGTGCCGTTCATCATCGAGCTGACCGAGGCCGGCAACGCCAACTCGCCCAAGGACTTCGAGTTCCTCACCGAACTGCGTCAGCACGTGCAGTGGCGGCGGGGCGACGCGGTCCTGCTCGCCGAGGCCAACGTGGAGCCGGACGACCTGCCGCAGTTCTTCGGCGACGCCGCCGGCTCGGCCAACCGGCTGCACATGCTCTTCGACTTCATGCTCAACGGGCGGCTGATGCTCGCCCTGGCCCGGCAGGACCCGGAGCCGGTCATCGAGGCGCTGCGGGACACCCCGGCCCTGCCACACGGTGCCCAGTGGGCGACCTTCCTGCGCAACCACGACGAGATCGACCTGTCCCGGCTCACCGCCGAGCAGCGCGAGCAGGTGTACGCGCAGTTCGGCCCGGAGAAGGACATGCGCATCTACGACCGGGGCATCCGCCGCCGGTTCGCCCCGATGCTCGGCAACGACCGCCGCCGCATCGAGCTGGCGTACGCCCTCCAGTTCTCCCTGCGCGGCACGCCGGTGCTCCGCTACGGCGAGGAGATCGGGATGGGGGAGGACCTCTCCCTGCCCGGCCGGCACGCGATCCGTACCCCGATGCAGTGGTCGTACCAGCCGAACGCCGGCTTCTCCACGGCGGACCCGGAGAAGCTGGTCCGCCCGGTGATCGACAAGGGGGAGTTCGGGTACGAGAAGGTCAACGTCACCGACCAGCGTCGGGACCGCAACTCCCTGCTGGCCTGGTTCGAGCGCATGATCCGGACACTGCGCGAGGCCCCCGAGATCGGCTCCGGCTCCACCACCCACATCGACGTGCCGATGCCGCCGGGCGTGCTCGCCCACCGGGCCGACGGTGCCACCGGCACGATGCTCTTCCTGCACAACCTCGGTACGCGGGACGCGGTGGTGGACCTCAGCATGCTCCAGGAGGAGGCCGACCTGCCGATCGACGTCCTCACCGACCGGGACTACGGCGGTGTCGGCAAGCTCGACGAGCTAAGGATCGCCGGCTACGGCTACCGCTGGATCCGCCTGCGCCGCGCCTGGTCCTCCTGACCCGTACCGCCCGAACCGCGCTCCGCGCGGGTCCGCGTGGTGCGGACCCGAGGGGTAGGGTGCGGGGGTCGCCTTGTTACTGGGAGGTAGGTATGGCCGGAGGGCAGCGGGTCGCGATCGTCACGGGAGGCGCGCGGGGGATCGGCGCGGCCACCGCCCGCCGGTTGGCCGCCGACGGTCTGGCGGTCGCCGTGGTCGACATCGAGGAGTCGGCGACGGAGGAGGCCGTCGCGGAGATCGGCGCGGCCGGCGGCCGGGCGCTCGGCGTCGGCGCGGACGTGTCCGACCGGAGTCAGGTGGAGGCGGCGGTGGAGCGGGTCGCCGCCGAACTGGGCGCGCCGACCGTGCTGGTCAACAACGCCGGGGTGCTCCGCGACAACCTGCTGTTCAAGATGACCGACACCGACTGGGACACGGTCATGGGGGTGCACCTACGCGGGGCGTTCCTGTTCAGCCAGGCCGCCCAGAAGCACATGGTGGACCAGAAGTGGGGGCGGATCGTCAACCTCTCCAGCACCTCCGCGCTGGGTAACCGGGGGCAGGCGAACTACGCCGCCGCCAAGGCCGGTCTCCAGGGCTTCACCAAGACGCTGGCGATCGAGCTCGGCCCGTTCGGGGTGACCGTCAACGCGGTCGCGCCCGGATTCATCGTCACCGACATGACCGCGGCGACCGCCGCCCGGATGAAGGTCGACTTCGAGGACCTCCAGAAGCACGCCACCGCCGAGATCCCGGTCCGCCGGGTCGGTCGACCGGAGGACGTGGCGCACACCATCTCGTTCCTGGCCAGCGAGGGAGCCGGCTTCGTCTCCGGTCAGGTCGTCTACGTCGCCGGTGGCCCCCGCGACTGACCCCTGCCCGTCGACTCCTGGTCCATGGCCCGGTGGCTGGTCCGCCGGGCCACGGTGCCGGCGTACGCCGCGCGCACCCGGCCAGGTCCGCCCGTGTCGGGGGTCAGGCCCGCTCGTGCCGGGTCCGGTAGAGCCAGACCAGGCCGAGCACCGGGAGCACCAGCGGGACGTAGCCGTAACCGCTGCCGAACCCGGACCAGACCGTGTCGTCCGGGAAGAGCGCCGGGTCGACCAGGCTGAGCGCACCCACCCCGAGCACCCCGACCAGCTCGATCGTGCAACAGGTCAGGGCGATGCGACGACCGGAGCGTCCGCCCCGGGCCAGTCCGACGGTCGCCACGATGTAGATCACTGCGGCCAGCCCGGAGAGCAGGTACGCCAGCGGGGCCTCGTCGAACCTGGTGACGATCTGGAGTCCGGCCCGCGAGGTCGCCGCGATGGCGAACAGCAGGTAGACGGCGATCAGCAGCCGTCCCGGTCCCTGGCCGGTGGCGCGTCCAGACGTCCCGGGCGGGCTCACCGCCGCCGAGGCCCCGGGCCGGTCGGCCGACGACGCCCGCTCCGGCTGCCCGGTCGCCGAGGTCCCCGGTCGGTCGGTCGCCGAGATCCCCGGCTGTCCGGTCGCCGAGGCCCTCGGTCGGTCGGGAGCCGACGGCGTCTCCGGTCGGTCAGCCACCGACGACCTCCCAGGTCTGCTGGAGTCGGACCACGACCACCGGGAGGACCAGGCACACCACGCCGATGATCGCCGCGCCCCAGCGGGTGGGCTCCATCCTCGCCAGCACCGCCGCCAGCGGCGGCAGGAAGACCAGCGTCACCAGGTAGCCGGCGAACGCGCCCGGCTCGCCCGGCCGGTCGCCTCCGCCGAGCGCCAGAAGGGCGACCACGGTGAGCGCCAGCAGCGCGACCTCCAACACGGCGAGGCCCAGCAGATGGGTGCGGTCCGGGGGCCGGTTGCGCGCCGCCGTCACCAGGCTCCACGCCGCGAGTACGAGCGACAGCACGATCGTGACGGTCGCGAGGATCCCGTCCACCGGTGAGCCGGCTGCGGCGGCACTGGTCATCGGGGCCACCCCGTCCCTACCTCGGTCACCCGGACAGCGTACTCAGCGTCCCGGCAGCCTCCGGGACGGCCTGCTGCCGGCTGCGTCCGTGCCTCCGGCGCACTAGCGTGGAGCGCGGACCGGGCAGCTGGCCGGGGCCGATGGACGATGGGGGTGCGGGTTGCTGAGGTTCGGACTGTTCGGCACCGGTCACTGGGCGGCGGAGACACACGCGGCGGCGCTGTCCGCGCATCCGCGCGCCGAACTGGCCGGGGTCTGGGGACGCAACCCGGAGAAGGCCGCCGCGCTGGCGCGGCGACACGGCGTGCCCACGTACGACGAGGCGGACGCGCTGATCGAGGCGGTGGACGCGATCGCCGTGGCGCTGCCGCCGGACGTGCAGGCGGAGATC
Organism: Micromonospora sp. NPDC050187; assembly: GCF_044459745.1. Classification (NCBI taxonomy): domain Bacteria; kingdom Bacillati; phylum Actinomycetota; class Actinomycetes; order Micromonosporales; family Micromonosporaceae; genus Micromonospora; species Micromonospora sp. NPDC050187. Next base: position 178,698 of record NZ_JBITJH010000007.1, read on the forward strand.
GCGGTACGAGCCGCCACCGCCGGCCGGCACCTGCTGCTGGACAAGCCGTTGGCGCTGGACCTGGCCGACGCCGACCGGGTGGTCGCCGCCGCCGAACAGTCCGGCGTCGCCTCGATCGTCTTCTTCACCCAACGCTTCCACCCGAACGTGGTGGGTTTCCTCGGGGCGGCCGCCGCGGCGGGCGGCTGGCACCACGCCCGGGTCACCCTGTTCTCCTCGATCTTCCAGCCGGCGATGCCGTACGCGGACTCGACCTGGCGGCGGGAGCACGGCGCGCTCTGGGACATCGGTCCGCACGCGCTCTCGATGGTCCTGCCGGTGCTCGGTCCGGTGAGCCGGGTGTCCGCCACCGACGGACCGCGCGGACTGGTGCACCTGCTGCTCACCCACGAGGGAGGGGCCACCAGCTCGCTGTCGCTCACCCTCGACACGCCGCCCGAGGCGGTGACCCGCGACGTCGTCTTCTTCGGCGAGAACGGCCTCGCGACCGTGCCGCCAGGCGACGGCAGCCCGGTCACCGCCTTCACCCTCGCCGTCGACCAGCTGCTGGAGGAGATCGACGCGGGTACCCGGGACCACCACTGTGACGTCCGCTTCGGCCGGGAGGTGGTCGCCGTCCTCGCCGCCGCCGAGCAGTCCCGCACCGACTCCCGCTCCCACTCCGTCCCCTGACCCGCCGTCCCACTCCGTCCCCCGGCTCTCTTCCCCGCCTTCGGGTGGTCAGGCGAGGGTGGCCAGGGCGTCGGTCAACTCGTCGGCGGAGGCGAACTCCTCGACCGGCAGCGACCGGAGGGCCTGGAGCACCTCGGTGCCCGCGCCGATCTCCTGGGCCCGGCGCACCAGGTCCTCCCGGGACACCGGGTAGTCCAGTCCGGCCAGGTACTCCCACCACTGTCCGTCGGTGACCGTCATGGACGCCGGCTACCCGCTGGCGGTCGACGCACACCTGTGGTTTGCCCCGACCCGCCCCGGGTAGCCGCGGACATGCTGGTCCAGCGGCTCGGCGCACCGAGCGACTTCGACCCGTTGCTGGCCCGTGTCGCCGATGCCCGGATCGTCATGCTCGGCGAGGCGACGCACGGCACCTACGACTACTACCGGCTACGGGAACAGCTCACCCGCCGGCTGATCGCCGAGTGCGGTTTCTCCTTCGTGGCGGTGGAGGGGGACTGGCCGGACTGCGACCGGGTGAACCGATCCGTCACCGCTGTCCCGCGCGGTGCCCCCGACCCGCTGGCCGCGCTCGAACGTTTCGAGCGCTGGCCGACCTGGATGTGGGCGAACGCCGAGGTGGCCCGCTTCTGCCGCTGGCTGCGCGCGTGGAACCTGGACCGGCCGCAGGCGGCGCGTGCCGGCTTCCACGGTCTGGACGTCTACAGCCTCTGGGAGTCGATGCAGGCCATCTTCGACTACCTGGGCGAGGAGGACCCGGGGTCGCTGGAGGCCGCGCAGGAGGCGTACCGCTGCTTCGAGCCGTACGGCAAACGACCCGAGGAGTACGGCCTGGCCAGCCGGTTCGTCTCGGCACGGTGCGAGGAGGAGGTGGTGCGCCTGTTGGCACGTACCCGGGAACAGGCCGCCGCCGACGGCGCGGACCGCTTCTCGGCCTGGCAGAACGCGGAGGTGGTGGCCGGCGCGGAGCGGTACTACCGGACCATGGTCAACGGCGGGGACGACTCCTGGAACGTGCGGGACACCCACATGGCCGACACCCTGGACCGCCTTCTGGACCGGTACGGCCCGGACGCCCGGGGGGTGGTGTGGGCGCACAACACCCATGTCGGTGACGCCCGGGCCACCGACATGGCCGGGGCCGGCCTGGTCAACGTCGGCCAGCTCGCCCGGGAACGGCACGGCGACCCGGCGGTGGTGCTGGTGGGGTTCGGCAGCTACCGGGGCGGTGTGGTGGCCGCGCCGCGCTGGGGGTCGGCGGCCGAGGCGATGACCACCCCGCCGGCCCGTCCGGGCTCGCTGGAGCACCGGCTGCACGAACTGCTGCCGGAACGGGCGGTGCTGGTCTTCGACGGCGCGGACCAGCCGGACTGGGTCACCGGCACGGTCGACCACCGGGCGATCGGCGTGGTCTACGACCCGTCCCGGGAGGCGCGGTCCAACTACGTGCCGACCCGACTGGGTGAGCGCTACGACGCCTTCGTCTGGTGCGACGAGACCACCGCCCTGCACCCGCTGCCCGCCCTGACCACCCCGGGCGAGCTGGAGACGTACCCGGCCGGCATGTGAGCCGCAGGTGGCCGGGGTGTGTGCGGTATCCGGCGCGGGTGTGCCGTGTCCGGCCGGGGTGTTTGCAGGGTCCCCCTGCTACCGCTTTTTGCGGTGCAGGGGGCCCCTGCTACCACCCCACCCCGGGCGCGCAGTCCGGCGAGGACCGGCGTCGGGGCGGGGTGGGGCAGGTCAGCGGACGCCGGCTGCGGCCTTCTCGTCGAGGTGGGCGCGCAGCCCCTCGCCCTCGATGTCGACGTTCGGCAGGGTCCGCTGCAACCAGCGGGGCAGCCACCACGCCTTGTCGCCGAGGAGCGACATCACCGCCGGGACGATGGTCATCCGCACCACGAAGGCGTCGATGGCGACGCCGATCGCGAGCGCGAAGCCCATCGACTTGATGATCGGGTCGTCGAGGAAGACGAAGCCGCCGAAGACCGACATCATGATCAGCGCGGCGGCGGTGACCACCCGGGCGCCGTGGCCCATGCCGTTGATGGTGGCCTGGGCGGCGGTGTCCCCGTGCACGAAGTCCTCCCGCATTCGGGAGACCAGGAAGACCTCGTAGTCCATGGCCAGCCCGAACAGGATGCCGATGAGCAGGATCGGCAGGAAGCTGACCAACGGGCCGGGGGTGTCCAGCCCGACCAGGTCGGCCAGCGTGCCCTGTTGGAAGATCGCGACGGTGATGCCGAAGGTCGCCGCGACGGTCAGCAGGAAGCCCAGGGCCGCCTTGACCGGCACCAGGATCGACCGGAACACCAGCATCAGCAGCAGGACGGAGAGTCCGACGACGAGCAGCAGGTAGATCGGGAGCGCGTCGGCGAGCTTCTCCGACACGTCGATGCCGATCGCGGTTACGCCGGTCAGTAGCACGTCGGCCCCGTCGATCCCGCCGACCGCGCCCCGGATGTCGTGGACCATCGTCTCGGTCGCCTGGTCGGTCGGCCCGGTCTCCGGAATGACCGCCAGGAGGGCGGTCCGACCGTCCGGGGAGAGCTGCGGCGGAGCGACCGCGAGCACGCCCTCGGTGCCCTGGATCTCCTGGCTGACCCGGGGCAGCGCGGCGGTGGTCTGCTCGGCGGAGTCACCGGAGACCACCACCACCAGCCGGCCGGTGAAGCCCGGCCCGAAGCCCTCGGTGATCAGGTCGTTGGAGGTCCGGGCCGGCGAACCGACCGGGGCGGTGCCGGCGTCCGGCAGGGCCAGCCGCATGTCGGTGGCGGGGACGGCGAGCAGCCCCAGCCCGAGCAGCCCGGCCAGGATGACCGGGATCCGCAGCCGGGTGACCCAGCGGGCCCAGCGGAAACCGAAGCCGGAGCGGTCCTCGGCGACGTCCACGTCGGCCGGGGCGGTGCCGCGCAGCTTGCGGGGCAGCACCCGTTGACCGGCGAAGCCGAGCAGCGCCGGCTGGAGCGTGATCGCCACCAGGACCGCCACGGTCACCGTGCCGGCGGCGGCGAGACCCATCACGGTGAGGAACGGAATGTTGACCACGGCGAGCCCGGCGAGCGCGATGACCACGGTCGCCCCGGCGAAGACCACTGCCGATCCGGCGGTCCCCACCGCGCGCCCCACCGCCTCCTCCGGAGTGAGCCCGGAGAGCAGGTTCTGCCGGTACCGGGAGGTGATGAAGAGCGAGTAGTCGATGCCGACCGCCAGGCCGAGCATCAGCGCCAGGATCGGGGCGGTGCTGGTCAGGTCGATGACGGCGCTGAGCGCGAAGAGCCCGGCCATGCCCGCGCCGACGCCGATCAGCGCGTTGAGCATGGTCATTCCCGCCGCGACCAGCGAACCGAAGGTCACCACCAGGACGATCAGGGCCACCAGTACGCCGATCGCCTCGGTCGAGCCGACCTCCGGCTCGGCGTTGAGCACCTCACCGCCGGGGGCGACCTGGTAACCCTGGCTCTCGGCCCGCGCGCCGATGTCCTCGTACGCCTCGCGCTGCTCGTCGGTGATTTCGTCCGCGCCACCGGAGAACTGCACCTGGATCAGGGCGTACCGGGCGGTCGGCGAGACCGCGCCGGCCTGGAACGGGTCGACCGCGCCGACCGCGCCGGGCAGGCTGCTGGCCTCCTGCACCAGTTCCCGGATGACGGCCTGCCCCTGCGGGGTGCCGAGCTGCCCGTCGGCGGGTGCCTTGACCGCGATGGTGCCGGTGGCGCCGCTGGCCGCCGGGAACTCCTTCGCCAGCAGGTCGAGAGCCTCCTGCGACTCGGTGCCCCGCATGGTGAAGTCGCTCGACGTCGGGCCGCGGAACAGCGCCGCGGCCCCGCCGAGCCCGATGAGTGCGACGAGCCAGAGGGTGACGACGAGTCGCCGCCGTCGTAGCGCGCCCCGGCCGAGCCGGTACAAGAGGGTCGCCATGATGGTTTTCTAGTCCTGTCCTCAGGGTCGTGGATGGAAAACGGACGCAGCGGTAGAGGTCAGTCAGTCCATTGGCCCGAGCGCCCGGCGGGCGACGGCCAGCAGCGCGGCACGCAGCTCGTCGTCGTCCAGGTCGGGGAACTGCGCGCAGGCGGCGGCGATCCCGGCGAGCACCATCAGCGCGCCCACCCGTGCCTCGGCCCCGGTGGATCCGCCGGCCAGGGCGTCGCGGAGCCGGTCGGAGCAGCGCTGGATGTGTGCGAAGGCGGGGTGCTGGAGCAGTTCGGGAAACTCGCCTTGCAACAGGGCGATCTCCCGGCGGAAGCGCAGCGACAGCCCGACGATGCCCTCGAGGGCGTCGCGTTGCGCGGCCTGCCCGGTCGCGCCGAGCAGCCGCTCGTCGAGAGCGAGCAGCATGCCGATCGCCGGGGCCATCAGCTCGGTGAAAATGGTCTCCTTGTTGGCGAAGTGGTAGAGCACCGCCGCCTTGGAGCACCCCACGTCACGGGCGATGTCCTGCAACGACGTGCCCTTGAAACCGGTCACCGCGAACCGCTTCGCGGCTGCGGCGAGAATCTCGTCCCGAGTCTCCGGTACCGACCGTGCCAACCTGGCCACCTCCCACCATTGAGCATGCCTGACCGATCGGTCAGGAGCTGACCGATCGGTCAGAAGAAGATCGTGGCGTTCGTCACAATCCGCCCGGATCGGAGAAGGCGGGGTGAAGGCGTCACGCCCACCCGGTCACCGGCCGGATCACCCCGGCCCGGCATGCGGCAGGTCGGCGGTTCCGGTTGCGCGCCGGCCGGGCGACCGGAAGGGTGGGCTGATGGCGGCTGCGGACGAGATGCGGGACGGCGTCCCCCTGACCAACCTGGACCAGCCGCTCGTCGCCGGCTCCGACCTCACCAAGCGGGACCTGGTCGACTACCTCGACGCCGTCCGGGACCGACTCCTTCCGGCACTGCGGAACCGGCCGCTCTCGGTGGTCCGGGCACTCCGTGGCCAGGCCCCCTTCATGCAGAAGAACCTGCCCCGCTACACCCCGGACTGGGTACGCCGGGTGGCGCTGTGGGCAGAGGCGTCCCACCGCGAGGTGTCGTACGCGCTCTGCGACGACCGCCGCACCCTGCTCTGGTTCGCCAACCAGCGCTCGGTGGAGTACCACCCGACCCTCGCGACCGCCGACGACCCGCAGCGCCCCACCCACCTCGTGCTCGACCTCGACCCGCCCGATCCGGACGCCTTCGGGCTGGCCGTGGCCGCCGCCGGGCTGGTCCGGCAGGCACTCGCCGACGCCGGTCTCGCCGGTGCCGTCAAGACCAGCGGGGCCAAGGGGGTGCACGTCTTCGTACCGGTGGAGCCGGGAACCGATCCGGCGGACACCGCCGCCGCCACCCGGGCCCTCGCCGCCCGCGCCGCCCGGATCGACCCGGCGCTGGCGACCACCGCGTTCATCCGCGAGGACCGGGGTGGCCGCGTCTTCGTCGACTCCACCCGGGCCGGCGGGGCGACGGTGGTCGCCGCGTACAGCCCCCGGCTCCGTCCCGGCGTGCCGGTCTCCTTCCCGGTGGACTGGGCCGACCTCGCCGACGTCACGCCGGCCGACTTCACCCTCCGGACCGTGCCGGCGCTGGTCGCCGCGCACGACCCGTGGTCGGCGCGGATGCCCGCGCCGCAGCGGCTCCCGGCGGACCTGGTGGCCGAGGGGCACACCATCCCGGTGGCCCGGGTCCAGGCCATGCACGAGGGGAAGCGGCGGGCCCGGGCCCGCCGGGCCGCCGGAGCGGACGCCGACGGGCCGGGCCGGTCCCGGACGGCGGACGACGCCGCCCGATGAGAACGCCGTCAGACGACGCCGGACGCGCGGCTCGCGACGAGGCCGCCCGAGCCGAACACCGACGGCTCCGGGACCGCGGGGAGGCGTGGCGCCTGCTCCGCGCCGTCGACGGGGAACTGACCCTGTACCGGCCGGAGGAGGTCGGCTTCGTCCCGGGCGGATCAGGCGTCATGGTGCGTACCGTGGGCGGGCTGCGGGTCCTCGCCGGCGTGTTCACCGCGTTCACCATCGCCCTGGCGCTGGCGTTGTCCGTCTCGTGGGCGCAGGGCCGGCCCTTCTGGGGAGCCATCCCGCTGGCGCTGATGTCCGTTGCGTTCACCTGGTACACCGTGGCCATCATCCGGAAGGAGAAGCGGGCGGTCGAGCTGCGGCGCCAGCGCGGCGTGGCGGCCCCGGCCCGCTATCCGTACTGAGGCGGTCGACCACGGGCCGAACTCAGCACGTGATCACGAGCGTCCCTGCTGTCCTAGTTGCCGCCACGGTTCAGCCAGGCGCGGACCGCGCCGCCCTGGTAGACCACCAGGTAGTCGGCCTTGCCGTCGCCGCTGATGTCGGCGAACTGGATGTACGGGCGGGGATAGCCCGATTCGTGGGCCCAGTCGTAGCGGGCCTGGAAGCCGCCGTTGCCCCCGCCACCACGGTTGAGGAAGGCGTGTACCGCGCCCTCGACGCTGACCTGGAGGTAGTCGGCCCGCCCGTCACCGTCGGCGTCGGCGAACCGGACCGCTTCCAGCGACGAGCCCCGGGTGCCGCCGGCCCAGTCGAGCCACAGCCGCCAGGCCGGCGGCTGGGGTTCACCGGCTCGGCGTTCGGTGGCGGGGTCCCACATGTTCCGGTACACGTGCACCGCGCCCTCCGCGCCGACCCGCAGCAGGTCGTCACGCCCGTCTCCGGTGACGTCCGCGAAGCGCAGGTTGTTCCGGTTGAACGAGTCGACGCGGAAGACGATCCCCCAGGGGACGAACGCGAGCGTGTCACCCGAACCCCTGACGTTGAGGTACGCCCGCACCTCGCTGGTGGAACCGACCACGAGGTAGTCGTCGCGCCCGTCCCCGTTGAGGTCGGCGAACCGCACCTCGTCGCCGTGGACCGCCGTCTGTGCCGCAGGGGCGTACCTGCCGACGTCCACCCAGTCGGGCTGCCCGGGCGTGCCGACCGTGTTCGCCGAGGCGCGGAAACTGCCGTCCGGATAGACCTGGAGGTAGTCGGCCCGCTTGTCGCCGTTCAGCTCGGCGATGATCGTACGGCCGGGGGTGCCGCCGTATCCGGGGGCGATCACGCCCAGGTTGCGCCACCCCGTACCGAGTGCCGTGTCGTCGGAGTCCCCCGGGGTGCAGCCGGTGGGGGCGTTCTCCGGCAGCGGCGCCTGGATCCAGCCCCTGGCGGTCGCCTCGAGCACGCTTTCGTACCAGGCGGCGGCCATCTTGGCGTAGCCCTCGTCGTTCGGGTGGGCGTCGTTCTGCAGACCGTCGGTGACCAGCACCCTGCTCATGTCCACCAGCAGCACGCGCTTGCCCTCGTTCTGCAGGTCCCGCACCACGGCGGGCAGCGCCGCGTTGTACGCGTCGACGCGCGACTGCAACCCGGCTCTGCCGATGGGGATGAGCTGGGCGACCAGCACCGTGGCCCGTGGCGAGTCGGCCAGCGTCTGGTCGACCAGGTTCCTGAGCCGGGTGGGCGCGGACGACAGCGCGAAGTTCTGGCCGATGTCGTTGGTGCCGACGTGCAGCGTGATGACGTTGGGCTGATAGCGCGGCACGCTGCAGTCGGCGGTTGCCGCGATCTCGTCGATCCGGTCGCCGGGATGGCCCTCGTGGTCGTTGTCGCTCATCGACCCGGTCTTCACCGATCCGACGAAGTTGACGTGCCGCGCGTTGCCCTTGAGGTGGTCGTACAACTCGTCGCGGTAGCCGTTCCGGTCGGAACTCTCCACGCCGTAGGTGATCGAGTCGCCGAGCGGCATCAGGCGGATGTCCAGGTCGCTCAGCGCAAGGTCGCGCTCGGTGCCCACCGCTGCGGTGAGCGGCTTCTCCATGGCAGAGCAGTCCGGCCCCCCGTCGACGTCGGGTTGGCACGGAGCCGGCACGGCGACCGCGTCCGGGATCGCCGCGACACCGACCGCGGCCAGCGACAGCGCCGCGACGACCGGGGTCAGCCATGCGACGAGCGTTCTGCGCCGAGGGGACATGGACACCTCTTTCGTAGCGAGGTTCGACGACGTGTCCGAAAGATGGTAGAGCGCTAATACGCATTAGCGATAGCAGTGCGGGACGAGAACGAATCCGCGCTCGCCGATAGGGCCCGCGAGGACCGGGGCGGACGCGTTCTCGTCGACTCCACCCGCTCCGAGGTGACGCGGGCGGGACCGGCTAGTCCAGGACGGCGACGGCCTCGACCTCGACGAGGAGGTCGGGCTCGCCGAGGCTGACGACGCCGATCAGGGTGATCGGCTTGACCAGGTCGACGCCGAGCTGTGCGGCGGCACGCTGGACGCCGGCGCCGAGGTCGGCCAGCTTCCCGCCGTCCCACTCCACGACGTACACGGTCAGCTTGGCCACGTCGTCGAAGCTGCCGCCCACCGCCGCCAACGCCGTGGCGACGTTGAGGTACGCCTGCTCGACCTGGGCGGCGAGATCCCCGGCGCCGATCGGTCGGCCCTCGGCGTCGCGGGCCACCTGACCGGCCAGGAAGACCATCCGTGCTCCGGACGCGACCGCCACCTGCCGGTACATGTCGGGCTTCGGCAGGCCATCGGGGTTCAACAGTTGCACGGGCATGGGGTCCTCCTCCGCCGGAACGCGGCCCCGGATGGGCCGTGCCGTGGAGCCGAAGCATAACGCCGTTATGCTTCGAGTGCCATAGCAGTGCTATGTATCATTCTTCGCGTGCCGAGAACTGCCTCAGCGGCTGTCCGCCTGGTCCTCGTGGAGCGCGCGGCGCAGATGCTCGCCCGCCGTGAGCCGGTCACGCTACGCGCGCTCGTCGAAGGGACCGGCGCCTCGACGATGGCGGTGTACACGCACTTCGGAGGCATGCCCGGGCTGTGGCGGGCGGTGCGCCAGGAGGGGTTCACCCGCCTGGCCGCGCGTCTGGACCAGGTGCGGCCCACCTCCGACCCGGTACGCGATCTGGCGGCGCTCGGTGCCGCCTACGTCGACAACGCGCTGTCCAACCCGGCCCTGTACCGGACGATGTACGACGCGGTGGCCGATCTCGACGATCCGCAGGCCGTGGCGGGGGCCTTCGGTGTCCTCGTCTCCGGTGTCGCTCGGGCTCGCGAGCGGGGTCGCTTCGTCGACGCCGGTGACCCGGAGGCCGTCGCCACGCAGATGTGGGCCGCCGGTCACGGCCTGACCATGCTGGTGATCACCGGGGTCCTGCCCCGTGAGGCGCTCATGGTGCACGCGCCCGTCATCCTGACCGCGCTGTTCGTGAGCGCCGGCGACGACGAGGAGCGCTGCCGCCGATCCGTGCGGGCCGGGTGGTCGGCCCTCGGGTGACCACCCTCGGATCGACCGTCCCGCACCGTCCGCCCCCGGCACCTCCGGACCGCCCGGGTGGACGACCGCACCAGGACCCGCTCGCCGGAGGCCGCCGCGCGGGCCAGCAGGACGGGCGCACCGAGCCTTGCGGCTCGCACAGCCGGCTGCGTAGGGCGGTGATGCTCTGACTTCTGAACCCGGTGCGCGCGCCGTGAACCGGGGCCCGCTTATGGCACGTGCAGGGAGCGTGACCCACGACGACGACACGGGCATGTGCTCGTGAGGCGGGAGCTGACGTGATGTTCGCGCTTTTCGGCCGTACCCTCTGGTCTCCCATCCGACAGCAGGCCTCGCGGCGCGGCGTCGCGAGGGTGGCAGCGGTCGTGGTGCTGGTCGTGGCCGCTGCCGTCACGTTCTCGGCGAGCAACGCCGGTGGAATCCGGACGGCGGAGCCGCTCGACGCGCCCCCCGTCCTGGTGCTGGCGAACGCGAGCTCGTCCCGCACGGCGTCCCCCGAGCGGACCAGAGCCGCGCCGACGCCACCACGGGCGGTCGACCGGACACGGCCACCGACGGTTCAGGCACCGATGAGCAAGGTCGCGCCCGTGTTCGCGTTCCAGGGTTTCCGCGACACCACCGACCTGCGGCTCAACGGGTCGGCGACCGTCGCGGACGGGCGGCTGGTGCTGGCGTCCGGGCGGGACAGGGCGGGCAGTGCGTGGTCGACCACCACGATCGACCCGTCCCGCTCCTTCAGCACGGGGTTCTCCTTCGAGATCACGAAGATCAGCGACGGGATCGCGTTCGTGGTCCAGGGCCGGTCCGGCACCGCGCGCGGGAGCAGTGGCGAGGGGCTCGGGTACGGGGCCCGGCCGGGCACCGGCCGGCCGCGGATCCGGCCGAGCCTGGCGGTCGAGTTCGACGCCTGGCCCAACGCCTTCGACCCCGTCGACCGCCAGCACGTCGCGGTGACCAGGAACGGCGACGTCACCCGGCATCTCGTGTGGACCGAACCGGGCTTCAGCCTGTACGGCAGGGGCGTCGTCAACGTGTGGATCGACTACGACGCCCGGATGCACCGACTGCGGGTCTACGCGAGCGGGAAGTCCGGCTTCCGCCCGGCCGAGCCGCTGGTGACGACCTCGGTCGACCTGCGCCGGATCGTCGGCACCGGCCAGGCCCACGTCGGGCTCACCGGCGGCACCGGCATCACGACGGTGGCCGACCCGGTGGCGGCGGTGACGGCCTGGAATCTGAAGCTGCGGTAGCCGGGTCCGTGGACCGGCTGCGGGCGTCGCCGAGCCCGGCCGTCGCCGCCACGCGACGTCGTGGTCGACCGTGACAACGCCGTGCCGATACGCCACTGTATTGGGGGATCACAAGATCGTCGGTGTCGAGGTCGGGAGGCGGGCCATGGACGTTGCGGTGGCTGACGACGGCGCGCTGTTCCGGGAGGGCCTGCAACTGCTGCTGTCCGCTGCCGGGCACACGGTGGTCGGCTGCGTGGAGGACGGCGACCGGTTGCTGGAGTTGATGGCCCGTACCCCGGTCGACGTGGCCATCATGGACATCCGGATGCCGCCGGGCGCGGACGGCGGACTGGACACCGCCCAGCGCGTACGGGCGAGGTTCCCCGACGTCGGGTTGCTGCTGCTGTCCCAGCACGCCGAGGCGCACTACCTGTTCCGGCTGCTGGAGATCGGCACCGAACGGATCGGGTACCGGCTCAAGGACCAGGTGGCCGGGGTGGCCGTGCTCGCCGACACGCTGGTGCGCATCGCGGCCGGTGAGATCGTGATCGAGCCGGTGCTGGCCGCCAACCTGGTGGACCGGCCGAGCCCTCCGGTGCGGAGCCTGCTGGCCGACCTCACCGAGCAGGAACGCGCCGTGCTGCGGCTGATGGCGGAGGGACGGTCGAACTCCGGGATCGCGGCCGAGCTGTTCCTGTCCGTCAAGACGGTCGAGAAGCGGATCGCCAGCATCTTCACCAAGCTGAACCTGCCGGCCGAGTCCGCAGCGCACCACCGGCGGGTCCTGGCGGTGCTCGCGTACATGCGCTCGAACCAGATGGCGGACTAGGGCCGTGCTCCGGGCCACCGGCGGCGAGCGGACGCATCCGTCCCGTCCAGGCGGGTCGTTCACCGCCCTGGTCCAGCTGGCGTCCGCAGACGCGCTGCCCGCGCCGGGCGGGCCTGGGGACCCGCTGGGCGGGTACCGACCGATCCTGCGCACGCTGCTGCGGGATCTCGCCCAGGCGCACACGGTGCGCTACGCGGCACTGTGGCTGCCGGGGGAGACGGCACCCGGCACCAGCGCCCCACCCTGGGCACCCGCCGTCGCATGGCAGTCCCGGCGCTGGGGGCGGGGCGCGCTGCCGAACCCGGTAGCCGACCCGGACCTGCTGCTGCACGCGGCCGGGGTGGTCGCGACCGCGGACGTCACCGACGGCGGGACCCGGTCCGGGGTGCTGGTGCTGGCCCGCCCGGAGGATCCCCGGTATTCGCTGGCCGGGACGGCGTCGCTGGGCGAGGCGGCGGTCTGCGTCGGCCTGCTGCTGCGCCAGGCCCGCCACCGCGCGGCGTGCACCGCCGTGCGGGCCCGGGTCGACCAGGCGGCACAGCGGGTCGGCGCGACCCGGCTGGAGCTGCTCACGGTGCAGGCGGTGGAGCGCGACCGGCTCGCCACCGCGGTCACCGCGACACCCGGCCGGCAGCTACAGGCGATCCTGGACCGCACCACGGACCTGGAGCGGGCGCTGCGCGCCGGCTCCCCGGAGGCCACGGCGATCGTCGGTGGCATCCGGGCCGGGCTGGGCGAGATGATCGAGCAGTTCCGGTCCGTCGTCCGCGGGGTGTACCCGCAGGTGCTGCGCAGTACCGGCGTGCGCGCGGCGCTGGAGGAGGTCACCGCGACGCTGCCGGTGCCGGTGGTGTTCAGCGGGGAACTGGGCCGGCGGCAGGGCTGGGAGGTCGAGTCCGGGCTGTACCAGGCGGGCGCGTCCGCGGCGGCGGCGCTGGGCGCCAGCGGCGGCGATCAGCCGGTGACCCTGGAACTGGGCCGGTCCGGCGGGGTGCTGAAGATCCGCGCGCAGCGGGCCGGCATTGAGCCGGCGGAGGTCGCCGCGGCGCTGCGGGACGACTCCCAGCGGCTGGCCGCGCTGGGCGGCCGGCTGCGGGTGGAGCGGGCCGGTCGGGACGAGCCGACCGTGGTGGACATCCTGCTGCCGGAGCGGCTCGGCGGCGACTGGCCGGAGCCCGCGCGGGTCGCCGAGCCGACGCCGGCCGAGGCCGACGCCGCCGCACCCGAGCTGCTGGCCGGTGTTCCCGTGCGTCGCCTGCTGACCCTGCTCGTGACCAGCCGGGCGGCGTCCGCGGACAGCCCACCGTTACGGGTCGCGGTCGACCGGCAGGACGGTCGGGCCCGGGTGGTGGTGGTCGGTGCCTCGGCGTCCGAGCTGGTGTCGGCGTTGTTCGAGCCGGCCGGCACGCCACGAGGGGAGCCACCGGCCGGGTTGTCCCCGCCGACCGGCTACCAGCACCAGCCGTACCCACGGATCACGCTGGACCCGGCTCGCGGGGCACCGCCGTGGCGGCCGGTCCGGCTGCCCGACTGGTCCGGCGCCGCGTGGCCGGGCGCGGCGGCCGGGGTGGACCGGATCCTGGTCGAGGGACCCGTGGACGCGCTGCGCGGGCTGCGGCTGCTGCACCACCGCGACCACGTCGACGCCGACCTCGCGGCCCGGCTGCGCCGCTGGACGGGAACTGCCGACGGGCCCCCCGACGCGGTCGTGCTGGTGCTGTCCGGGCCGGCCAGCGCGGCGGAGTCGGAGTTCCTGACCGCCCTGCGGTCGCCGTACGGGGAAGGGTTCTCCCCGGTGGTGGTCTGCGCGCTGCCCGAGGGCACCGCCGCGACGGCCGGAACGCCCCAGCAACTGGGGTCGATGTGCGACGCGGTCGTGAACTGGCGTGCGGCCCCGGACGGCGGTGCCGAGATCGAGGCGGCGCTGCGCACCCGGCTACGCGCTCGGGTGGGGTTACTGGCCGCCCGGTGGGCGTTGCGCGCGCTGGTGGCCTGCCTGGCCGCCGGGCAGCTGGACGAGCAGTTCGCCCGTGCGGTGGAGGCGGCCGTCGCGGGCGCGCACGAGATACCCGAGCTGGACCTGTTGCAGGCGTTGCAGGGCGGGCGGATCCGGCTGCCGCGCGGACACGACGAGGCGGTGCGCCTGCTCGGCGCGCACGGCCCGGACGTACGGTCCCGGCTCGGCCTGGCCGACGACGCCGACCCGGGGGAGGTGACCCGGGCCGTGACCCGGGCGCTGGCGTTCTGGCGGGCCCAGACCATGGTGCCGGACTCGGGACCGGCCGGACGCAGTGCGTGCGCGCTGCTGGTCCGGACGTGCGAGCGGCTGCTCACCGACGGCGTCGACTGACCGGCGACTTCCCCGAGCAGGTCTTCTGCACGTGGGCCGGCACGGCCCGGACGGGCGGCCCGGTGGCACCGGCGGGACGGCTCAGAGCGCCACGAACCCGCTGACCCGGGTGCCGGTGGTCGGGCTCGACCGCACCGTCAGCGTGCCGTCGACCGAGGCCAGGCGGGCGGCAAGCTGGCGCAGCGGCATCCGCCCTCCGGTGTCGAAGCCCGGCCCGGTGTCGGCGACCTCGAAGCTCAGGCCCCGGCGGGAGGTGGCCAGCGTCAGCGTGACCGCAGCGCCCGGGGCGTGCTTGTGGGCGTTGCTGACCGCCTCCAGGCAAGCCAGGTAGACGGCAGCCTCCACCTCGGGCAGGTACCGGTAACCGACCAGTTCCGGGTCGATGTCCAGGGTGACCGTGTCGAGCGCCTCCAGCCGGGCCGTCAACGCGGCCACCAGACCGTGGTCGGTCAACGGCGCCAGCAGACCGGTCGCGGTGGTGTGCAGCACCTCCTCGGTGCTGGCCAGCAGCTCCCGCAGCCGGTCGAGGTGCTGGCCCGCCTCGGCGGCGTTGCCGGCGTCGAGCTGGTGCTCCACCATGGCCAGCGACATCTGCAACGCGACCATGTGGTGCTGGGCGCCGTCGTGCAGGTCGCGCTCCAGTTGGTACCGCTGGTGCTCCATCTCGCCCGCGGCCCGCAGGCGGGTGTCGGCCAGCAGGAGGACGCTCTGACCGATCAGCCGCTCGGCGGCGGCGGTGACCGACTGGGCCTGGATGTCGCTGACCAGCAGGCGGGTCACCGCGTGCAGCTCGGGCCACCGGTGCAGCCGTTCGGCCGCGGTCGGAGGCTCGATCATGAGGTCGGCCAGGACCTGCTCGCCGTCGCGCAGCCGCACCGGTGTCGCGCCGGTCACGGGTGCCGTCGCCTCGGTGTCGGTGGCGGGCCAGCGGTACTCCTCCACGATGTGGTCGACCGTGGCGTCGTCGGCCTCGTGGCCCGCCGGCAGGGGCAGCCACAGCGCGATGGTGACCGTGGTGGCCTCCAGGCACCCGCCCAGCGCCCGGGCCAGGGCCTCGGCCTGCACTCCCGGCAGCGGCCGACCCGGCAGTCCGTGCACCGCATCGACCACCCGGGCCACGTCGTCCGGCGGGCCCGGCACCGGGGACGGCCGGTCGGCGTCTTGCGTCGAGCGGCGCATGCCCCCCACTGTAGGCGGCTCCGGTCGGGTCGGCTGACCCGGCTCGGGGGCCCCGACGGCCTTCCGCCACGGTGGCGTCCAGCGGCTCACGCGGCGCAGAGCAGGTGGCCCGCCGTCGCCTTGCGGGCCGCCCGCAGCGCGTAGTGCAACCGGCTCTTGACCGTGCCGACCGGCACCCCGAGCGTCGCGCTGATCTCGGCTGCGGTCCGGCCGTTCAGGTACGTCTCCACCAGCGCGGCCCGGTGCTCCGGCCACAGCCCGCCGAGCACCTGCTCGACCAGCAGGGAGTCCACCACGCCGGCCATCGGGTCCGAGGTGGCCACCTCGGCGGCGTTCTCGATGTCCACCTCGGTCGGCCGGGCCTTCTTCATCCGGTACCCGTCCATCACCAGGTTGTGCACCACCCGGCGCAGCCAGCCGAGTACCGACCCACGGTCGGCGGTGAGCTGGTCCAGGTGCCGCCACGCCCGCAGGAACGCCTCCTGCACCACGTCCTCGGCGCGTCCGGTGTCGCCGTCGGTCAGCCGCTGCGCGTACCTCAACAGCGGCTGCTGGTAGGTGTCCATCAGTTCGCGGAGGCGGGAGTCGCTCTCCAGCGCGCTGCCGTGTCGCCTGCTCTGTGCCCGTTCGCCCATGCAGTTGACAGTGCCGCCGCAGGCCGGTCGCTCGACATGGTGCGACCCCTGCTCCTGCGGGGGCGAACCCGCGAGTTGGAGAGGGTTGTCCCTACGCCCCGCCCGGGACCTGCGGCCACGCCGCGCCGGGCGCTGGCTCGCGGAACGACCGGTGAACCCGACGGTGCCCCGGCGCCGTGACCCACGTGGACGCCCTCGCACCCGGCGGCGGTACGGGCCGCGGCGACGGTCGTCCGGCACCGCCCCGACGACCGGTACCCCGGCCGGGCGGCGGCCCGAGTGACGGCGCCGTGGCGCCCCGACCGAAGAGGTGGGCATGGAGACGGACTTCCCGACGGTGGGCATCGGGGTCACCACGCACAACCGGGGCACGGTGCTCCGTACCGCGCTGGAGGCGATCCGCAAGTACGCGCCGAGCGGCGCCGCGATCGTCGTGGTCGACGACGCCAGCGACGAGCCGGTGGAGGAGGCGACGTTCCGCTTCGACCGCAACGTCGGTATCGCCCGCGCCAAGAACAAGTGCCTGGAACTGCTGGTCGAGCAGGGCTGTACGCACCTTTTCCTGTTCGACGACGACTGCTGGCCGATCGTGGACGGCTGGGAGCGGCCGTACATCGAGAGTGCCGAGCCGCATCTGATGTACATGTTCACCGACACCCCGCAGGGCCGGCTGACCGACGCGGTGGAGCTCTACCGGGACGCGGAGCTGCGGGCGTACACCCATCCGCGCGGCTGCATGCTCTACCTGGAGCGGCGGGTGCTGGACCGGGTGGGCGGGTACGACACCCGGTACGGCCGGTGGGGGTACGAGCACCTGGATTTCTCCAACCGGATCTACAACGCCGGCCTGACCTCGTTCCGGTTCGCCGACGTGGTCGGCAGCGGGGACCTCATCTTCAGCTGCGACGAACGCACCAGGGTCGGCTCCAGCGTGTCCGACATCGAGCGCTTCACCCTGGTGCGCAATCTCAAGACCCGGTCGGAGGCCAGCTACACCTCGACCGAGTACCGCGAGTTCCGCACCGTCCCGGTCGGTGCGGCGGCGACGCGGAACGTGGTGCTGACCACGTACCTCACCGCGCAGGCCGACCCGCAGCGCGGCGTCACCTGGACACCGGACTACGCCGACCTGGCCGAGTTGCGCAGCTCCGTCGAGCGGCACGGGCAGCGGTTGGTGGTGCTGCACGACTGTTTCGACGACGAGCCGGACACCGACCTGGTTACGCACGTGCGGATGACACCGGGCGGGGACGGCGGCTCGCCGTACTTCCACCGCTGGCTGTGCTGCTGGCGGTACCTGCGTGAGCACCCCGAGATCGAGCAGGTGTGGTGCGTCGACGGCACCGACGTGGAGATGCTGCGCGATCCGTTCCCGGAGATGGACGACCGGCTGTACGTGGGCGACGAGCCGGCGCCGCTGTGCATCCCGTGGATGGTGTACCAGCACGGTGGCAGCGCCAAGCTGTTGCAGTTCCTGTCCGACAACCGGGGCGCCCACCTGCTCAACGCCGGGATCGTCGGCGGCCGGCGGGAGACGGTGCTGGAGTTCTGCCGGGACCTGTTCGAGTTCTGCGTCACCAACGCCCGGGAGGCCGGCCCACTCGACATGGGGCCGTTCAACTACGTGGCCCGCACCTGGTACGCGGGAATGATCGTGCACGGCCGCCAGGTCAGCACGGAGTTCCGCAAGGAGGACCGGGCCAGCACCGAGTCGTGGTGGCGGCACAAGTAGGCGAATCCGGGCCGGGGCAGGCGTGAACCCTGCTGGCGCGTCGGGCGTGCCACAGATGAACCCTGGACGCGGTGAAGGAGGGCGCGTGGACGTGGACACGGACCTGGACGTGGCACCGGAGGTGACACGGGACGACGAACATGACGACGCACGTGACGGTGAACGTGACGAGTCGATGCACGCGTTGCTGCTCCGGTTGGCCGGCTCGCTGCCGGACCGGGTGCTGACCGACGCGCGGGACGCGCTGGCCGCCGGCCGGCGGCTGGACGTCGTACAGGCGGTCGCCTTCGAGGCGGTCTCCCAGCCGCTGCAACTGGACGCCGACGAGATCGCGGCGCTGCGCGAGGAACTGGTGCTCAGCGGCGGGGACCTGGACCTCGGGATGGCGCTGGAGGAGCTGCGCGGGGAACGTTCGCCGGCACCCTGGCAGTTCCTGTCCGACCTGCCGACCACGCAGGAGGAGCTGGCGTCGATGGTGCTCCCGCAGGACCGCACCGCCGACCCGCTCGACCTTCTCGACCCGATCGACCAGGCGTTGCTGGAGGCGGTGTCGGCGATCCCGGCGGTACGCGCGGTGTGGCGGGCGTGGCGGATGCCGTCCACCGCACGCCCCTGGCAGGACCCGGTTCGGGTGGCCGTGGTCAGTGTCGACGACACCATGGACTCCCTGCCCGCCGCCAGCGCCCGGCTACGACAGGCCATGGTCGAGGCCGGGGACGCCGACGCCCAGGTGGAGGTCTGCTGGGCCGGGGTGGACGCGCCGTTCTACCAGACTCTGGCCCGCGCGTCCGGCTCGCTGCTGTGGGCGGAGCGCCCGGCCGTGCCGGTGACCACCGCCCGGCTCTTCGACGGCGTCGACCCGGAACGCGGCCCGTGGTTCGCCACCAACCGGCCGGTGGTCTCCGACGCCATGGAACGCGACGACCTGCTCGCCGCACTACGCGGTGGGATGGTCATCGCGTGGAGCAGCGCCGCGATGCCCGACATCCTGGCCCCGGACCGGGGCGACGTGGTGCCGATGCACCTGCGTACCGACGGGACCTGGCTGTGGAGCGAGGCGGTCGGGTACTACCTGGAGCACTACGGCCTGGCGCCGGACCCGCAGTTGGTCACGCACCTGACCAGGGACGAGCCCGCCGAGCCACTGGACGAGATCTCCGTACACCGTGCCCTGGTCCACCTGTGCCGGCCCGACCCCGAGGCGGTCGTCTGGCAGGCACCCGGTCCCGACGACGAGCCGGTGGCACCGGCCGACGCCTCCCCGTCCGACATCCCGTCGCCCGACAGTGTGGCGCCGACGCACCCGGAGCTGCCGGACGTGACGCCCGGGGCACGGCCGGACGCCGTTACGCGGCCGGTGTCGCCGTGACCGAACTGCTCGCCCTGCGGCAGCGGGCACCCCTGCCGTCGTCCTGGAAGCTGCCGCAGCCGGCCCAGGGCGTACCGGTCGGGCAGCACGTGGCGCGGTACCTGCGGCAGGCGTCGCAGGCGGTGGGTGCCGCCGTGGCGCGCATCCGGCCGGACGCCGGTGCGCGGGTGCCGGTGCTCGATCCGGGGCCGTGGGAGGCACCGGGATCGGTCACCCCCGGCCCGGCGGGTTGGTTCGCGCTCGCGGTCGAGGCCGGCCGGTCCGGCTTCCGGCTGGGCGGCCGGCCGGTGGCCGCCGCCGACCTGGCCCAGGCGATCTGGCACTGCCCCCGCTGGCGGGGTCGGCCGGTGCTGCTGGTCACCCAGCGGTCCACGTCGACCGACCGGGTCGGGCCGGTGCTGCACCAACTCGCGGTCGACCTGGGGGCCCCGGTCTACGCCTCGGACGGCGGGATCCGCTTCACCTTCGGGCGCGCCTCGACGGACGGGCTGTTCTGGTGCTGGCGTCCGGGCGGCGGGGACGAACCGGAGCCGGCGGGTCACGTGCTGCCTCCGCTGGGGCGGGTACGCGTCCGCCCCGCCCCGACCGGTCGGGTGCCCGCCCGCGACCAGCAGCCGCCGTCTCCGGTGCCGTCGCCCGCGACCACCGCTCCGGGGACCGCCCCGTCGCCGGTCGACCCGGCGGTCCCGTCGCCCGTGGCGGCACCGGAAGCCGGGACCGATCTGCCCCTGGGGGCGGCGTTCGAGGTGCAGAGCCTGGCGCTTCCGGTGATCGAGCTGCCCCGGCCCGACCTCGGCGTCCAGCGCATGGTGTTGACGGAATTCGACGTGCCCCGGCTGGAGCTGGACACCTGTCGGCCGCTGGTCGCCGACCCGGAGGCCGCCGACCCGGATGCCGCCGACCCCGCGACGTCCGCCCTGGCTGCGGTCACCCTGACCGCGTCCGTACCTGCTGCGGCCACTCTGACCGCGTCCGCACCGGCTGCGGCCACCCTCACGGGCCCGGACACCACGGATGCTCCGGCGGCCGGCCCGGTGACCACGGAGGCTCCGACGACCGGCGCGGCAACCACCGACGCCCAGTCGAACGGCGTGGGCGTCGGTCTGCCGCCGGTGCCGCCTGCCAACCGGGGGGCGGCGTGGTTCGGGGTGCGGGCCCGCACCGACGAGGCGGACCGGGAGCGGCTGCGTACCGTGCTGGGCTGGAAGTTCCAGGCCCACTCCCGGACGGTGGCCCGGGCGCTGTCGCTGCACCCGGGGCTGCGCAGCGCGGTCGGCGCGCACGACGTGATGGCCGGGCTGGTCACCGTGCTGGCTCTGCTCGACGGAGTGGGCGAGCGGGTCAACGGCGCGCTGCGCGGTGGGGGCACGCCCGACGAGGACGTCCAGTTGCTGGCCCGGTGTGCCTGCGCCGGGCTGGAGCAACTGCCGGCCGTCGGGGGACCCGTCTTCGCCACGCCACCCACCGGACTGGACGTCACCCGGTACCGCCCCGGGGAGCTGCTGGTGGAGCCGGCGTTCACCACCGTGTCATGCCACGGCGGCAGCGAGGGCGACGCGGGCCGGTACGCGATCTGGTCGGCCACCGCGCGGCGGCTGGACCAACTGGGTATCGCGGACGGGCCGGGCGTCCGGGCCGGGCGGGCCATGTTCGCCGCCGGTTCCCGCTTCGCGGTGCTCGGCGTCGACGAGGGGCCGGACGGCGCGCCGTACGTACTGCTGCGGGAGGTCGTCTCCGGGCACCGCGACGGCGCGGTCGACGAGCGGGTGGCCGGCAAGCTGCGCGACGCGCTCGCCGCCCAGCCGCAACGCGCGGCGCCCGCACCGTTGCCCTGGCCGCTGGGCCTCGCGGCCGGCGACCGCCCGTTCGCCCTCGAACCCGGACCGGGCGGCGCGTGATGTACGAGGAGACCGTCCCCGGCTTCCTCCGGTCCGACCCCGGCGGCTCGGCTCGGCCCGGCCCGCCCCACGCCGGCGACACCCCCGGCGGCGACAGTCAGCAAGGAGCGAACTCGTGACCAGCAGCGTGCTGTCGGTGTCGGCCAGGGACACCGGATGCCTCACCGACATCTCCCGGGCACTGGAGTCGGCGGCGCCCGGCGACACCGTCGCGGTACGCCCCGGCGTGTACCGCGAGGCGCCGCTGTTCCGTCGGAACGTCGTCCTGGTCGCCGAGGACGGACCGGGCACCGTCACCATCGAGGTGCCCACGGGCGGGGCCATCCTGGCCGCCGGGGGCGAGATCCTGATCCAGGACATCGCCATCCGGGGCGGCGACGAGCGGATGCCGCTGCTCCAGGTGGCGGCCGGCCGGGTCCGCCTGGAGGCGTGCACCGTCGACGCCACGGGGGCCGCCGCGATCCACGTGCGCGGGGGCACCGTGGAGATGCGTGGCGGCGCGATCGGCAACTCCGGCGGGGCGGGTGTCGTCCACGAGGCCGGCGCGGGCGAGTACACCCGCGTGCGCGTACGCGGCATCGCCAAGTGCGCGATCATGACGGCCGGGTCGAGCGCCCCGGTGTTCCGGGACTGCACGTTCACCGGGATCGCGGAGGCGGCGCTCCTGGCCGTGGGCGCCAGCGCCCCACGCCTGGAGGACTGCCGCATCGACGAGGTCGGCCAGTACGCCGTCGTCGCGCAGCAGGCCGCCCGTCCGTACCTGGTCGGGACCACGGTGTCCGGTGGCGAGGTCGGGCTGCTCGCCAGCGACCGGGCGACCCCGGTGCTGGAGCGCTGCGAGATCCTGGACGCCCGGGTGCACGCCGTGGTGACCATGGGGCAGGCGGCGCCCGCGCTCTCCGACACGCGCGTCACCCGGGCCCGGGGCCACGGCCTCGACTGCCGGGACACCTCCGCGCCGACGCTGACCAACTGCGAGGTGCGCGACTGCGGCGCGGCCGGGGTGGTGGTCAACGGCACGGCGACGCCGCACCTCACCGGGGGCGCCGTGGCGGACTGCGCGGACGCGGGTGTGTTCCTGACCGGCCGGTCGAGGGCGCGGCTGGACGGGGTCGGAGTCCGCGACGTTCCCATCGGCGTGGCGATCGAGCAGGACGCCGACCCGCAACTGCACAACCTGACCATCGAGGGCGTCCGGTACGGCCTGCATGCGACCGGCGGAGCCGGCCGCTTCTCCAACGGCCAGGTCACCGGGGCGCGGACCGCCGGGGCGAAGCTCGCCGACAGCGCGACCACCGTGCTGTCCAACTCTCGGATCACCGGCTGCCGGGTCGGCGTGGAGGTGGCCGGAAACGCCCGGCCCACACTGTCCTCGATGGCCGTCGAGGAGTCGGGCGGGGCGGGCGTGCTGACCGGTGGCCCCAGCGCGGCCACTCTGTCCCGCAGCCGGATCAGCGGCAGTCGCGGCCCGGGGATCCGGGCCGGCGCCGGCAGCAGCGTCACCGCGACGGACTGCGAGATCGTGGGCAACCAGGGCCCGGGTGTCGTGGTGGAGACCGACGCGCCGGTGCGGCTCCACGGCGGGGTGGTGCGCGGCAACGGGGGTGTCGCCGTGGACGCGCCGAGCCCGACCGCCGCCGTCGAGCTGTCCGGAGTGGACACCGGCCACAACGGACGCCCGATCTCCCTCCCGCCGCCCGGGGCCGGGCGACCGACCCCACCGACCGTCGACGACGCCCCGACGTCCGCTCCCGACCCGACCGGGGGCGCCGGGTCGGGCGGCGCGCCGCCCGGGAAACCGTCCGGCGCCCGCCCGCCGGGCCCCACGCCGTCCGACGCCGGGTCACCCGCTCCGGCGGTACCCGCCGGCGGCGGCCCCGGTGCCGGCACGCCGGGCAGCGCGCCGGGCGGCGGCGGGGAACCGGACGGTCCGGTGGCCGCGCTGCTGCGGGAACTGGACGGGCTGGTCGGCCTGGCCGGCGTCAAGCACGAGGTGGCCACCCTGGTCGGGCTCAACCAGATCGCCAAGCGTCGCCGGGAGGCCGGGCTGCACGTACCGCCCATGTCCCGGCACCTGGTCTTCGCCGGGCCGCCCGGCACCGGCAAGACCACCGTGGCCCGCATCTTCGCCCGGATCCTGGCCACCCTCGGGGTGCTCGCCAGCGGGCAGCTGGTCGAGGTGTCCCGCAGCGACCTGGTCGCCGAGCACGTCGGCGGCACCGCGGTGAAGACCACGGCCCGGTTCGAGGAGGCCCTGGGCGGGGTGCTGTTCATCGACGAGGCGTACACGCTCTCGACCGGCGGGGGCGGCGGCCACGACTTCGGCCGGGAGGCCATCGACACCCTGGTCAAGCTGATGGAGGACCACCGCGACGAGGTGGTCGTGGTGGTCGCCGGCTACACCCCGAACATGCGGACCTTCCTGGCCGCCAACCCGGGCCTGGAGTCCCGCTTCGCCCGCACCATCCAGTTCGACAGCTACTCCGACGACGAACTGGCCGAGATCGTCGAGCGGCTCTGCCGCGCCCACCACTACGCGCTGGAGTACGAGACCCGGCAGGCCCTGGTGCGCCACTTCAGCGACATGCCCCGCAACGAGACCTTCGGCAACGCCCGGGTGGCGCGGCAGGTCTTCGAGGACATGCTGGGGCGGCAGGCGTACCGGCTGTCGAACAACCCGCAGGCCCCGGACCTCGAACTGGCCCGGCTGCTGCCGGAGGACCTGGGTGAACAGGCGGCCGCGCCGTCGGCGGCGGCCGGCGTGGCGCAGGTCGTCCAGGACCTGCTCGGCAAGCTGAACGCGATGGTCGGCCTGGACGCGGTCAAGCGTGAGGTGACCGACGTCATCGACCTGATCGCCTCCACCGAGGCCCGGACCCGGGCCGGCCTGCCCGCCCCGACGATCTCCCGGCACCTGGTCTTCGCCGGGGCGCCCGGCACCGGCAAGACCAGCGTGGCCCGACTGTACGGACAGCTGCTCGCCGCGATGGGCGTGCTGCGCACCGGGCAGCTCGTCGAGGTCTCCCGGGCCGACCTGGTCGGCGAGTACGTCGGGCACACCGCCGTCAAGACCACCGACGTGTTCAACCGGGCGCGCGGCGGGGTGCTCTTCATCGACGAGGCGTACGCGCTGGCCGGCCAGGGCAACGACTTCGGCCGGGAGGCCATCGACACGCTGGTGAAGCTGATGGAGGACCACCGGGACGACATCGTGGTGATCGCCGCCGGATACACCGGGGACATGCGCCGGTTCCTGGCCAACAACGTGGGCCTGGCCTCCCGGTTCAGCCGGCAGGTCCCGTTCGAGTCGTACACCGCCTCGGAACTGGTGTCCATCGTGCAGACGCTGGCCCGCGACAGCGGCTTCGACTTCAGCAACGACTGCCTCCCGGTGCTGTCGGAGCACTTCGACAGCCTGACCCGGGACGAGAGCTTCGGCAACGGCCGGTACGCCCGGCAGCTGCTCGAACGCACCATCACCAAGCAGGCCAACCGGTTGCGCGGCACCGCCGCGCCGACCGTCGACGACATGCGCCAGTTGTTCGCCGCCGACGTGCGGGCCGCCGTGGCGGCCTGACCCGCCGCCGTAGTCACGAGAGAAGGAGCCCGGAAGATGCCGGCAGTGAGTATGAACGGTACGTGGCAGATCACGGTGGTGGGCAAGGAGTCCGCCTTCGCGCAGCGGCTGGTGTTCTCCGGTGACGTCCAGAAGATGCTCGAACTGCAGGTCGGGACGTCGGCGTCCGCGAGTGGGCGGCGCTGGAGGCTGCGGTTCGAACACAACCGTGGGGACGGTGTCTGGCGGCCGAACGTCTCGGTGGAGGCGGGTGCCATCGTCCGGTGCGGCAACCAGTTCCAGCGGTTGATCGCGACCAAGGACGTGTACTGGACCGGTGACCGTGGACACGACGACCTGAAGCTGCTGCTCACCCGGCCGGCGTCGGCGGGTGACCCGGAGGAGCAAGCGGCCGGGGTGCCCTTCGCCGTCGACGTCAACCTGCACGGGCTGCCGGACATGCCGGTGCTCCCGGCGATGGACGGCGCGGATGCGGCGCCGGAGCGGCTGCGGTCGTACGGTCGGCCGGGGCCGGCGGGAACTCCCCTGCGGAGACGGTCCTTCTGATCGCCTGCGGGCCCCGGCCCGCCCCGCCCGGCCGACGGCGTCTCCGCAATCTCGCGGTGCGGACAGTATCGATCCCGGTCCCGGTCAACCCTTTCCGGCCCGCAGCCGTGTAACGGATGTGAGCACCAGACCTTTCCGGCGGCCGGCCCGCCGCAACGGACCCGAGCTGCCGCACGGCGAGATCACCCTGCAGGAGCCCCCGGTCGTCCCGGAGGTCCAGCCCGCCGGGTTCCGCTCGCTCGGGATGATCCTGCCGAGCCTGCTGATGACCGGCGGGTTCATGTTCATGATGATGAGCAACTCGCTCAGGGGCCCGATGGGCATGGTCATGCTGGTCATGATGGGCGGCGGCATGCTGGCCATGGCCGTGTTCCAGATGACGATGACCGGCGGCAACCGCAAGCAGCAGATCAACGGCGACCGGCGCGACTACTTCCGCTACCTGTCCCAGACCCGGGCGCAGGTCCGGCAGTACGCGGCGGAACAGCGGGACGCGCTGGCCTGGCGGCACCCCGACCCGGAGTCGCTGTGGTCGCTGGCGATGACCAGTCGGCTGTGGGAGCGCCGGCCGACGCATCCGGACTTCGGCGAGATCCGGGTCGGCACCGGCGCCCAGCGGCTCGCGGTGCGGATGACCCCGCTGGACACCAAGCCGGTGGAGGACCTGGAACCGGTGTGCGCCAAGGCGTTGCGCCGGTTCATCAAGGCCTACACGACCGTGCCCGACCAGCCCGTCGCGCTGTGCCTGCCCGGCTTCGCGCACGTGCGGATCAGTGGCGACCGGGACGTGGCGCGGGGCATGGTGCGCGCCATGCTCGCCCAGTTGGCCACCTTCCACGCCCCGGACGAGCTGCGGCTGGCCCTCTGCGTCGGCGCGGAGGAGGCCGGGCAGTGGGAGTGGGCCAAGTGGCTGCCGCACGCCAAGCACGCCACCGACGTCGACGTGGCCGGGCCGGTACGCCTCTTCGGCACCACGCTGGAAGAGGTGGAGCGGCTGCTGGGCGGGGAGTTCGCGGGCCGCTCCCGGTTCGACGACGACGCCCAGCCCTCCCGCGAGGAACCGTTCGTCGTGGTGGTCTGCGACGGCGGCGTCATCCCGCCGGGTGCCCGGCTGACCGTCGCCGGGTACCGCAACGCCGTCCTCGTCGACTTCGACGGCCGTGGCCTCGCCGACGGGGACAACGTGCTCAACCTGGAGGTGTCCGCCACCGACGTGGAAATGATCGAGAAGGATCACGTGGGCCGGGAGGTGCGCACCCGGCTCGCCGCACCCGACCACCTGGACCTGCCCCGGCTGCGGACGCTGGCCCGGATCATGGCCCGGCACGCCACCAAGGTCACCGGCGAGCAGCCGGCCAGCGGGCTCAGCGCCGTCCTCGACCTGCCGGACCTGCTGGACATCCCCGACCTGGACACCTTCGACCCGCGCGCCCGGTGGGAGTCCCGCTCGCCCGCCGACCGGCTGCGGGTGCCCATCGGGGTGGCCGCCGACGGCTCCCCCATCGAGCTGGACATCAAGGAGTCCGCTGAGGGCGGGATGGGGCCGCACGGCATGCTCATCGGCGCCACCGGGTCGGGCAAGAGCGAGCTGCTGCGCACCCTGGTCCTGGCCCTGGCGGCCACGCACTCCTCGGAGACCCTCAACTTCGTCCTGGTGGACTTCAAGGGCGGCGCCACCTTCGTCGGGCTGGACCGGCTGCCGCACGTCTCCGCGCTCATCACCAACCTGGCCGACGAGGCCGCGCTGGTCGACCGGATGCAGACCACTCTCCAGGGCGAACTGGTACGCCGGCAGGAACTGCTGCGCAGCGCCGGCAACTTCACCTCGGCGCGTGACTACGAGAAGGCCCGCGCCCAGGGTGCCGAACTCGACCCGCTGCCCACCCTCTTCGTGGTGGTGGACGAGTTCAGCGAGCTGATCGCGGCCAACCCCGAGTTCATCCAGCTCTTCGTGATGATCGGTCGGCTCGGCCGCTCGCTCGCGGTGCACCTGCTGCTGGCCTCGCAGCGCCTGGAGGACGGGCGCATCCACCAGTTGGAGGGCCACCTGTCGTACCGGATCGGGCTGCGGACCTTCTCGGCGATGGAGTCGCGGGCCGTCATCGGCGTACCCGACGCGTACGAGCTGCCGGGCGATCCGGGCAACGGATACCTGCGTTCCAGCGTCACCAGCATCACCCGGTTCCGGGCCGCGTACGTGTCCGGCCCGCACCGGGTGCGCAGCACCGGGCTGCACCGCGAGGTGATCGCCAGCCAGGTGGTCGCGTTCACCGCCGGGGCCGCCGCGCCCGCCGTCCCGGCGCCGCGCCCGCCCTCGGACCCGGCGCCGGAGGAGTCGACCGACACCGGCACCACCGTGCTGCACGCGTTGGTGGAACGGCTGGTCGACCAGGGGCCGCCGGCGCACCAGGTGTGGATGTCGCCGCTGGAGGACGCGCCGACCCTGGACGACGTGCTGCCGCCGCTGCTGCCCGACCCCGAGCACGGGCTGCGTCCGATCGACGCCGGCCGGCAGGGGTACCTGCGGGTGCCGGTCGGTCTCATCGACAAGCCGTTCGAGCAGGTGCGCGACCTGCTCGTGGTGGACCTGGCCGGGGTCGGCGGGCACGTGGGCGTGGCCGGCGGGCCGCAGAGCGGCAAGAGCACGCTGCTGCGGTCACTGGTGTGCGGGCTGGCCCTGACCCACTCGCCGCGACAGGTGCAGTTCTACTGCCTCGACTTCGGCGGCGGTTCGCTGGCCGGGCTGACCGGCCTGCCGCACATCGGCGGGGTCGCCGGCCGGCACGAACCGGAGCGGGTGGGCCGCACGGTGGCCGAGGTCCGCTCGATCCTCATCGAGCGGGAACGGCGCTGCGCGGATCTGGGCATCCACGGCCGGGACGCCTACCGGCAGGCGCAGGCCGACGGGCGCATCCCCGAGGACCGGTTCGGCGACGTGTTCCTGGTCGTGGACGGGTGGTTCGTGCTGCGCCAGGAGTTCGAGCCGGCCGAGGAGATGGCCCGGGACATCGCGGCCCGTGGCCTGAACTACGGGGTCCACGTGATGATCACCATGGGCCGCTGGTCGGAGCTGCACATGTCGATGCGTGACAAGATCGGGACCCGCCTCGAACTGCGCCTGGGTGACCCGGTGGAGTCCGGGATCGACCTGCGCGCGGCGGCCCAGGTGCCCCGCCGCCCGGGGCACGGGCTGACGGACGCGAAGCTGCACTTCCTCGGCGCGCTGCCGCGCATCGACGGCGTCCAGTCGGCCGACGGGCTCGTCGCGGCCACCGAGCACCTGGTGTCCGCGGTGGCGGACAACTGGGCCGGGGAACGTGCCCCCGCGGTACGCACCCTGCCGGCCTCGCTGCCGATGGCCGAGCTGCCGGCACCGCAGGACACCCGCATCGCGCTCGGCGTGGACGAGGACCAGCTCGCGCCGGTGTGGCACGACTTCCGGGCGATGCCGCACCTGACCGTGCTGGGGGACACCGAGAGCGGCAAGACGAACCTGCTGCGTCTCATCGCCCACGCGATCGTCGCCAGCCACACCCCGGCCCAGGCGCGCATCATGGCCGTCGACTACCGGCGGCAACTCTTCGACGACGTACCGGCCGCGTACCGGCTCGGCTACTCGGTTTCGCCGGACAGCACCCGGGACACCGCCGCCGAGGCGCTGGCCGGTCTCCGGCCGAGGGTTCCCGGCCCCGACATCACGCCGGAGCAGCTACGCGCCCGCGACTGGTGGTCCGGCCCCGCGCTCTACGTCCTGGTCGACGACTACGAACTGCTCGCCGGGCCGGACAACCCGTTGGCCCACCTGATCCCGTTGCTGCCCCAGGGCGGCGACATCGGCCTGCACGTGGTCGTCGCGCGGGCCGCGGCCGGGGCGATGCGGCTGTCGATGGACCCGCTGCTGCGGCGCATCCAGGAACTGAACACTCCGGACGTGGCGCTGTCCTGCCCGCCGACGGAAGGCCCGCTGCTGGGTAACACCAGGCCGCGTCCGCTGCCCCCGGGCCGGGCGCTGCTGTGCACCCGGCGCGGCAGCCGGCTGATCCAGACGGCACTGGTACCCGAGCCCGTGCCAACCGGGGCCGGCC
This sequence comes from Micromonospora sp. NPDC050187, assembly GCF_044459745.1. NCBI lineage: Bacteria > Bacillati > Actinomycetota > Actinomycetes > Micromonosporales > Micromonosporaceae > Micromonospora > Micromonospora sp. NPDC050187. The sequence goes on from NZ_JBITJH010000007.1 coordinate 208,060, forward strand.
GATGACCCGCACCGCTACCCGCCCGCGCCGTACGCCCACCCCGCCGGCCCGTACCGCCGAGCCGGTGGGGTCGTCCCGCGCCGCAGGCACCGCCGAGTCCACTGCGCCAGCCGGGCCAACTGCACCAGCCGAGTCCACTGCGCCAGCCGAGTCCGCTTCGGCGTATGCGGCGGCCGAGGAACTGGCCCGGCGGCTGCGGGCCCTGGCCTGCCTGCCCGGACCGTCCGCCGCGCCGACCGCCTGGCCCTGCGACACGGGGCTGCTGGACTGGCTTCGCCGGATGACCTACCCCGCCCTGTACACCTGGGCGGCCGAGGAGAACCTGGCGCGCCGCTGGATCGGCGGCGACATCTTCGGCTCCCGCCGGTTGTCGCGGGCACCGGAGTTCCTCGCCGGCACCGACGTACGCCGTCTCGCCCCGCACCTGGTCGCGCCGCTGTTGCGGCGGGTGACCATGACGCGTCCGGCCCCCAGCGCCGCCGACCTGGAGCCGGCGGCCCTCGCCGCCGACGCCGGCCGGGTCAGCACGTTCCGGCGGGACGGGGCCGCCCGGCTCTGGGGCCAGCCGGAGCACACGCCACCGCTTCCCGACACCACCGCCATCCCGCACGTCGTGCACGGCATCTGGCTCGGCCGGCCGCTGCCCGAGTCGAACGGCTTCTGGGCCAACTACGGCGCGGCGGCCGACAGCTACGCCGGCCAGGTCGACTTCGTGCTGTGGACGGACATCCCACGGGCCCGCTTCGACGCGGCCCGCGCCGCTCCGCCCGCCCCGGCCGGCCGACCTGATCCGCTGGCCCCGGTACGTGCCCTGCTGACCTGGGCCGACACCCACGGCATCCACCTGGTGAGCGTGGCCGAACTGTTCCACGCGAACGCGCCGATGACCCTGCACAGCCCGTACGCCCTGGAGCTGGGCCGGGGGCTGCCGCAGGGCTTCGCGGCGGCCAGCGACCACCTCCGGGTCGAGGTGGTGCACCGGTTCGGCGGCCTGTACGCCGACGGTGACCTGCACTTCCTCCCGGACGTCGCGCTCCCGCCGGACGAGCGGGCCGACAGCCCGGCGGGTCCGGGTGCCGAGGGCCCGCCGGGCGGTGGCTACCGGCTGTTCCGTGGCCGGTGGCACGGGCCGCCGGAGGCCGACGGACCGGCCCGGTTGCCGGAGCTGTTCGACCGGGTCGCCGCGTCGACGCACGGGTTCACGCTGCACGCGCTCACCGACGAGATCGTCCTCAACGACGTCATCCTGGCCCCGGCGGGGCATCCCGCGCTGGCGTTGTGGCTGGAGGGCGCGCGGTACAACTACCTGCGCGACCCGCGCGACCTGTACGCCGCCGACACCCCCCAACCGGCCGGGTCGGACCCGCCGACCGGTTCGGAACCGCCGCCCCCGTCGGACCCGGAGGCCGGGTCCGAGCCGCCGGTCGCGGGGGCGTCCGGGTGGCGGGGGGAGCCGGCCTCCTGGACCTGGGCGGTCACCGCCATGCGTACCGGGCGGGTGCATCACTGGCTGCTGGCCCGGCTGGGCATCGGCGCGGCCGATCTGGTCAAGCCGGCGCCGGCGGTACGCGGGCACAGCGAGCTGAGCTGGCTGCCGCCGGTCGACGGCCAGCCGCCGGTCGTCTGCCCCGACCCGGACCCGCTGCCGACCCTGGTCGCCTGCGTGGACCTGCTGCGCTGGCACCACCTGTCGCGCTCCGGGGACCTGTGCCTCACTGCGGTCGCCCCGTTGGTACGCGGGCTGCCCGAGCCGGACACCGCGTGGACCGCGTTGCTGCTCGCGTTCGGGCACCTCTCCACCGACCTCGGCCCGGTCACGTCGGTCACCGACCGGCGACGCAACCAGGACCAGACCCTCGACGTGGTGGTGCTGCCGCCCGAGGCGGAGGCGCTGCTGGACCGTGCCGCGACACCGGCCACCTGGTTCGGTTCCGGTGCCCACTCCGGCGACGCTGAGGGAGCCGGACCGCAGGCCGCCGGCCGGGAGTACTGGTTCCTCGGCGAGCGCACGGTCCCGGCCCGGCTGCTGCCCGCCGGGCCGGGACTGGTCCGGCCGGAAGGACGGTGAGGCCGCCGGGTGCCCAACCGATCCGCCGCCGTGGCCCGACCCACCAGGCGGACGCGGCACACGCGGCCACGTCACCCACCTTCCGCCGGCAGCGCGCCGGATGACGAACAGGGAGAGCCATGGCAGAGAAACAGTACGGGTACGTCACGCAAGGCATCACACTCCCGATCGTCGCCGACGAGGCGACGATCACCGGCATGGTCAAGGCGTTTGCTCAGGCCCAGACCGAGGCCAGGAACAGCCACTCGAACGTCGTGGCCGCGAACCAGGCGCTGGCCGGATCGTGGGCGAGCGACGCGGCCGCGCCGAAGTTCCAGCAGGCCGTCAACAACTGGCTAACCGGTTTCCAGAAGGTCCAGCAGGGCCTGAACATGCTCAACCTGAACATGCAGCAGTACGCGCGACTGACTACCACGACCGAAGACGACAGCGCCATGCAGGCCGGCAGTTGGGCCACGCCGGCCAGCGGCGAACAGCCTCTTCCCGGCCAGCTCAGGAGCGGCATGGTTGTCCAGAAGCCGTTCGCCCCACTCGGACGGGTCGAAGGTGAGTGACCGTCAATCGCCGCAACTGGGCGCTGCCGGGCTGTTGCAGGGTCCCGGTCCGGGTGCTGCCCGCCGCCCGCAGGTAGCACCCGGGGCGGAAAGAAAACTCTGTGAACTCCGGTGACCGTGCACACGTGTTCGGGATATGAGCGCCGAGCGCGGGGAACTCTGCCGACTGCTGGTCGTCGGACCGACCAGCCAGGTCGATGTGAGTCTGCCCACCCACATCCCGTTGGCCGACATGATGCCGGCCCTGTTGAGCGCGCTGGGACCGGACCTCGCCGATCGTGGGCTGGAGCACAGCGGCTGGATCGTGCAGCGGCTGGGTGGACCGGCCTTCGACGAGTCGCGCACCGTCGGCGATCTCGACCTGCTCGACGGCGAGGTCGTGCACGTACGCCCGCGTACCGACCAGATCCCGCCGCTGGCCTACGACGACCTGGTCGACGGCGTCTCGGCCGGCATCCGCAAGCGGTCCGGGCTGTGGCGTCCGCAGACCACGCGGGTCACCGCCCTGCTGCTGTTGGCCGCCTGGCTGGCCGCCTGGCTGGCCGCCGCGCGGATCTGGCCGGCCGAGTCCCGGAACCCGGCGCTGCTCGCCGCGATGGCGGGGATGTGCTTCGTCGCGGGCTTCGCGGTGGTACGCAAGCTGGCCGACCGGGCCACGGCCGGAGTCCTGGGGGCCGCCTGTGTGGTCGGTACGGTGGTCGCCGCGCTGGACGCGGTCGCCGGCGCTGCCGTACCCCGGCTGGTCCTCGTGGGTGTCACCGTCGGCACCGTCGCCGCGTTGCTGGTGGCCGCGTTCGTCTTCCCGCGCACCGGCTGGCGGCAGGTGACCGTCGGCCTGCTGGCGGCCTGGCTGATGGTCGTCGCCGCGCTCGCACTGCACACCAGGGCCACGCTGGACTGGACCACGATCGCCGCGATCACGGTCGTCGTCACCACGGCGCTGCGCCCGGCGGTACCGTCGGCCGCCTTCAAGCTCGCCGGGTTCGCCCTGCCGGAGATGCCCGTCGAACCGGCGGACCTGCAGAAGGACATCGACCCGGAACCGGCCGCCGGGGTGCTCACCCGGGCCGCCGCCGCCGACCAGTTCATGACCGCCCTGTACGCGGCGCTCGGACTGGTCGCCGGAGCCGCGATGGTGTGGCTGGCGACGGCGCCCGGCTGGGCCGCACCGCTGGCCGCCTGGCTGGCCGCCGTCGCCCAGATCCTGGTCACCCGCCCGATGACGAGCATCTGGCACCGGGTGGCGCTGGCTGGTCCGGCGTTGGTCGCCATCGCGGCCTGGTGCCTGACCGCGCCCACGGACCGGAGTCCGCTCGCCGCCCAACTGGCCATCGGCTGCTGCCTGCTCCTGGCGGTGGCGTGCGGGGTGGCCGCGCGAATTCCGGTCGGCCGGCGGTTCAACCCGATCTGGGGCCGGATGGGCGACCTGGCCCACACCGCGATGGTGGCCGCCCTCGGGCCGACCGTCGTGGTCATCACCGGCCTGATCGACGTGGTCCGGGCGCGGGTGGGTTGACATGTCGTCGCGTCGTGACCAGGTGGACGCCCAGCGGTACATGATGACCCGGGTGACCGGTGCGCTGGTGCGGGCCGAGCCGGAGACCGCCGAGTCACCGACCCGCCGGGACCGCACCGGCACGATCGCCGGTCTCGTGCTCGGGATCCTGGTGCTGGCCGGGGTCGCGATCTGGGCGCTGATGCCGGGATCGGGCTCGACCAGTTGGCAGCAGCCGCGGATGCTGGTGGTGGACGCCTCGACCGGCGCGCGGTACGTGCTGGTCGACGGCCAACTGCGCCTGGTCAACGATGTGGCGACGGCCACCCTGCTGGCCGGCGGTCGACTCACCCCGGTCACCGTCTCCTCGTCCAAACTCGCCAAGGTGCCGCAGGGCCCGCCGGTGGGTACCCCGACCGGGCCGCAGGTGCTGCCGGCGGCCAACCGGGTCAACCAGGGCGTGTGGCGGGCCTGTAGCCGGGACACCGGCCGGATCGTGCTGGACGTCGACGTGCCGGCGGCCCCCGGCCCGCTCGGTGACGGGCAGGCGCTGCCGGTCACCGCGGGCGGCAAGACCTACCTGCTGTGGGGCGGGCGACGACTGCTCCTTCCCCAGCCGTGGATGGCCGACGTGCTGGGGCTGGGGCTGCTCGCTCCGGTACCGGTGGCGACCGCCTGGCTGGAGTCGATCCCGCTGGGCGGCACGGTCGGCCCGCCGAAGGTGGCCCGGGCCGGCGGCTCCGGGCCGAGGGTGGCCGGCCGGCCGACGTCGATCGGCCAGATGTTCGCCGTGGACCTGGGCAACGGCACGGTCAACCACTACCTGATGACCGCCGACGGGCTGGCCCCGCTGACCGAGACCGAGTACCGGTTGCAGCGGGCCACGCCGGTCGGGGCCAGGGAGACCGCCATCACCGCGGCCGATCTGGTCGCCGCCGGTCAGCGCAGCCCGGTGCGCCCGCTGACCACGCTGCCGGCCACCCCACCAGTGCCACCGTCCATGCCCGAGGACGCCGTGGTCTGCGTGGAGTACGCGGGCCAGGCCGACGAGAAACCCACGGTCGTCCTGACCAGCGGAACCGGCATGCCGACCGGCGGCAGCGGCGGGAAGACCGCCGTGACGGTGCGGGTGCCGTCGGGCGGGGGAGCGCTGCTGATGCCCCCGGCCACCGCCGACACCGACCGGTGGCGGCAGCAGGGCCTGCTGGTCAACGAGCGGGGGATCGCCTACCCGATCCTGGGCGGCGACGTCACCACCCTGGGCTACTCCCTCAACCAGGCGGTGGTCATGCCCACCGCGCTGGTCGCCATGCTGCCCCCCGGGCCGGCGCTGGTCCGGCCGGAAGGGAGGTGAGGCCGCGGGGTACCCGAACGTCCCGCCGCCGTGGCCCGCCCCTCCGGACGGACCTGCGGCAGGCGCGAGCACATTTCCCACCCATTCACCAGCATCACGTTCCGATAGAAGACAAGGAGAGTCATGCCAGTCAACCAGCAGGGGATCGTCGCTGATGAGGCGACCATCAAGGGCATGGTCATGGCGTTCGGCCAGGCGCAGGCCGAGGCCAAGAACAGCCAGGCCAACGTCACGGCCGCCAGCAGCAATCTGTCCGCCCAGTGGCAGAGCGACTCGGCTGCGCCGCGGTTCCTCCAGGCCGTCCAGCAGTGGCTGAACGGCTTCCAGAAGGTCCAGGCGGGCCTGGACATGCTCAACCAGAACATGCAGCAGTACGCGCAGTTGACGACCACGACCGAAGACGACAGCGCGATGCGGGCCGGCGGCTGGGCCGCCGGCTGACCGCCGAACCCTCACCTGTGAAACCCGGGCCGACGAAACCCGGACCGACGAACGACAAGGAGGCCGAGAATGGCCAACTACAGCATTAATCCCGCTGCGGTTCAGGCCGTCGCCGAGGAGATGGCCAGGGAGACCCGCGAGCTCGACCAGTCGCTGGCGAACCTCCAGACCTCGGTGGCGAGGTTCACCGCGGCCAACAACGGTCAGGCGCCGGAGGCCTACAAGGCCGCCCAGGCGCTGTGGAACCAGGGCCAGCAGGAGATGCGGGCGGCCCTGGCCCTGGGGCAGCAGCGCCTTCAGGAAATCAACGTCAACTACCAGCACGGCGACAACCGGGGCGCGGCCATCTTCAGCTAGTACCCCGCCGAACCTGACCTCGCACGAGGTCGGGACGGCAGTTCCGCCGAGCCGATACCGGGTCAGGCGCGCTGGTCCGCCGCACCGCCGGGTGGACCAGCGCGTCTGACCCACCGCTGTCCACGGACTCGTCCGGACCTCGACCCCGGCCGGGTACGGACAGCCGAGTCCCGCTGGCCCGTCTCCATCCGAGAGGAACACACGATGAAGAACATCGTCATCAACGAGAGCTACCTGCGGAAGCTGCACGGCACCTACACCAAGCAGGTCGACGAGATCGATCTGATGTACGGCAAGGTCTACCCGTACGGCTCCCTGCCGGATTCCACCGTCGACATCACCAAGCAGTTCAAGCTGCGCCTCGGCGGGAAGGGCTTCACCGAGGCGGAGGACCTGACGGGGGCGATCGACGTCGTCCGGGCCGGCCTGGCCAACCGGCTCAAGGGCGCGCGAACCGAGCTCAACAACCTGGAGCACGGCATCAAGTTCCTGCTGGCCGACTCCGACGCCGTCGAGCAGACGAGCACGCTGAGCGCCGAGCAGTTCGAGTACTTCATGCCCAAAGCCGGGGGTTAGTCATGGCGAACACCGCGACGTTCGAGGATGCCCTGGCGAGCATTCTGGGGCTGGTGCTCGGCGGTGGAGAGGGCGGGGAAAAGGCTTCCATCAACGACAACTTCCGACCGCGGAGCATCAAGGGGCCCGGTTACTGGCTGATCACCCAGACGAGCACGCTCAAGAACTCCGAACCCGGCGGGTGGATGCCGGAGTACAACAAGGACGCGGTCACCTTCTACCGGTGGAAGCAGAGCGGGGTTACCAAGCACATCACCCGGGTGACGGTGTGGGTGGGCGTGACCAGCCGGGACGACACCCAGGGACAGAAGGGCAACTCCACCGACCCGGGGAACTCGACCAACGCCGACGGCAACCCGGTCGTCTCACTCGGCAACGCGTGGGAGCGGATGATCGCCGACCTGCCCAAGGTGGCCGGGCCGAACAAGGCGTTCGACCCGGACTCGATCGGGTCGGTCCGCGAGATCCTGGCCAACCTGGCCACCCATGCGCTGGGGATCTCGAGCGAGCTGACCGATCAGGTCAAGTCGGTGAACGCCAAGAGCCCCGACTTCAAGGGCTCCGCCGAATCGGCCTGGCGGCACCGGGTGCAGGAGGCGAACAAGTACCTCGCCGACATCATGCCCCAGGCCAAGCAGTGGGACACCACGCTGTCCCAGGTCGAGCAGGCCATGAGGGACTTCATCACGGCGGTGGCCGACACCTTCGAGAAGTGGTCCTCGATCCACCCGGCCGGCACCTGGCAGCACCCGTACCGGGTCATCGCCCAGATGTTCAACGAGAGCACGCTCCAGTACGGCGACCTGCACGACGGCCAGTCGAACGCCTGGGACCTGGGTCAGCAGTACGCCGACACCGGGGACAAAGAAGGAACGGAATACCGTGGCACCAAATTCGGTGGATCGGACGCGGGCACCGTCATGTGGACGCCGCCCGCGTGGGTGAAGTACCACTCGTTCGACGCCTTCAGCATCCCCGAGTGGAACAAGCTGGACCAGCATCTGCGCCAGATGTGGGCCGACAACGCCCTCAAGACCTTCGAGCCGGCGATACTCGCGGCGAAGAATCTGGTCTCGGCGTTCGCCGAGGCGCGCAACCCGATGAGCATCACCGACCCGAAGCCGGTGCCGCCCAATCCGATGCCCAACGACGTGGGGATGCCCAACGGCGGCTTCCCCAACAACCCGTTCGGTAACATGGGTAACCCCTTCGCCAACTGGGGCAACCCGTTCGCGAACATGGGCAACCCCTTCGCCAATGTGGGTAACCCCTTCGCGAACATGGGCAACCCGTTCGCGAACGTGGGCAATCCCTTCGCCAACGTGGGTAACCCGTTCGCGAACGTGGGAGCCAACTTCGGCAACCCGTTCCCCAACGGCGGCGGCCTGGGTAACCCGTTCGCCAACGGTACCGGTGGCGGTGCTTTCTTCCCCACCAGCCTGATGCCCAACTCGGGCGCCGGTGGTGGTGCGGGCAATCCGTTCGCCAATGGCTTGGGTGGTTCCTTTGCTGCCGGTGGCGTGGGGGATCCGTTCGGTGGTGGTGCCGGCGGCGGCCTTCCCACCAGCCTGATGCCCAATGCGGGTGCCGGTGGTGGTGCGGGCAACCCGTTCGCCAATGGCTTGGGTGGTTCCTTTGGTGGTGGCGCGGAGAATCCGTTCGGTGGTGGTGCCAGCGGCGGCCTTCCCGACGACCTGAAGGTCAAGTCGGGCATGCCGTCCGAGGGTGGTGGCGCGGGTAATCCGTTCGCCAATGGCTTGGGTGGTTCCTTTGGTGGTGGCGCGGAGAATCCGTTCGGTGGTGGTGCCGGCGGCGGCCTTCCCGACGACCTGAAGGTCAAGTCGGGCATGCCGTCCGAGGGTGGTGGCGCGGGTAATCCGTTCGCCAATGGCGGCTTGGATGCTGTGGTTGGCGGCGGTGGCGCGGGCGATCCGTTTGGCGGCGGTGGCGCGAACGGTCTTCCTCCCGTTCCGACCCCCAAACCGGTCGTACCGTCTGCCGGCGGTGGCCTGGAGAATCCGTTCACCGGCGGTGGTGGGGGCAGTTCCCTGCCGACCAACAACTTCGGGATCTCCCGCAAGCCGTCCGGGCCGCAGTCGTTGGGTGACCTGACGCCGTCCCAGTTGGAGCAGTTGGACAAGGCCGGGCTGCTGGACGATGTGCCGCTGACGGCTGAGCAGGCTGACTACCTGCGGAAGAACGGTCTGTCGCCGGGAGGTGCGACGAACCTCGGTCAGCTCAGTCCGGATCAGCTCGACGCGTTGGAGCGCGGCGGGCTGCTGGACGAGACCCCCCTCACCAACGACCAGCGGGCAAAGCTCGGCCTGAACGGGCCGCAGTCGTTGGGTGACCTGACGCCGTCCCAGTTGCGGCAACTGGACGGGGCGGGGCTGCTGGACGATGTGCCGCTGACGGCTGAGCAGGCTGACTACCTGCGGAAGAACGGTCTGTCGCCGGGGGGTGCGACGAACCTCGGTCAGCTCAGTCCGGATCAGCTCGACGCGCTGCAACGCGGCGGACTGCTCGACGAAACCCCACTTTCGCCGGAAGAGCGGGCGAAACTCGGGCTGCCGCCCAACCCGTCGGGGAGTTCTGGCGGTGCCGGATCGGTGCCGGGCCTGAATACGGGCAGGTTGCCGTGGCCCGACACCGGCGGGGGTGGATCCGTGCCGGGCCTGAACACGGGCAGGTTGCCGTGGCCCGACGCCGGGCCGACGGCGCCGGTGGACCGGAATCCGTTCCCGACCACGGTCGACGGCAAGGACGTGTCGCCGAAGCCGGGTATGACCGGAGGCATCACCGCTCCTCCGGTACTCGGCGACGTCACGAGACCCGGTTCGGCCAGCATCCCGCAGGTTCCCGGGGTGCAGGTCGGCACCGGGGGCCTGTCGGCGGTGCCGGGTGTATCCGGCTCGCCCGGAGCGCTGACCCCGGACAAGCTGGGAGTGCCCGTCGGAGGCCCGGTCGGGGCCAACCTGACCCCAGGGCCGGGTGCCGGCCCTGGTCTCCCGCAGCCCGGCGCGGGCGGTATGCCGGGCGGTGGGATGCCGTTCATGCCCCCGATGATGCCGGGCATGGGTGGCGCACCCCAGCAAGGACAGGACCGTGATCGCCAGCGCAGCACCTGGCTGAAGGAGGACGAAAAGGTCTGGGGCACCGACCCCGACTGCGCGCCCGCGGTGATCGGCCGGCGCGGTCGTGATACCCGGGTCGAGGAAGACGAGTTCGGCATGCCGGTCGACGAGCGCCCCGGCAGCCAGGACGAACGTCGCCGGTACCGGGGCCGTTGAACACTGTTGCGCCGACGTGAACCCGGTGCCGCAGATCAGCCGTGGGATAGAAGAGGAGGTAGTCGGGATGAGCTTGTTGGGCGACGAGGAACTGTTAACCGAGATGCGTGCGGCCCTGAAGGACGTCGACGAGGCGGCCGAACGGGTACGCCGGCGCGTGGCTCGGGCGCAGACCACCGTGGAGGACAAGAAGAAGCTGCTGTCGGTGACCGTCGGTGGGCACGGCGAGCTGAACCGGATCACTTTCAACGGGGACGCCTACCGGCGACTCGCGCCAGCCGAGCTGGCCGACCTGATCGTGACGACGGCCCGTACCGCCCGCGAGAAGGCCCAGCGCAAGACGATGGCCGGCACCGCCGAGCTGACGCGTCACCTCACCGGCCTCGACGACGCCGCGCAGTCGGCCGGGAGCATCGAGGAGCTTGTCGAGGGCATCGCCAGCATGGTTTCCGGCGGTGCCGACCGGCGGACCGGGCCGGCGGCGTCATGAGCGGGTCACGGATCGAGTTCAACGGGGACGTCCTGGCCCAGCAGGTGCCGTTGGTGGGCCAGTTCAAGGACCACCTGATCGGCACGGTGGACCCGGTGCGCCAGATCGCCGAGTGCCGGTGGGCGGCCGGCGTCCCCGCGGACGACGAACTGAGCCTGCAGGCCCGCGCGGCCGTGCAGCAAGTGCTCGCGGGCATCGTGCTCGCGGCGTACGTCAAGCTGGCTCACGCCGCCGGGTTCCAGGGCGAGAAGTTGGACCTGGTTCGCCGTGTCGGGGAGAACACCGAGGCCACCGGCACCGAGATGGTCCCGGACATGAACGGTGGCACGCGGGGCTGATCCGCGGAGACGAGACAGCCGAAGGCCGGGGCGGTGGTCTGCGCCGCTGATTGATTCGCACTGAGTGCCCCTGATCGGGGCGGGGAGGGGGCGTTACGCGATGGGTGAGGCCCCCGTTCCTTCCGTTGGGCTCAATGAGTCGGCGAAGCAGGCCCTGGAAAATTTCACCGGGATGCGGTTGCACCGGTCGAATCTGCCGATGTTGGCGTACGACATGAACGCGCTGGAGGTGCACGCGGATCGGGCGCGGACCCTGTTGGTTCCGGAGCTGATCCAGACGATCAAGGCGGTTCGGGCGGCGGGAGAGGGCGAGGTCTACGACCGGTTCGTGGCGCAAACCGCTCCGTTCGTGGAAATGCTGGACCGGGTCGCCGATCTGAAGGTCAACCTGGCCCAGGCGATGCGGGGCTTCCTCAACCAGATGGAGCTGACGGATCGCCAGGCGCTGGTCATGTTCATCTTCATGATGACCGAGCTGGCGGTCGCGTTCGCGATGGCGTTCTTCCTGCCGGCGCAGGCGGCGGCGCACATCGTGAAGACCCGGACGATCATCCAGACGATCCTGCGGTCGTCGATAATGCGGTCGGCGGCGAGCAGCACGGCGATCCAGATGTTGTTCATGCCGGGGTCGTCGCTGTTGGCGCAGATCAGCATGCTGGCTGATGGTCTGATGCCGGGGATCGACTGGGCGCAGGTCGGTAAGCAGGCGTTGTACGGGTTGGCGGTGGCGGGTGTCACCACGGCGGCCTCGCCGGCGTTGGCCCGGTTCGCCGGTGCCGTGGGTGGTGGTCTGGCGCACCTCGGGGTGTCGGGTTCCACGCGTGACCTGTTGACCAGCCTGATGATGGTGCCGGTGTCGGAAGTCGGCATGGAGGTGGTCGGCGGTATCGGTGCCAGCTACATCGTCGACGGGCATTACGACACGGGCAGTCTCGGGCCGGACGCGATCTCCGGGGCGTTGTCGGGGTCGGGTGAGTTGGCCGCGACCGGGGCCGGGATGGGTGCGCGTCGTGGCGCGGTGGGTTTGGGGTTCAACCCGACCCGGCCCCGGTGGCGGATGCCGGATGGTGTCGGCTTCACCGCCGACGGCAGGCCGGTCGCGCCGCTGCCGCCGCCCATCCCGGTCACCCCGGACCCGTCCGCGTATCAGCCGGAGGTCGGCGATCCGGCGGGTGCGGGCTCCGGCGGGCCGGCCCCGGTGCCCGTCCCGCCGGTGCCGGCACCGTCGCTGTCGGCACCGGCGCCAGTGGCGCCTGAGCCGGTGCCGCCGGTACCGGCGTGGTCGGCGCCGGCCCTGTCCGTGCCGTCGTGGTCGATGCCGGACCTGCCGGTGCCGTCGTGGTCCGTGCCGAACTTCTCGGTGCCGACGGTGCCGGTGGTGCCGGTGCCGGAGTGGGTCGCGGTCGCCGGCGCGCCGGCGGTGGAGCAGTGGCAGCGGTTCCAGCAGGAACTGGTGGACCGCTACGGTGGGCTGCTCGCCGGGACGGGGCAGGCGCGGCAGTTCCTGGCCGCGCTTCCCGTGCCGGTCGAGCAGGTCTTCACCGAGTGGGCCGACGCCCGGCAGAACGACCCGACCGTCCCCGCCTTCCTGTCCCAGATCGGCCTGCCCGCCACCGCGCTCACCGAGCAGTACCTGCTCGGTGTCCGGGACCAGGCCGTCGCCCGCATCACCGAAGCCCTCGCGGGGCAGATCCCGGCGGGCGGGCAGATCCCGGCGGCGATACGCCCGGAACTGGTCGTCGCCGCGCTGCCGGCGGAGTTCGACCGGCAGGCGTTGCGTTCGGCCGTGCACCTGGCCGCCCAGCACCACATCGATCAGTACCTCACCACCGGCACACCGACGCCCGTCACCCTGCAAGGCGGACTGGTCCTGCCAGGGGCCGTTCAGGTGCCGGGGACCGCTGGTGTGCCGGGCGGTGCCGCGCTGCCGACGGCCGTCGGTACGCCGGGAGCCCCGGGCCTGCCGGGCGGCGCTGGAGTTCCGGGCGGCGCTGGCGTGCCGGGGGCTCCCGGGGCGGCGGTGCCGTCGGACGCCGTGCGCGCCGCGGTCGCGCGTGACGTGCGGGCCCACGTGGACCGCAGCCTCGACGCGATCCTCGGCACCACCCCACCACTCACCGCACCACTCACCGTGCCGCCCGCCGTGCCGTCGGCTGCGGTGGCCAGTCCGGGCGCCGCGCAGGTCAACGCCGTGGCGGACGTGGTCCGGCAGGTCGTCACCGACCTACCCGCCCGCTTCACGGCCGCGGTCATCCCCGACACCACCGGACCGGACACCACCCCAGCCAGCACGGACACCCCGGCAAACCGGCGCACCGATGTGCCGACGGTGCCGGTGACCCCGGAGCAGCACACCGCAGCAGCGGCCAAACTGGCAGACGCCCAGTTCGCTGACCTGGCCAAGAAGTACGGCGTCGAGCCGGCCAACCACGACACCCTCGCCGGATCCTTCCGGCAGGACTGGGTCGACGGGTACCACCAGGTACTCGCCCAGGCCACCGCCACCCCCGGCACGCCGGATATGCCCGGCGCGGCAGGCACGTCCGGAGTGCCGGCCACGCCCAGCGTGCCGGCCACGCCGGGCGCGCCGGATGCGGCCGGCGTCCGCGGTACGGTGCCGGGTGGCGTTGCCCCTCGGACCGACGGCACGCCGAACCATGACGGCGCCAGCGACCGGATATCGGTCAGTGAACTCTCCGTCTCCAGCGACGATGTCTTCAGCCGCGACAGCAGCTTCAACGACACCATGACGGTCAGTGACCTCTCCTCGTCGGACGAGCTGACCAGCCGCGACGACGCCATGACGGTCAGCGACCTCTCCTCGCTGGACGAGCCGATCAGCCGCGACCCGGTCAAACGCGACGTCATCGACGGGGATTCGGTCAGCGGCGGCTCGTCGCTCGACGAGTCGGACAATGGTGAGGCGGCCAAGCGCGAATTCAGGGACACGGACCCGTTCAGGGACGCCTCCTCGCGGGACGGGTTGATCAGCGGCGACCCGGTCGGGCGCGATGTCGGCGGCAGGGATTCGTTCAGTAACGTGTCCTCGCTGGACGAGCCGGTCGGTGGTGACCCGGGCGGACGCCGCGAGCCGGCCAGCACGGCACCGGAGCCGGCGGTCGTGGCCACCGGGCAGCCCGTCGTGGCGGCCGGGCAGCCCATCTCGGCGGCCGAGTCCGCGCGGCGGGTCGCTGACTGGGTCGACCAGACGCCGGTGGGCCCCGACAGCAGCCGCGACCCGTGGTGGTGGTGCGTGCAGGCCACCCTCGACGCCTTCACCACCGCCTACGGACGGCCCGGCAACCGGGCGGTCCTCGACGACCGGATCCTCGGGCCCGACGGCCGACTCGCACCCACCACCGGCTGGCCGCAGCTCCTGGACATCCTCGACGCGACACCCGAGCGCGTCGCTCACCCCGACGGAGTCACCCCGGAGGACGTGCTCGCCGCGCTGCGGGCGGTACCGGGATCGATGGTCGTGGTCAGGGCCGCATCACCCAACGAGCCGCAACACGTCTTCGCCCTCCACAGCCAGCCACAACCATCCGGACCGCCGACGATCAAGGTGCGCGACGGCCTGGTGCCCGGTGCCGAGGACCGACCCGAACCGACCGACCCGCTACGCGACCCGTGGCTCCGGCACCTGTTCGCATCGAGCACCCGACTCGCCGCGTTCGACAGCACCGGGCGAGCCACCACGATCGCCGACCTCCTTCCCGACCCCACCACCGCGCACCCGCAGCCGACCACCACGACCAGCATCGACCCCAGCGCCATCCTGCTCGCCTCCACCACCCCGCCACGCGGCCCGTCCCAGGCGATGCAGGCGGACGCCACCTCCCCCGGGCAGCCGTCCGACCCGGCGGAGATGGACGATGCGCCTGGCACCGGCCCGGAGTTTGTTGGTCTGGGATTCCACGACGCGCATCCGGATCTGAGCGGGCTGGATCTGCGCACACCACCGCCAAAGGTCGAACCGGACTGGGAGCCGGCGTGGGGTGTCGATCCGGTCGAGTCGGACCTGCTGGCAGGAGGGGAATCACCGGCGTCCGACATGGACGGGGAAACGCCGAGGGGCGCCGAGCTGCTCGACCCCTCGGATCCGCTGGCGGAGATGGACGATGCGCCTGGCACCGGCCCGGAGTTTGTTGATCTGGGATTCCAAGACGCGCACCCGGATCTGAGCGGGCTGAATCTGAACACGCCGGCGGAGCTCCCCGAGGGCTGGGAGCCGCCGGGGGCTGTCGATCCGGTCGAGTCGGACCTGCTGGCAGGAGGGGAATCACCGGCGTCCGACATGGACGGGGAAACGCCGAGGGGCGCCGAGCCGGTCGACCCCTCGGATCCGCTGGCATCGGAGTTCGGCACCGATTGGCTGGCGGAAGCCGACCTGAACAACCCCTGGGAGCCGCTGGAAGAGTTTTCCGGCGTCGATTGGCGGGCGGAGTCCGGCCAGGTCGACTATTGGGATTCGCCGGCGTTGGTCGATTCGCCGGCACCGGTGTCCGACGTCGATCGGCTGGCTGAACCCGAACAGGTCGAGTCGGACGTGCCGGCAGGGGTCGATTCACCG
Organism: Micromonospora sp. NPDC050187; assembly: GCF_044459745.1. Lineage (NCBI taxonomy): Bacteria > Bacillati > Actinomycetota > Actinomycetes > Micromonosporales > Micromonosporaceae > Micromonospora > Micromonospora sp. NPDC050187. The sequence continues at coordinate 223,596 of NZ_JBITJH010000007.1, forward strand.
ACGTCCGAGGACGGGGAGCCGCCGGCGGGTACCGGCCCGGTCGACTCCGGGAGTCCGTGGGCGGAGATTCGTATGCCAGCATCGGTGGGTGGCACCTCTTGGCTGGCGGATGCCGACCCGCGCCGAGCCGTGCAGCTGCTGGCAACGTGGGACCAGCAGGATTTGGCGGGTGATTTCGGGACCCTGCCGGAGAACGCCGCACCAATCGGGCCGGACCCGGGGTCGAGTGGGGCACCGGGGGTCGGTGGGGCCGGGGGGGTCCCGGAGGGCTGGAAGCGGACCGTGGCTTCGGCGATCGAGCAGTTGTCGGCCGTGGGAACCCGTGGTGAGGCGGATGGAGTCCGCGATGTCGCGACGGAGTTCGCGCAGTGGACGCGCGACGTGCTCGGGGTCGATCTCTTGGCTGACCCTCCGAAGCCGGACGACTTCTACGACGCGGTGTTGCTTCGCTTCGACGAGAAGTTGGAGGCTGCGGGGGTCGATCGCAGCGTTTCTGGGCTGCGCGCGTGGGTGGCCCGCGAGTTGGCCGCTGATCTTCGCCGGGGTGGCGAGTCGGAGTTCAGCAAGTTGCTTCCGTATCCGGAGGTCATGTCCGAGCGGCGACGGGAGGATCTGCACCGGCAATGGCTCAACAAGATCGCGCTCCACAGGTCCGGCGATTTCGACGTTGCGCATGTGGTTCCGCATGTCATCGCTTCGCGGTTGTCACTGTCGATGCGGATCCACCATTTGTTCGGTGCTCCGTATGACATCGGCCCGGAGTCCCGTGCTGGCATCCGGTATCCGGTCGTGTTCCACAAGGGCGCTTACCACCTCGGCCAGCTGCCTGACCCGGCAGATGTCGAACGCGCTCGCCGCATCGCTGAGGGTTTCCCTCGGGCAGAGGTATCCGAAGACGAGCAGCGGCGACTGGATCGACTGTTCGTCGATGCACGTGATCTGCTGTTGGCGAGGATCGCGGAGGCGGAGAACAGCCCCCATCCGACCAACTCCGACCGGTGGCCCGTCCTGCGGGAGACCTTTCACCGTCAACTTGCGGTCATCCGTCACCATCCCGACTCTCCCTACAACAAAAAGGCTCGGGAACTCGCTGACCACGTCCATCACCTTCGGAGGCTCCTCACTGCCGGCGCATGGGAGTCCGGGAACCGGCAGAACCTGGAAAACCAGTTCACCATCCACCTGCCCGTCTCCGTCGACGCAGGCATCGGGAGGTACCGGGATTCGCGCCTCGGGGGGTACCGGCATTTGCGCATATGGTTGGGCCCCGGGCAGTCGATTGCCGTTGATGTCGATCGGATGGCTGTCCCGGGCGATTTGATCGCTGTTCATTTCGGCAAGGTCGGCGGAGTGGGCACCGGATTTGCTGAAGTCTCGTACACCCCGGCTGACGGCACCGAAGTCCACTCTCGTCGAGGAATCGGCCGCAGTCTGGACGACTCGGAGCTGGCCAGGCTGAGGAGCAGGGCGGTCGACAAGGTGTGGGAGGTTGACCGTCCGCCACTGGTGCGCGATTTCTACACGACGACGCCCGTGCAACCCAACGGGGAATTGGGCGTGGGGCTCGGCCAAGTTGACCGCGGCCAGCGTCTCGTGAAGCCGACGATCCCGTCGGCCCCGGTGGTCGGCGGACTCCCGCCCGTTCTCTTCAGGGAGCTGAAGGAGACCCGGCTTCTGATCGGGTATTCCCGGGACGGCGGCCGACCCACTGCCAGCGTGGAAGCACCGGCCGGGAAGAACGTCAAAGGTCAGCCCCTGTACCTGGAATTGTCCAAACCTGCCGTCACTCGATCCGACGTCGAGCGGCTGCGGAAGAAAGCACGGTGGGAACCGGAGAATCGGTGGGCTCTTTCCGAGCAGATGTCCTTCGATGTCGTGTTGCAGCGGAAATCGAGTCGCCCTGGGGTATCGTCGATTGTTGCCGCGTTGGGTCCATTGTCCATCGAGGTCAGGGGTAAGGGTCGGGCCAGGACTTTGGACGGGGCGGAGGTGGATCTCTCCCCGGGGACGTCGGTCACCGTGTCCGTGGGGAAGTGGCCGGGGCAGGGGGAGGACGAAACGGGTGTCGCCGGCACCATTCCTGTCGTGGTCCGCGCGCCGTTGGTCGACGGGACCGGACACGTCTACCGGCTCTTCGACACCGGTATGGACAACGAGCGCTTTTACGACCTGACAAGCGAGATCAACGCGGCCCCGCCGGAAGTGCGGGAGGTTCCGAGGCGGACTCAGGTGCCGGCGGTAGGTAGGTCCGGTGTTCCGAGGGGCTGGACGCGGACCGTGGCTTCGGCGATCGAGCAGTTGTCGGCCGTGGGAACCCGTGGTGAGGCGGGTGGAGTCCGCGATGTCGAGGCGGAGTTCGCGCAGTGGACGCGCGACGTGCTCGGGATCAGTCTCTCGGCTGGCCTTCCGAAGCCGAACGACTTCTACGACGCGGTGTTGGCTCGCTTCGACGAGAAGTTGAAGACTGCGGGGGTCGATCGCAGCGTTTCTGGGCTGCGCGCGTGGGTGGCCCGCGAGTTGGCCGCTGATCTTCGCCGGGATGGCGAGTCGGAGTTCAGCAGGTTGCTTCCGTATCCGGAGGTCATGTCCGAGCGGCGACGGGAGGATCTGCACCGGCAATGGCTCAACAAGATCGCGAACCACAAGTCCGGCCATGACGACGTTGCGCACGTGGTTCCGCGCGTCATCGCTTCGCGGTTGTCACTGTCGATGCGGATCCACCATTTGTTCGGTGCTCCGTATGACATCGGCCCGGAGTCCCGTGCTGGCATCCGGTATCCGGTCGTGTTCCACAAGGGCGCTTACTACCTCGGCCAGCTGCCTGACCCGGCAGATGTCGAACACGCTCGCCGCATCGCTGAGGGTTTCCCTCGGACCGAGGTATCCGAAGACGAGCAGCGGCGACTTGATCGACTGTTCGTCGATGCCCGCGATCTGCTGTGGGCGAGGATCGCGGAGGCGGAGAACAACCCCCATCCAACCAACTCCAAGCACTGGCCCCTCCTGCGGGAAACACTTCAGCGTGAGCTCGCGGTCATCCATCGTGAACGCCCCGACTATCCGCACAACAGGAAAGCCCAGGAACTCGAACTTCTCGCATACCGCCATTACATCGAGCACCTTCGTGCGGATCCTCGATGGAAGGAAGAAACGACGGACTTCCGTCACCAATTCACGCTCGACATCGGTGCCAAGCGACCAAAGGATGATAAGCAGCTGGAGCTGAGCGTGCTGCTGGACGGCAGAACCGTATCTATGGGTATCGGCCGAGTGGCCGAGCGGGGCGACCGGATTCCTGTTCATTTCGGGGCGAGAGGCGAAGAAAACATCGCTTTTGCGGAATTCCGGTATACCGACGCGAACAACGGCACCGACAGGATCCTCTACCGGGAACTCGGACGCAAATTCAGCAACGATGACCTGCGCGAGTTGAGGGTGAAGGCAGCCGGCCGCGTGTGGGACCTTCACCACCGGCCGCTGTCGAACGACCACTATCAGGTGACATTGCCTCTATTGGGACGCGGGATTTTTGGCGGTAGCTACGGCGACCCGGCGGCCCCGAGGAACGACAGACAGATCACGGTCCCACACGTCCCGGTGGTCGGCGGGCTTCCGCCTGTCCTCTACGCCGAGCTGAACGGCCGTCTCATCCTCACGTATGCCGAGGACGGTCGACCCACTGCGGTCGTGGTAGCGCCGGCCGAGAAGAACGTCACAGGACTGCCCCTCTACCTGGAATTGGGTAAGCCCGCCCTCGTCGTCGACGACATCAAGCGCCTGCGCAAGGACGCGCTGTGGGAACCGGAGGATCGGTGGGCTCTCTCCGAGCGGATGTCTTTCGAAGTCCTATTGGAGCAGGGGAAATGGACGCCCGGTCCGCTGCCCATCGCGGTCGGCGGTCCTGACTCGGCCAGGACGTTGGCCGGGGCGGAGGTGGATCTCTCTCCGGGGACATCGGTCACCCTGTCGGTGGGGCAGTGGCAGGGGCGGGTCGGGGCGGATGTCGCCGGCACCATTCCTGTCGTGGTCCGTGCGCCGTTGGTCGACGGGTCCGGACACGTCTACCGGCTCCTTGACACGGGTGTGGACAACGAGCGCTTCGACGACCTGAAACGCGACATCACCGAGGCGCTGACAAACCCGGGGTCGGTTGCGGCGATGCTGGCGGGAAGATCCGACGATGCGGCGCGGGGCTTGGCGGAGGCGAACCTTGTAACGTTGGGCTCCCTGCCGGCGGTGGTTGCCACGACGATCGAACAGTTGTCAGCCGTGGGCAACCTCGACCACGACAACTTCGTGCGGTGGGCGGGCGAGGCGTTCGGACTCGATCTCACGCGAGCGAGACCGGGCAACTTCTACGAATCGGTTTTCCGCACCTTCAGTGAGCAGTTTGCGGACTTGGGGATCAACCGTCAAAGACTGCGCGAATGGACGGCCAGCAGCTTGGCCGCCGATCTCCGTCTGGGTGACGCGTCGGAGTTTCGGCGTTTGCTTCCGTATCCGGAGGGCGTGTCCGAGCAGCGACGAGAGGACCTGCACCGACAGTGGGTCGGCAAAATCGCGTACAGCGGCGGCGGCGATCACGACGTCGCGCATGTGGCTGTCCATGTCCTGGCCCGGCTCATACCCCAGTCGGTGCGCATTTACCAACCGTTCGACGCCCCGTACGACATTGGCCCGGGGTCCGATTCCACCAAGCTGCCAGTTGTCTTCTACAATGGCGCCTACCACCTCGTCCGGCCTGCTGATCCAGACGATGCTGACCTCGCCGCCAGAATCGCCAGGGGTCCCGAGCGGACGCCAATACCGGAAGGTGAGAAGCGGCGACTGGATGGATTGTTCGACCAGACGCTCGGTATGCTGCTGACGCGAATCGACGCGGTGGAAGAAAAACTCCGAACGGCCGGCAAGCACTGGCCCGTCCAGCGGGAAATACTAGAACGTAAGCTTGCGGTCATCCGTCAAGGGGTCCGCGGGGTAGATCTCGCCGAGCGGCAACGCCCCGAATCGCCCCGGCAGCAGGCCGACACCCTGGCGGAATACCACCGGTACCTCAACAGGATTATCCGGGCCAGCACGGCCGGCCTCTGGAGAGGAGAGGACCCAAGGCCGCAGCGAGGTCGGGTCACCCTCCACGTCCACGCCACCCACGACGGTGAATCGCAGGCAACGGCGTTGGTTTATGTGGGAGACCAAACCCTGCGTATCCCCACTCTGAATACTGTCGCCATGCCGGGCGACCGGATCTCCCTCGATTTCGGGATGGACGGTGAAGAGGTCTTCGCTGTTGCCAGAATTCCCTACCGGGCGACCGACGGAACCGAGGAATTTATCTACCGGGACTTTTCTACGGACTTTACTCCGGCAGACCTGGATACTCTGAATGCGCGGGCAGTGGATGCCCGTTGGCGGAAAGTGGACTCGGCCCTCAGCCAGTTGACGAACACGAGAACCCAAAAAGAGTCGGCATTCAAGCGTTGGGCGTACGAGGTTTTCCGCATCGGTCGCGCGGAGAGCGGCGCGGAGCCGCTCGACGCTTTCTACGGGACGGTGTTGGACACCCATCGGGAACGGTTGGCGCAGTCGGGCGTCACCACCGTGGCGGGACTGGGCGTGCTGGTGGCCCGCCACCTGGACGCCGACCTCCGCCGGGGTGAGCAGTCGATGTTCAGAGCACTTCTCCCCTATCCGGAGGACATGTCCGAGCAGCGACGGGAGACGCTGCACCAGGACCTGCTCAACAAACTCCTACACCGCCAGCCGGGCTATCCCGACGTCGTGCACGTGGTTCCCCACATCGTGGCCTGGGGCTTGGGTCTGCCGATGGCGATCCACCACCCGTACGGTGTCCCGTACGTCATCGGTCCACCGTCCGATGACGGTGAGGTCCCGCAACCGGTCGTCTGGTTCGACGGCGCCTACTATCTCGCCCAGCCTCGTGACCCACACGATGCCCGCATCGCCGAGGGTTTCCCGTCACCCGCAGCCCTCACCGAACTGCGCCGACTGGACGTGGTGTTCGACCAGGCGCTCGAGGTGCTGGAAACCGAAGTCGACACGGCGGAACAGAACACGGCGGTCGACCACTGGCCGCTCCTGCGGGACACCTTCCACCGGAACGTCGCGGCTATCAGCCAACGCCCCCGCTCCCCCCAGGGGCTCGCCGACGTACTCGAAGAACACCTCCGATACCGCGACGCCCTCCGCGAGGAGAGCACCTGGGAAGACGAGAACCGTTGGAACCTGCAAGACCCGTTCACCATCCCCGTCCTCGTCGAGGACATCGCGGGTCGTCCAACTCTTCGGCTCCGGCTTGACGGGGGCGACACGATCCTCGGATATGCCGATCGAGTCGCCGTCCCGGGCGACAGGGTCGCTGTCGATTTCGCAAAGGTTGACGGCGAGGGTATCGGTATCGCCAGAATCCCGTACACCGCGCCCGACGGCACCGAGAGGTTCGCCTACAAGGAGATCGCCCACAGGTTCACCGACAGCGAGCTGGCCGAACTGTGGAGCACGGCAGCCGGCTCAGTGTGGGAGACCGTCGACCGGTGGACGTTCGGCAATGTCTACCACATCACGGCGCCGGTGAGCGAAAGCGGAACCTTTGACATCACCTTCGGCGGCCAGCGAGTCACGCTCCCACCCGTCGAGATGGCCGACGGACTTCCGCCGGTCATCGCCGCCGAACTGAGGGAGGGGCGTTTCCGGCTCGGATACGGCATGGATAGCCGACCCCTGGCGGTCCTGGAAGCACCGGCCGGAAGGAACGGCACCGGAGCGCCCCTGTACCTGGAGTTGTCCTCGCCGGCCCCCACCGCCTACGACATCGAGCAGCTGCGCTCGATGGCGCTGTGGGAACCAGCCGAGCCAGCGGCGCTTCTTGACGAAGTATCCATCGATCTCGTCATGCAAGAGGACATGCGCACGCCAAACCCGCTGCCGCTCATGCTCGGCGATGACAACTCGGGCAGGACGCTGGACGGGCAGGAGGTGGATCTCTCTGCTGGGACGGAGGTCGCCCTGCGGGTCGGCCGATTCCTCCGGATGGAGGAGTCGAACGTCGTCACGAGCATCTTCGCCGCCGTCAAGGCGCCGTTGGCCGACCAGTCCGGATACGCCTACCGGCTCATCGACACGAACCTGCCGAACGAGTGGTTCGACGAGTTCAAGACGCAGTGGGAGACGACCGACAGCGGCAAACGTCCGGCCGCGCCGGCATGGCCTGCGGGGCCACTCGAGAAGCGTCCGCGTACCGGGGGGTCGTCGTTGCCTGGGGGGCCGGCGGCGTTCGAGTGGGCTGGTGCGGCTTCGGTTGATGCGGAGGTTGGGTCGTCGGGGTGGGCGGCTGGGGTGGAGCCGTCGGTGGTGCGGGTTGATGGTGGTTGGCGTGTGTCGTATCGCAGTGTGGAGGGTTTGCCTTCGTGGGGCGAGATGACGCGGGTGTATTCGGATCGGTTTACGTGGCGGGGTTCGGAGCCGTTGCGGTTTGTGGAGACGCCGGGGGAGGGGCGTCCGTTCCGGGTGGAGACGGCGGGGGAGGACGCGGGGGTTCGGGTCCACGTCGATCATTGGGTGCATCGTGGGTCGGGGAAGGTGGTGTTCCGTCTTCGGTTGGAGCCCGACGCGAACGTGGTGGAGGGTTCCATCCTGCGCACGTTGCGTGCGGTTGAGCAGTGGGTGGTGCAGACCAACGAGCGGGTGCGGCCGGAGGGCGGGCCGCAGACGCAGGCGGTGGCGGTGGTGTTCGATCCGGGCGCGGAGACGGTGGTTCGGCTCAGCCCCTACGGCAGTGACCTGCGGGACAGTGATCGTGTTTGGGTCAGCGAGGATGGCTCGGCGGGTCGGATCACCCAGTTGCACTGGCTCGCGGAGCTTCCGTCCCGCGCCTACGGGCATGAGTTGAAGCATTTCGCTGGGGTGCCGCACGATGGTTCGCCGGGTGATCTGCTCAGGACGTCCAGGACTGTGGGTGACGATCATCTGCACGAGCCGGGGTTCACCGCCTGGGAACTCGACCAGATCCGGGCTACGGCCGCTTCGTACGTCGCTCCCACGGACGCGCCCCAACCGGTTCTGGTCCCGCTCGGCGTGCCCCGCGACGGTCGCGACCTGTTGTCCGCGTTCGTCGCCTCCGAACCGGCCGTGGTCCGCACCGCGCTGGACGCGGGGCTGCCGGCGGACCTGCGGGAGTTCCTGTCCGATCCGGCCGGGGTGCGGGCCGCTGTCGCCGAATCGGTGCGTACCGGAGTGCCGCAGGGGTCCGAGCTCGGTCGGGTCACCGAGTTGTTGCGGGACCACGTGTCGGACTATCTGGCGGAGAACGCGTGGCGGTTGCCGGCGGACGTGACCGCGCAGCGGCTCGCCTTCCGGGAGCAACACGAGCGGGACGTGGCGGCGCTGAGCCCCGACCAGGCGCTGCGGCGCGTCGGTGAACTCGTGGACGCCGGTCTCCTGGACCCGGACACCGCGCGGGCACGTCTCGACGAGATGCGGGCCAATCCGGCGGACGCCGGCCGTCACCTGCTCGAGGTGTTGACCGACCCCGATCGCCAGCTCGACTCCGGGGAACTGGCCGCGGTGAAGGCAGCCGTGCTCGACTGGGCGAACCTGTCGAACAGCCCGGCCGGCCGGTTCCTGGCAGCGCTGCTGGCCCACGCGACCGGTGCCCGGATGCAGGTCTCCCAGGTCGCCCCGGACGGGGTGCGGCCGGTGGGCGTGTACGGCCCGACCGGGGGCACCCCGGTCAACCTGGCCCGATCGGCCGCCGACCCGGAGCGACCGGGCGTCCACTTCGACGCGCTCGTGCCGGAAACCCCTGCGGCGGTCGAGCCGTCGGCCGTACCCCCGCAGCAGCTCGCGCCGACCCCGCAACCGCCGGCCACGGCCGCCGACGACGGTCGACAGCAGGTCGTCCCGCTGGCCGCCTCCCCGGACGCGCCGCTGGTCCTGATGGCCGAGGGGCTGCCGGACGACCTGCGGCTCCAGCGCGCGGTGGGTGGTGTGCTGCTGCACGACACGGACACCGCACCCGGCCCGATCAGCTCGCGGGTGTTGCCCCCGACCGGCCCCGGCCCGGCCATCCTGCTGCACTCCTCGGTGCTCGACCCGGACCGTCTCGGCACCGCGCTGGCCGGGATGCGGACGCAGGACGCCACCATGGCCGTCCTGCACTGGCCGCAGGACCAGCCGGTCAGCGTGGCCCGGGCGCTGGAAATCACCGCGCAGGGGCTGGGGCCGCAGTCCTCGGCCATGTTGTCGGTGCCCCGGTCGGCGCTGCGGGACCGGCCGACGCCCAGCCCGCAGATCGTCCCGCTGGACGCCAACGGCGAGGTGACCTTCTTCAGCGGGCGGCCCGAGCGGTACCTCTTCCTGCCCGAGGTCACCGGCGCACCTCGCCGGCCCGCCCCGTACGGCCTGCCCGAGCAGTCGCCCGGCGTGTACGGGCTCGGCGACGGCTGGGTGGTCTGGGACGGCGGTAGCCACCTGTGGATCGGGCCGGCGACCGAGTTGGACGGGGCGCGGCGGTTGCTGCCGGACACCGGTGGCTGGCTGGCCGAGCCGGTGGTCTTCCTGGGCTGGGCAGCGACTGCGCTGCCGGTCGAGGTGGGTCACCGGGTCGGTCGGATCTTCGGGGGCATGCCCGCTGCCGCGCCGACGCACCTGATCACCTCCGGGATGGGGCTGGACCGGCGTACTCTCGTCCCGTCGGATCTGTCCGGCCTGCCGGCTGGCGTCCAGTTGAGCCACGTTCCGGGTGGGGTGCTCGCCCACGCCGGTCCACGGCCGCCGGCCGGTGCCACGACCCTGAACTGGTCCGACCTGACCAGCCCGGACCGGCCCCGGCTGGTGGTGGACGAGTCGGTCGGCGACCCGGTCGCCGTCGTGGAGGCCGTTGATCGAGGGCTTCCTTCGGGTGCCGGCCCGCTCCAGGTGTTCGTCGCGCCACCGGCCGCCGGTACTTCGGGCACGTCGTCCGGTGCGGTGGACGCTGCCCGGGTGGCGGAGGTGTTGCGGGAACGGTTCGGCGGGCGGCTGGAACTGGTGCTGCCGGTCTCGGTGGTGGGCCGGCAGCCGGCCGGTGCCGACGAGCTGATCCCGGTCGACGCCCGGGGGCAGGAGACCTTCCCGGCCGCCGCGCACGCCTGGCGGGTGCCGCTGCGTCCGGCACCGCCCCGGCAGCCGGGGCCGCTGGGCCTGCGACCGGCTGCCACCGACGGGTACGAGGTGTACCGGGGTTGGACGGTCCGGGAGCAGACCGGGGTCGTCCTGTTCGCGCAGAACGGCACCAGCCCGAACACGCTGTCGCCCGACGCCCTGGCGGCCCCCGCGAGCGGGGTGGCCGTGGTGGTCCAGTCCCGGGGTGGTCCCATCCCGCGCGAGGTGGCCGACACGGTCGCCCGGCTGCTGTCCGGTGTTCCCGAGGCCGACCGGGACGTCCGGGTCTTCGGTAACGCGACCAGCGCCGGACCGGCCGCACCCGATCCCGACGGGTCGTCCGCGTCGGCTCCGGCGCGGCCGGCCACGCCGGACCGGCGGGCGCTGGCGCTCGGCGATCCCAAGGCCAACCTGCCGGACGTCGACCGTATCGAGCAGGGACTGCGCGCCGAGGTGGCCCGTCGGGGCGTCACCGTGCGGGACAACGAGTGGGAACAGTTGCGTGAGCGGCTGCTCAACAACTACCCGCAGTTGGTCTCCGCGGACGGGCACCTGTTCACGCTGGGTGGCATCGAGGTGCGGGCCCGCCTGCGGCCGGAGGACCCGCAGCTGGTGTCGAACCCGGCCGGCTCGTTCGACACGGAGACGCCCGGTCCGTCGCTGGACGACACCGAGGGCCGGACGAGCGAGAACGGCCGTTTCCACGCCAACCAGTTCACCCAGGGTGTCTTCCAGACCGGTGCGCACAGCCAGTCCGACGGCACCACCACGCGGGCGATGCGGTTGCGGGGTGGCTTCAACGTCGACGTGCCGCTCGGCCCGATGACCCACTGGGGACCCAACTTCAACGCCACCCTCAACAAGGTCGACCAGAAGTCCGCCTACCTCATCGACGCCGAGAAGGGCCGGGTGTTCGACACCCGCGCGGATTCGACGTTCTACTCGTACGAGCCGGGGTGGTTGATCGAGGCACGCGGCGACGGGCAGCCGTGGCAGGCGGTGGAGGTGCCGGAGCCGGCGGACGGGCAGGAGGCCGCCCGGCTGGTGGTGGCGATCCCCGACCACCTGCTGGAGAACGCCGGCGAGCAGGTGGTCGCCGGCCTGCCCGAGCACCTGCGGGACAACCTGACGCGGGTGCCGGAGCTCTTCTCCGCCAGCAACATCACCGGTCTCAACGAGCTGTACGACCACATCATCGACCGGCTGCGCGCCGACGGCTTCGACATGTCCATCGAGAGCCCGATGCGCAACGAGTTGCAGCGCAAGCTGTGGAACATGGAGACGCACTTCGACGAGGCGGTGAACAACCGGCGTACGCCGGAGACGGACGGCGACGCCGGCGCGCTGACCCGGGGCTTCGCGTTCACGTTGCACGACGACGGGAACGCGGCGGCCAGCATCCGGGTGTACGGCCGTCGTCTCGGCGGCTCCGTGCAGGTGGGCCTCGGCGGCGGCTCCACGCGGGTGGGCGCCAGCAGCGACAAGGCCCACATCGAGCAGGTGCGTACCGGCATCGTGGGGCAGGGCGGCGAGTTCACCCTCGGGCAGTCCGCCGGGGTGTCCTTCGGTGGCGCGGTGGACCTGCCGTTGGCCCGGCGTCTCGACAATCCACAGGCGTACAAGGAGAACACCAAGCTCGGTCTCTCCGCCCGTGCGGGGATGAGCTGGACCAGCAACGACGGTGGTGGCGTCACGGTGGCGTCGCTGAACGTCGTGGTCGGCCGGTACACCGGTCAGACCGTCGGCCACGAGGTGCCCTTCGAGTGGCACGCCGAGGTGTCCACCTCCCGCCGCCCGCGCGAGTGGCCGCATCCGACGCCGGTGGTGAACGGGTCGGCGGTGCTCCGGATGTCCGAGCCGGACGCCTTCGACTACGGGTTCAGCGTCGACGCCGACGCCTTCGCCCCCGATCCCGTCCCCGGACTGGCGGACGGTGACCTGGCGGTGGTGCCCGCAGGCGGACGACCGCGGTCGGTGCCGCACGACCAGTGGCGGCCGAGGTTGCGCAACACCGGCGTGCACCCGGAGGACACCGGCGGCAACCTGCTGCCGCGGCACGTCATCCAGGGGCGGGGTCTGCTGGGTCAGGCCCTGCCGAGGATCGACAAGCCGGCGGTGCGGCGGCTCCGGGCCGGTCTCATGGAGGTGCTGGCCGGTGAGGGGTTCCTTCCGGCGGACGGGGACCGGCCGTGGGCGCACGGGGAGCAGAACCGGCCGGCGACGCCGGATCCCGGTACGCCCCTGGAGGAACGGCCGCTGCTGGGTCGGATGGTCGACGGGGCGCGGGACGTCTACGACGAGGTCGTCCACCGCGACACCGACGCCACGATCGACAACCTGGACCTGTTCAACAAGATGGTCAGCGGCGACGGCCTGGAGTCGCACTTCGACTCGCTCGTCCAGGACGGCGCCGCGCTCGTCGACGACCCGGACGCGCCCGCCCCGGAGGCGGGCATGTCCTTCACCCTGAACACTTGGCGCAACGCGGTGAAACTTACCGCCGAGGTGACCGTCTTCGCGATCCCCCGGATCACCGCGGACGTGGACGCGGACGGCAACTCGGTGCACTTCGAACGGCTCAGCGACGAGGTGAGCACGGTCACCCTCGGGATGTCGCTCGGCATCGCCGGCCAGGGCGCGAGCGGCAACCAGGGCTGGTCGGTGGAGGGCGGGGTGAACACCGCGCTGCCGCCGAGCGTCAAGGATGTCCGGTCCGTCGGACTCCTCGGCGGGTCGGTGAGCCGCAACGTCGGCGCCGCCGAGCGGGTGACCCGGGTGGTCAACCGGCCGGAGCTGAAGGAGTACGGCGGCCGGGTGATGTTCGTCAACGCGCCGTACGACCTGGGCTACGTGGTCCGGATCAGCGACCGGGACGCCCCGATCGTCTCGCCGGAGCTGATCCCCGCCAACGTGCACGCCGCGCTGCTGAAGTTCAACTCCGACCCGGCCACCTTCAGCGAGGTGACCCCCGGCGACGTCGCACCGTCGGCGCTCCACCAGGGCATCGTGTACTTCGTCGACGCGCACGGCCTGCGCGCCGCGGCGCAGAACCAGTTGCCGCGGGACCTGACCCAGGCCGGCCGGCCGATGACCGGGCCGGTGGCCAGCCTGACCAACCACGTCACCTTCCAGGCGCGGTTCAAGGAGGCCATGCTCGGCCAGTACGGCGCGACCACCCTGGTCGAGCCCGGCTTCTGGGCGAACACCAACGCCGCGCTCTCGGTCAAGGTGCCCCGGATCCGGAGGGCGCGGTTCGTCGGCGCCACCCCGGACCAGTACGTCACCGGTCTGATCGAGCTGTACCTGGCCGAGACCGTCAACGTCGCCAACCGGTCGTTCGCGAAGGCGTTCAACCTGCCCAACATCGGCCTCAACCACAAGTTCGGCCCGCTGAACGTCAGCTTCGGCGAGTCGGCGGGCGTGCGAATCAGCGAGAGCGAGTCGGCGGAGACCAAGCGCGTCGGCGGCCTGGAGATGCTCAAACTGGCCTTCGGCCGGGGGTACGCCTTCGAGGCGGAATTCGACGCCAACGTCCGCGCCGGCGTCCGTACACAGGTCGGGTTCGTCGCCAGCCGGGTCAGCGTGCCACCCGGTGCCGACCTGCGGGGCCGCACGATGCTGTTCATCCTGCCGGAGGCGGAGGCCCTGGCGCAGTACGCGGCCGGGAAGCTGCCGGTCAGCGATGTGCAGTTGGTCGACGCGATGGGCCGGTGGTCCCGTGGTGAGCTGGTGCTCAGCGGCAACACCGTGGCGGGGTTGCTCAGCCGGTGGCGTGGCGAGCTGGCCGACCGCGTGGCCGGCGGTCTGCCCGACCTCGGCGCGTACCTGATCCAGCACCGGGTCCAGACGTGGGCGCACACGCTCGCCGACCGGCACGTGGACCTGGCCCAGCGCGGCGCGGTGCTCGACCCGCGCCGCCGCGCGCAGTTCGCCACCGAATTCGGGATCACCCTGGACCCGAACGCCAACCCGTTCAGCGCGCTGACCATGCCGCCCTACCTGACCCGCACCGGTGACCGCACGCTGGGCCACGCGGGCGTCGACGAGCTGACGCTGTTCACCGGGCCGGCGCCGGCGGACGGCGGGCCGCGCCCCACCACGACCGTGCTGGACGCCGTCCGGGAACTGGTGGACGCCGGCCGGCCCGGGCTGCTCGGAGCCAGCCACGACAACTGGCCGGGGGCGGGGAACAGCTGGGGCGTGCTGATGGTCTCGCCCGACGAGTCGGTGGTCGGCGCGCTGCCCGGCGGCCTCGAAACGCTCCAGTCCACGCTCGCCGGCCAGCGCGCCAACATCGTGTTCGCCGACATGCTGCACCGCTACAACGGCGTGTCGTTCTACCTGGTCGACCAGCGCAACCCGGTGGCGGTCCAGATGTTCAAGCTGAAGGTCTCGGGCACCTTGGGCGGCCGACCGCGGTTCACCGGCTGGCGGGCCGACTATGGCATCGAGAACTACGAGCACGCCTACGGCGCGACCGCTCGCATCATCGGGCAGGCGCTGGGCTGGAACCTGACGCCGGCCCGGTTCGGCCTCTCGGTCGACGGCGTCCCGGTGTCCACCGCCGGGTCGCTGTCGTTCGCGCCGGGAGGAGGGCGCGGCGTCAAGGGTGCCGCGCAGGTCGTCCGGGAACGCACCGTCTACGACTGGACGGGGAACTACGAAGGCGAAGACGACATCGGCCTGACCATGGAGCTCAGCCGGGTGCAGATGCACGGCTGGCAGCCGAGCTACCTGGTGAACCACGTGTTGACGGGTCTGAACAACGCGGCGGACTGGGCGTTGCACCGCGCGCCCGCCGGTTTCGCCGACTCGATCTCCCTCGCGCCGGTGGAGCCGGTGCTGACCCGTCACTACGAGGGACGGATCGACTTCAAGGTGCCCCGGGGGCTGGCCGAGGCCACCCCCGTCCCCCGGTCGCCGCAGCTGGACCTGCGCGCGCTGCCGTCGCTGCCCGGCGACGCCTACGTCAGCGGCGCCCTGGTCGACGACCTCTACCCGGCCGCCCGGCACCTCATGGGCAAAGTGCTCGGCCCGCAGGCCAACGCCCCGCTGTACCGGGGCAGTGTGGCGCTCGACGGCCTGCTGTCCCGGCTCAACGTCGACAACCACCTCTCCGAAGGGCTGGACGACGGCGGATACCTGCTCGGCTCGCACCTGTTCGTCGCCGGCGCGTCCAACAACCGGGTCGCCATGCGGATGTACGTCAAGCTGCACTCGCTGGAGATCATCAGCGAGCTCGCCACCACCGGCACCGGCCGGTACGCCAAGTTCGCGTTCACCACCTCGGCCACCCAGTCGCGCAGCCGGTGGCGGCCCAACGTCGACGTGGGGATGGCCTACGGCGCGCCGATCGGGAAGACGAACATCGGCCCGCAGGAGGACACGACGGCCACCGGCGGAATCTCCACCGGCGCGAACCGGAACGCGCCGGCCAGCCACAGCGCCACCTTCGACGACACCAAGCGGCTCGAGAACCACCTCAAGATGCAGGGGCGGACGTACCTGGTCCGGATCCGCACCCAGGCGCGTTTCGTCGCGGTCCCGCACCGGCACAGCGCGTTCGACCGCGACGCCGGCCTGGCGCCAATGGAGCCGGCGCGGTTCGAGGCCGACGACGCCCCCGGCACCGGTTGGATGAGCGGCGACGGGTATTACGAGATGTTCGCCGACGAGGTACACGAGCTCCAGCGCGCGCTCTCCGAACGGTACGACTGGAAGGCGAACAACCCGGCCGGCTGGCCCGCACCAGCGACCGACGCGCCCTCGATCGGTCTGGAGGGTCTGCTGCAACGCGCGACCCCGGCGGGCATGGCCGCCGCCCCGGTGGCCGGCCGGGTCATCGACGCCGGCACCTTCGACCCCGGCCAGGCGCCCCAGCATGTGGCCCTGCTGATCCGTGACCAGCTCGGCAACCACTACGACCAGGTCAGCCCGCTCCGGCTCACCGCCAGTGCCGGCGAGCAGACCCGCCTCCGGTACGAGGTGACCTTGGACTGGGCGGTGGGCCACCTCCAGCGGCTCAACCCCGTGCAGCAGGCCGCCGCCGGCCTCGCCGAGCTGACCGCCTGGAAGAACCGGGTCGGCAAGCTCGCGGTCGGCGCCGTGCTGCCCGCCACCGACGTGCGGCAGTTCGCCGAGCGGATCCCCCAGATCGTCGAGCGGGTGCAGGCGGTGCAGCCGCCCGGCTCCGTGCCGGTCACCCCACCGGAGGAGGTGGAGCTGCTCGCCCAGGACCCGCGCACCGTGGCCCGGGTGGTGGCGGTCGAGCTGAAGACCCACCTCGACCTGACCGTCACCGACGACCAGGGCGCGGCCAGCCGGTACCGGATCGACCCGCAGGGCTGGATCGTCGAGCTGCGGGAGGGTCCGGATGGCACGTTCGCCCCGGTCACGGCCCCCGAGGTGATCTTCGACCTGGACCGTGACCTGAAGCTGCGGGCCGACGCGGCCGGGATCCGCCTGCGGCGGCAGATGGCCCTCTACCACGAGCTGCTGGGGCGTACCCCGGTGCAGATGGACGCCGCTGCGGAGCTGGGCCCGGAGCTGGAGACGCACATCCGCCAGGCCCGCGCCGACGCCGACGACCGGGCCCGTGAGTGGATCACCGAGGGACTGCCCGCCAAACCCGCGAACCCTCTTGCCGTCCACGCCGCCCGGCACGACACCGACACCGCCCAGACGCGGGCCGGTCAGGCGCGGCGGCTGCTGGCCCCCGTCCTGCCCTCGGGATGGACTACCACCGGGCCGTTGCCGCAGGCGCCGGACCTGCTGCGCCCCGGCACCCGCGTGTGGATCACCCGCCCCCAGGGTGCCGCCGCGGCACGTGTCGACGCCGACGGCACGTACCGGCTCTACGACCCGTTCGCCCTCGGGACGGCCGAGCGGACCCTCGACGCCCAGCAGTTCCAGGACGTACTCGCCGGGGCGCCGGCCGTCACCCTGGTCGAGCCCGACGTGCTGACGAGCTGGCTCCTCCAGGACGGCAACTGGGCGGCGTCCCGGCAGTTCGCGGAGGCGAACCTCGGGACGCTGCGCGCCGACCCGACCGCGGCGCGGCTGACGCAGGACCAGCAGCAGGCCCGGCCGGCGTCACCCTCGACCGCGCCGGCCCAGCCCGACGCGGCCCAGCCCGGGACGGCCCCGGCACCCGCCGGCGATCCGGTCCTCGACCGGCACCGTGCCCTGCTCGACGCCATCCGGGCCGGACAACTGACCGCCGCGTACGACTACCTCGCCGCCGCCGACGCGACGGCCCGGCACCGAGTGCTCGCCGACGCGGTGGCCGCGGTGACACCGACCGACCCGACGGCTCCGACCGACCCGGCCGCCCCGGCCGGGCTGCGGGCCCTGGCGGACCTCGTCGACGCCGACCCCCGGGTGACCCGACCCCGGCCGGGGCCGGAGGCCGTCTCCGACGCCGGCATCCTGCGGGCCGTGGCCGACATCCTCGACCCGGCCGTCGGCGCACTGGACACCTTCCGGGCCATCGCCTCCGCCGCGTGGACCATCAACCCCCCGCAGAACTGGCCGGAGACCCTGCAAACCCTGGCCGAGCTGCCCACGGCAGCCGGCCGCGACGCGGCGACGCTGCGCGACGCGCTCGACATCATCGAGCGGCAGCGGTTGCACGGCGTCGCCGACCTGCTCGACGGCCTGAACCCGGACGACGCCGGTGCGGTCGCCGCCGCGGTGACCGCGTCCGGGGCGACCGCGACCGGCCTGGCCGACGCGTGGCGGGACGTCTCCACCGCCGCCGACCTGATCCCGGCGCTGCCCTTACCAGCCGACGCCTGGGCCGGGACGGCGGACACCCCACTGCCGCGGGCCCACGTCGTGCACCATCCGATGCCCCCGGTCACCGACGCTCTCGACCAGTGGCTCGCCGTCGGCAACTGGGACGACTCCCGCGCCTTCCTCGACGGCCACCGGGCGGACCTGCTCTCCGACCGGGCGCACAGCGCGCTTCAGATCCGCCGGGCGGGACTGCCCCACGACGTCGACCTCGCCGCCCGGGACGCGCTGCTCACCCTGGCCCGCTACGGTCACCTCGACGACGGATACCGGTACCTGCTCGGCCCCACCCCACCGGCACCGGCAGCGGCCGGGACCCCGGCCCCGCTGCCGGGGGCGCCGACCGGGCGGCAGGAGTTGCTGACCAACCTGCTGGCCCGGCCGGACGTGGCCGACCCGGCCGCCGTGTCGGCCCTCGGCTACCTGGCCGCCACCCTCGACGGTCCGGTCGACGCCGTGGACGCGGCGATCCTGCACCTGACCGCCGACGCGCTCGCCGGCCTGAACGTCGCCGATGCCGCCGTCACCACGCTGGTGCAGGACGCACGTCAGGCCCTCTCCGCGCCGCAGCGGCAACAGTGGGCCGAGACGATCCGCCACCTCGCTGACAACGCCACCGGCACCCGTGGGCCGGCACTGCGTCACCTCGCCGACCGGCTGTTCACCACGGCACCGGATCCCGCTCCGGCCCTGGACGCTTCGGACGCCCCGGATGCCGAGGTGGCCCGGGTGCGGCAGGTGACGCGGGAGCGCCTCCAGCAGGCCACCCAGGAACTCCAGCGCACCGTCGACGACCTCGACCAGGCCCGCCGGGACGAACGGGTCGCGCAGGGTGCCCGGGACGCCGCGGAGGCGTCGCTCGACGCCGCCAGGACCGCCGTCACCCGGGCCGAAGGCGAACGGGCCCGGCTCGAGGGGAACATCGACCACCTCAACCGGGCGATGCCGGAACTCGAAGCGGAGGTGACGCGACGAGAGAGGCTGGAGTCAGCGGCCCGGCAGACCGTCGACGACCCCGCCACCAGCCAGGACGAGTCACGGCGTGCCGCCGCCCGGGCAGAGCTTGACCAGGTGCGGCGGGAACTAGACGCGGCCCGGACGGCGTTGGAGAAGGCCACCAGCGACCTCCGGGACGCCGGACAGGACCTCGACCGGGTCCGCGCGGAGCTGCCGGACCTGCGCCGGCAGGTCGAGACCGCGAGCGAGGAGTTCCGGGCCCGCGACGTCTCGGCGCAGGCGCACACCAACACGGTACGGATGCTCGACGAGGCCAGGACGGTCCGCGAGGCCGCCCGGGACGCGGCGCAACAGCAGGTGGACGCGATGGCGTTGCCGGTCCCGCCGGTCCCGCGCAGCACCCCGGTCGTGGACGTGGACACGGCGTTGGCCGAGATCGCCCGCTCCGGCCACGGCCGGTCCGTCGTCCCGGAACTGGAACGCGCGGTACGCGCCGAGCACGGCGGAACGCTCCCGGCGCGCGTGGTGCTGAGCACCGACCCGACCCGGCAGGCCGACAACGCCGCGACCGCCCCGGCGGACGAGACCGCCGTACACGAACTGGACCGGGTACAACTGGCCCGGGACCTCGCCGCGACCCTGGCGGTCCCGGTCGAACTGCGGGTCGACGGCGGCACCAGCGCCGAGCCGCCGTACCTCGCCTACCCGGGTGGAGAGGTGGTGCGGCTGGACGTCACCGGCCGCCCGGAGACCCTCGACGACGCCGTACGGCGGCTGCCGCAGCGCGTCCAGGACGACCTCGCCGCCCACCGGGGCCGGCCCGACGTGAACTCCCGGCTGGAGATCCTGCACGAGGCGGAGATCGAGTCGCGGCAGGACTTCGCCACGGCCGTGGCCGCCCTGGTGGAGAACCTGAACCGACACCAGGGGTACCTGGCCCACCGGTGGGTCACCCAGGCCGTCCCGCCGGTCGACGCCGCCGGCCTACGGGCCTTGGCCGACGGCCTGGACACCACGGCCTGGCCGGAGCCCACCAGCACGCCGCCGGCCGGACCGGTGGAGACCGGCCGCCCCGACGCCGTGGCCACCGCCTGGCTGGCGTACACCCCGCAGTACCGCGCCGACATGCTCGCCGACATGCTGGACGCCGTCCCCGGGCTCGGGTTCACCGTGAGCCGGCCGACCCGTGAACTGCCGGCCGATCAGCGCCCCGGTGCCCGGGTGCTGGCCGTGGCCGGGTCCACGGCCGCTGCCGGGGTGGTCCTGCCCACCACGCAACTGCACTGGTACGAACCCGCCCGCAACCAGATCCACACCGGCAGCATGCGGATGCTCGGCACCTGGGCCAACGACCGGGCCGGCGAGGACGCCGGACCGGACGGCATCTGGTACATCGTCCTGACACCGGACGGGACCGACCGCCCCCGTGACCCGTCGCCCCTCGCGCACCACGTGGACGTGGCAGCGCGGACCACGTCGACGTCGACCCCGCCGGTCGAGCCGGCCCCTCCGGCGGACGTGGCCGGTGCGGTACGCGGTGACGTGTCGCTGCCGGGGGGCGCGGCGGCGTTCGAGTGGGCTGGAGCGGCTTCGGTTGATGCGGAGGTTGGGTCGTCGGGGTGGGCGGCTGGGGTGGAGCCGTCGGTGGTGCGGGTTGATGGTGGTTGGCGGGTGTCGTATCGCAGCATGGAGGGTTTGCCCCGCTGGGACGAGATGACGCGGGTGCATTCGGATCGGTTTACGTGGCGGGGTTCGGAGCCGTTGCGGTTTGTGGAGACGCCGGGGGAGGGGCGTCCGTTCCGGGTGGAGACGGCGGGGGAGGACGCGGGGGTTCGGGTCTTCGTCGACCATTGGGTGCATCGTGGGTCGGGGAACGTGGTGTTCCGTCTTCGGTTGGAGCCCGACGCGAACGTGGTGGAGGGTTCCATCCTGCGCACGCTGCGTGCGGTTGAGCAGTGGGTGGCGCAGACCAACGAGCGGGTGCGGCCGGAGGGCGGGCCACAGACGCAGGCGGTGGCGGTGGTGTTCGATCCGGCTGCGGAGACGGTGGTTCGGCTCAGCCCCTACGGCAGTGACCTGCGGGACAGTGATCGTGTTTGGGTCAGCGAGGATGGCTCGGCGGGTCGGATCACCCAGTTGCACTGGCTCGCGGATCTTCCGTCCCGCGCCTACGGGCATGAGTTGAAGCATTTCGCTGGGGTGCCGCACGATGGTTCGCCGGGTGATCTGCTCAGGACGTCCAGGACTGTGGGTGACGATCATCTGCATGAGCCGGGGTTCACCGCCTGGGAACTCGACCAGATCCGGGATACGGCTGCTTCGTATGTGGCTCCTACGGTCGCGCCTCGGCCGGCTGGGTCGTCCGGGTCGGGTTCGGGGTCGTCGGAGCGGGTTTCCGGTTCGCTGCCGGGCCGGCCGGCGGCGATGGAGTGGCGCCCCCCGGACGACTCCGAGGCGGACGGACAGCCGTCCGGCCCAGCGGAAGGTGACCCCTCCGGTCTTGACCCGGAGGTTTTTCCTTTGTGGGACGACCCGCTGGCCGGACTCGATCTGACCACACCGGCGGCCGGCTCGGGATGGTCGCCGTCGGGCGGGCAGAGGCCGGACTGGGAAAAGAAGGTAGCGGACGCCACCAGCTCCCTGAAGCACGCTGGAGCCGCTGCCGAGACGGCATTCGGCAAGTGGGCGAGCGAGGTGTTCGAATTCGATCCCGAAAATCTCGACTGGAGGCCGAACTACGTCTTCAACGAGTCGGTGTTGAACACCTACCGGGAAGAGTTGGAGAAGAAAGGCATCACCACCCCGGCTGGATTGAGCGGATGGCTGGCCCGCCAACTGGCCAAGGAACTCGCCCCGGGCGGATCGCCGAGGCTCAGGGAGATTCTTCCGTATCCGGATCCGGAGAACATGTCCGAGCAGCAACGAGACGCCCTGCACCGGATCTGGATCGACAAGATGGCAAACCCCCGATCCGTGGGTTACGAAGTCACCCATGTCGCTCTCCATCTGCTGGCCATGGGGTTGGACCAGCAGATGCGGGTCCACCATCCGTTCGGCGACCCGTACGACGACATCGGCCCGCCGTCCGATAACGGTGCCCTCCCACGCCCCGTCGTGTGGTGGAAGGGTGGTTACATCGTCCTCAGACCTCGTGACTCGGCCGACATCCTCGCCCGCATCGCCAGCGGCTACCGGAGGAAGTGGCCCGACCACGCACGGTCGCGATGGGGCAGCCTTTTCAGCGGGGCGCTCGGTCTGTTGAAGGACAGGATCGACACGGCGGAAGAGAATTCTCCCGGGCCTCACCGGTCCCTCCTGCGATACAAACTCGACCGCGACCTCGCGGCCATCGGTAAGCGCCCCTTTTCTCCTCGCCGCAAAGCCGAAGAACTTGACGCATACCACCGATACTTCACCGGCCTCAGCAGCGACGACGCCTGGGCAGGTGACTACCGATGGGAACTCAAAGACCCGTTCACCCTCCGTATCGGCGCCACCGTCAAAGCCAACAGTGGCGCGCACGCGGAATTGCGCTCCCGGCTGGGCGGAAAGGACGTGCAACTCACTCGTGTCGACCACGTGGTCCTACCGGGCGACATGGTCGCTGTCGACTTCGGGTCGGTCAACGGGGTGGGTGTCGGCATCGTCAAGATCCCGTACCTGGCCGACGGCGCCGAGAAGTTTGCCTACCGGGAGATCGAGCGCAAATTCTCTGACACCGAGCTGGTTGAACTGAGAGGCAGGGCACCCGGCCATGTGTGGCAACTCGACGAGCCGTCGGTCAGCTCCCTCTTTCACATTACGGCGGGCTTGGACCCGAAAACGGGGCTATTGACCCGCTCCTTCGGCAAGGGATCGGAGGGCGATAAACTCCAGAGAGTCCGGATCCCGGTCGTCAAAGTGGCCGACGGAAGTCCGTTTGTCATCCCGAGGAACATGAAGGAGGCCATTCTTCGACTCGGGTATGGTCCGGATGGTCGACCCATCGCGGTCGTGGTGATGCCGGCTGAGAAGAGCGGGGTCGGGCGGGACCTGTATCTGCAACTGGTCAATCCTGCGCCCACCATCGACGACATCGAGTTGCTGCGCAAAACGGCGTTGTGGGAAAGAGAAGTTCATTGGTGGAGCATCTCCCGGGTGAAGTCCTTCGCTGACACAATTGGCTCGCACAGTCGATTGCCTGGTCCTCTGGGTTTTTCTCTCGGCGGCGGAACCTGGGCCAGGACGTCAGATGGGCGGCAGGTGAATCTCGCTCCCGGGACGCCGGTCACCCTGGAGGTGGGGGAGCGGCTCCGGCCGGTCGGCAAGGATGACGTTGTCGAGAGCGTCAAAGAGGTTGTCGTCGTGGTCAGGGCGCCGTTGGTCCCTGAACCGAACGCGCCGGCGTCCGAACCCGAATACGTCTTCCGGCTCTTCGTCAGGGATGCGGCGGATTACGACGCTCTCATGAAGCAGCTCGAAGACCGGCAGACGTTGCTCGACCGGCGCAGAGAGCGCGCCGAGTCGGGATCTCGGCGGGCCCCGAAGCGTCCGCGCGTCCAGGATGGATCGTCGCTGCCCGGCCCGGCGACCGCGCCACACCAGCCGCCACCCCCACCGGATGTGGCTGGTGGGTCGGTGCGTGGGGATGTGGTGCTTCCGAGTCAGTTGTCGCCGGCTGAGGTGTCGGTCTGGTTCCCGTGGCTGGGTGAGGTGAACCCGTACCGGGGCCGGGGGGAGGGTTTCGACACGAATTGTGTGTTGGCGGCGGTCGGTACTGACATGTCGTTGGCGGGTGGGGTGGGTTGGCAGGTGCCACCGGAGGTGCCGTCGCCGGTGGTGTGGTTGCAGCGGTACGCGGAGGGTCGGCCGTTGGTGGAGGTGGCTGATTACGACGCGGTGGTGGAGGTGATGGCGGGGGCGGAGCCGGGTGCCCGGGGTGTGTTGGTGATGACCGGTGTGGGCGACACGGTTTCGCATGCCGTGAACGTGGTGCGCGCCTATGACGGGAGGGTGGTTTTCCTCGACGGTCAGCGGGGTGAGCTGGCGCGGGGGCCGGTGGAGCCTGGCCGGTTGCGGTTCGTGGCGACCACCGACGGTGTGGGTACCCCACGCCCGCCAGCGGGGATGGCGGACGCCGCGACCACCACCGTCCCGGAGCATGCGGACCTGGCCGGGATGGAGGCTACCCGCGACCATCACAACGCTGCCGTTCCGGTTCCTGTGCCGTTGCCGTCCCGGCCGGCCGGGCTGCTGCAGTCGGATGTGTGGGATCGGCTGTTCACGCAGTTCCTCGACCGGACGGGGGATGAGGTCGCGGCGTCGCTGGGGGAGCGGACACCGGACGCCGTCCGCGACCACCTGCGCGACTCGTTCGACCACTTCGTCGACAGGACCAGCGTCCTCGACGAGGGAAGGGCCGGCCTGTCCCCGGACGACAGGACGTTGTTGCGGCAGGCCCTCGATGCGCGGGGGACGTCCGTTCCCCGCCTCACGGGGGCGCTACCACACCTGCTCTCCGAGGCGTTCTCCGTCAACGTCACGGTGGCCCCGGCCGGGCCCGGACCGCACGAGAACGGCGGTGTCGCACCCTGGCACGACCGGCCCGTCGCACTGCACCTTCCCACCGCCCGCCTGTCCGCCGTGCCGGATAGGCGGGGTCCGCTGGTCGGCCACTTGGGCGAGGTGTTGGCGGTGACGTCGTGGCAGGCGGTGGAGGGCCCGCGGGTGGCCTCCGTCGACGTGGCCGGGGCGGTGCGAATCTGGGACGTGGACGGTGAGGTGGTGCTCCGGAGGTTGGAGGGCCACTACTCCGGGGTGTTGACATCGTGGCCGGCGGGGGCGGGTCGGCGGGTGGCCTCCGCCGATGTGGCCGGGGCGGTGCGGGTCTGGGACGTGGACAACGGTGTGGTGCTCCGGGAGTTGGAGGGTCACACCGGCGCGGTGGTGGCGTTGACGTCGTGGCAGGTGGGGGCGGGCTCGCGGGTGGTCTCCGCCGATGTGGCCGGGGCGGTGCGGGTCTGGGACGTGGACAACGGTGTGCTGCTCCGGGAGTTGGAGGGCCACGACGGCGCGGTGGTGGCGTTGACGTCGTGGCCGGCGGGGGCGGGTCGGCGGGTGGTCTCCGCCGATGTGGCCGGGGCGGTGCGGGTCTGGGACGTGGACAACGGTGTGGTGCTCCGGGAGTTGGAGGGCCACGACGGCGCGGTGGTGGCGTTGACGTCGTGGCAGGTGGGGGCGGGCTCGCGGGTGGTCTCCGCCGACGCGGCCGGAACAGTGCGGGTCTGGGACGCGGACAACGGTGTGGTGCTCCAGACGTTCGAGGGCAGCGACGGCTTGGTGCGGGTGTTGACGTCGTGGCAGGACGAGTCGGGCTGGCGGCGGTTGGCTGCTGGCGACGTGGCCGGGAGGGTGCGGGTCTGGGACGTGGACCGCGGGGTGGTGCTCCAGACGTTGGAGGGCCATGACGGCGTGGAGGCGTTGACGCTGTTGCCGGAGGGGCCGGGCCGGTGGCTGTTGGCTGTCGGCCAGAGGCGGGCGGTGCGGTTGTGGTCCCTGTCGGACGGAGTTGCCTGGCCGGCGGGGTTGCCGCTGGTGTCGGGGGAACGGTTCCGGACAGAGTCGGGTCGTGGGTCGGTCGTGGTGTATCCGGAGGGCGTGAGCGCCGGGATTGATGTGGAGCGTCTCGCTGCGGTGGCGCGGGAGCAGGCGGTGACGGACGCCGAGGCGTGGGCGGCGAGGACGGGGCAGGATCGGCCTGCGGATGATGCGGTCTGGCGGGTGGTGTTGGCGTTCGAGGACCGTGGGCATGAGGACGTGCTGGCTCTGGCGGAGCGGTTGATTGACGGTGCGTTGGGCGTGGAGGTGCCGGAGGCGGCGGTGATCGAGCTGTCGCCGTACAGCGCTGACCCGTCCGGTGTTCCTGTGGTGCAGCCACGGACGTTGGTCGAGGTCGCGGCGTTGCGGGCAGCGCGTGACGAGTCGGGGGCGGTGGCGATCCTCGGGCGGCACGTGGCGGACGTGGGCGCGGGGGTGCTCCCGCCCGGTCTGGTCGCTGTCGATTTCTCGGGTCGGGAGACGTTCCCGGCGTTGTTGCGGGAGGTCCAGGCGCGTCCGATCAACGAGGACGTTGACCTTGATTATCGGGGCCGGCGGAGGCTGGCTGGATTGCCCGTTCACCATGGGCCGTACCTCCTGCCTTTCGATCTGCATTGGGCGCGGTTGAGGCAGCGGGCGTTCTCGCATTTCCGGGACTGGGTGTTCCTCCCGGATGTGCCGTCGGAGCGTGGTTTGCGGGTGACGCAGTTGCGGCAGGCGGAGTTGCTCGCGGGGGAGATCGCGGCGGCGAGTGTGGGAGAGAGTCTGGCGGGGGTGCCGGATGTGGGGCCGGCTGGGTGGGTGCCGGATGGCGCGCGGGTATTGGTGGTGGGTGTGCCGGGGCCGTATCCGGGCGATCCCAAGGCGGTCGTGCCGTCTTTGTTCGACTTCCTTAATGGCGCGTTGCCGCCGGCGGCGTCGGGGTTGCGGGAGCCGGTGTATGTGGTGGTGCACGGGTTCGGTGGGTGGACGTCGACGGTGGTGTTGACGCATGCGGCCGAGGATGACCTGTGGCCGGTGCGGATGGAGGAGTTGGCCACCGGCGAGCCGGCGGGTGGGGGCCTTCGGGAGGCGCGGGATCTGGTCGAGGCGGAGGGGTGGACCCGCGTGTTGGCCGAGGTGGAGGGCGCCGCGGAGGCGGTGGGGGCGCCGGCTCTGGGTCGGGTCGGTTGGGCCGGGGAGTTGCGGGCGGCGCTTCCCGATGTGGTGGGTGGTCCGGCGGCTGTGGACGGGCAGCGTCGGATGGGTGAGCGGGTGGACCAGTTGGTGGCGTTGGGTGAGCGGCTGGTCGGGCTCACGCGCGGGTGGACGGGTGAGGGTGCGCTCCCGGTGGGGACGGATCGGCCTGATCTGCGGCTGGAGAGGTGGGCCGGCGACGAGCGCAACCGGCGGCTGGCGGCGGCGTTGGTGGCGACTGACGACGTGGTGGCCGAGGAGGTGGTGGAACGGGTCGAGGAGGAGATCGACCGGGTGTGGGAGACGGTGGTGGCTCCGGTGTCGGCGGTCCGGGCGGACTGGGGGGTGCCGGACGCCGCCTCGGAGGTGTTGCGGGCGGTGTATCTGGGTGCCTGGGTCTTCTACACGGCACCGGGCCAGCCGGTGGTGACCGAAAGACCTGTAAACCCCCGCGAGAACCTGCCGGAGGGGGTCCAGAGCGAAAACGGTCGGTGGATTGTCGATCTGTCCGCTGTGCGGGATCTGGGATTGGCGGACTTCGACCGGTTCCTGGCGGATCATGGCCAGGATGTGGCGTCGTTGTGGTCGGCGGAGGGTGCGGTAGCGCAGGTTTCCGAGCTGCGGGCGGCCCTTGGGGTGTCGCCGCCGCTGCCCCACCTGCGTGTGGTGGGGCGGGTGCCGGAGGTGTCCGAGCAGTGGCGGGCGGAGTTGTTCTCCGCGGTCAGCGCGTTCGGCCTGGCGCGGCAGTGGTTGGAGGAGCAGATCTCGCCGTTGCTGGCGGCGGCGCTGCCGGGGCAGGCCCGGGACGGTGCAGCCGGGTCGGGTGAGCAGGCGGTGCCCGTTTCCGACGGTGGGGTCGCCGCTGTGCGTGCGGATTTGATCGGGCGGTGGCGAGATCTTGCCGACGGCCACGCGAGGCGGATGGACGCCGCTGACCGGGAGTTGCGGCGGATGACCGCCCCCGGTCAGGACGACAGCCCGGCGCGGTCCGCCCTGGCGGGGCTGTCCGACCGGTACCTCCATGCGATGCAGGGTCTCAGCCGGGCGCGGATGCACCGCACCGTGGACGCCTACGTGGAATCGTTGCCCGCGACCGAGCTCGGGGGGCTGGGGGACCGGGTCGGTCAGGTCGAGACAGCGGCCGCAGAGCTGGACCAGCACCTCGGACAGGCGCCTGACACATCTTCGGTGGACGTCATCGACGGTGTGGAGCTCCGGACGTTGGAGGGTCACACCGGCGCGGTGTGGGCGGTGACGTCGTGGCCGGGGGAGCCGGGCCCACAGGTCGCCTCCGCCAGCGACGACGGAACGGTACGGATCTGGGACGCGCTCACCGGTGCGCCGCTCCGGACGTTGCGGGGCCACACCGACGGGGTGGTGGCGGTGGAGTCGTGGCAGGCGGGGCCGGACCGGCGGGTGGCCACCGCCGACATGCAAGGGGCGGTGTTCGTCTGGGACGCGGTCACCGGTGCGCGGCTCCTGACGTTGCGGGGCCACACCGGCCCGGTGTGGGCGGTGACGTCGTGGCCGGGGGAGCCGGGCCCACGGGTGGCCTCCGCCAGCGACGACGGGACGGTGTTCGTCTGGGACGCGGTCACCGGTGCGCGGCTCCTGACGTTGGGGGGCCACACCGGCGGTGTCGGGGCGGTGGCGTCGTGGCAGGCGGGGGCGGACCGGCGGTTGGCCTCCGCCGACTGGGCGGACGGGACGGTGTTCGTCTGGGACGTGGCCAGCGGTGCGCGGCTCCTGACGTTGCGGGGCCACGCCGGCGGTGTGGTGGCAATGGCGTCGTGGCAGGCGGGGCCGGACCGGCGGTTGGCTTCCGCCAGTTGGGACGGGACGGTGCGGGTCTGGGACGCGGTCACCGGCGCGCCGCTCCTGACGTTGCGGGGCCACGCCGGCGCTGTGGTGGCAATGGCGTCGTGGCAGGCGGGGCCGGAGCGGCGGTTGGCCTCTGCCAGTGAGGACGGGACGGTGCGGGTCTGGAACGCGGTCACCGGTGCGCCCCTCCTGACGTTGGAAGGCCACACCGGCGGGGCGGTGGCCGTGACGTCGTGGCAGGCGGGGTCGGAGCGGCGGTTGGCCACCGCCGATGCACACGGGACGGTGCGGGTCTGGAACGCGGACAGCGGTGCGCTGCTCCGGACGTTGGAGGGCCACACCGGCAGGGTGCGGATGGTGACGTCGTTGCAGGGCGAGTCGGGCCGACGGGTGGTGGTCTCCGCCGGTGACGACCACACGGTGCGGTTGTGGTCCCTGCCCGATGATGCTGGCGGGCCGGCGGGGTTGCCCGGCGTGCCGGATGGGCCGGTTGATGGGGGGAACGACTCCGAGGCGGGCGGGTCGGATTCTTCGGCGGATGTGGCTGGTGCGGCGGGACGTGGGGATGTGCTGCTGCCGAGTCAGTTGTCGCCGGATGAGGTGTCGGTTTGGTTCCCGTGGCTGGGTGGGGTGAATCCGTACCGGGGTCGGGGGGAGCAGTTCGCGACGAACTGTGTGTTGGCGGCGGTCGGTACGGACATGTCGTTGGCGGATGGGGTGGGTTGGCAGGTGCCGCCGGAGGTGCCGTCGCCGGTGGGGTGGTTGCAGCGGTATGCGGGTCGGCCGTTGGTGGAGGTGGCCGATTACGACGCGGTGGTGGAGGTGATGGCCGGGGCGGAGCCGGGTGCCCGGGGTGTGTTGGTGACGACGGGTGTGGGTGACGAGGTTTCCCATGCGGTGAACGTGGTGCGTACCTATGACGGGAAGGTGGTGTTCCTCGACGGTCAGCTTGGTGGGCTGGCGCGGGGGCCGGTGGAGCCTGGCCGGTTGCGGTTCGTGGCGACCACCGACGGTGTGGGTATCCCGCGCCCGCCGGCGGGGGTGGCAGACGCCGCGACCGTGACCGTCCAGGGGCATGCGGATCTGGCCGGGATGGACGAAGCTGCCCATGCGTCGCCGCATTCCCCCGGTCAGATCCCCTCGCCGGAGAGTTCCTCGTCCGAGGACCTCCCCGGCTCGACGATCGACTTCCGGAAGGCCAAGGACGACTGGCACAAGATCGAGTACCGCATGTCCCGCTACGACAAGCTGTGGAACAACCCCGAACTGAGAGCCGCCTACGAGGACTTCAAGAAACAGATGAAGCTCGAGCTCCGGCTGAAGGCTGAGGGCCGGACCAACGACGAGATCGACGCCGAGGTCGTCAAGCAGTTCGGCTCTGACCGGGTCGCCCCGTTCGCGCAGTTGATGGCGGACAACCACGCTTTCTCCGCCCCGGCCAAGTGGTGGTTCAACCACCAGCACGACAGCGACTTCGACGACCAGTTCCGGGAAGCCGTCCAGCAGTTCCGGTCGAAGCTCGCCCTCTGGGGCAAGATCGGCCCCGCCGTCGCCGAACGGATTACCGAGCAGAGCGGCAACCGGATGCTGGAGGCGACGCCCGGTGGGCAGATCTTCGACAACATCATGCTCGGCACCGGCAGCTTCTTTAACTACCCGCCCGGCTTCAACCGGATGTGGGAACAGTTCTCCCACCAGCTCGTGGCAGTCACCGACGGGATGATCGACGCCCACGTGTACCGGGGGGTGATGGTACCGAGCGTCCTGCACAACACCGAGGCGAAGATCCTCTTCGAGAAGGTCGACCGGCGCGAGATCGAGGGCCTTCGGGTCGTCGCCTGGGAGTTCGTCGCCGAAAACAAGCTTGAGAAGGCGGGTGAGTACGTCGTCCGTTCCCAGGGGTCCTACAACGAGCGGGTTCCGAAGCTCGAGAAGGGCAAGACCTCGAAGACGTTCGACATGCGCCAGCAACAGCTCTACGAGCAGCTCACCTACCGCCGGGAGGAGTACAACCGGATCGGTCTGCAGGACTCGCTTCCCGAGCTTCCGCCGATCGAACGGAAGGACAGCAAATACATCTTCGTGGTGTCGGACGCGAACCAACCCGCGGTCGACGAGAGCCCGGAGAGCCTCACCAGAAAATGGTCGATGGCGCTGGAGAGCCAGACCGCCGACAACCCGTTGGCCCAACTGGACCAGATGCTGGCCGTACTCGAGTACGCGCAGAACAACCAGGAGACCTCGGATAGTGGATCCTCGTTCGTCGATCTCACCACCGGCCTCTCGCGGGCCAACACAGGCACGGCTGGCAGCCTGTCCGGCTCGATCGCCAGCATTCTCGTGCCCCCGACCCGGCGCAACACCGCGCTGGACCCGACCGACGCCGAGCCCGGCCCGTTTCCGGAGGACCCGAATCCGAGCCCGCTCGAATCCGACTACTCGCCCAGGCTGGATGCCGTACCGGAGGAATGGCCCCCGCCGGCCGACCCCGGCAGTCCGGTCGACGCCGAGGGTCGGGCCGCCACGTTCGGAGGTGGCGGTGCCACGTCAGCCGCGACGGCGGACGCGACGCCGACCGGAAACACGCCGAAGGTCGAACGGCCGCGGCTGACGAGAACACCCTTGCCGCACCCCCGGCCGAGGCCCAGAACGACGAGCGCGTACCAGCTCGAGGCATCCGCCGGTGGCCCGAGCGCGGGGCAGGTCAGGGCTCCGTCGCGGTCGTACCAGCGGCTGAGCGTCGTCAGCACGAGCCCGGACAGCCGGCCCACCGAGGCGGACTTTCCCGCGCACGTTCCGGCACAACAGGTGGTCGCCCACAGGCATCCACCGCTGCGGCTGTCCGACGACGGCACGCTCGCCATCAACGGCACCGCCTCGGTCACCGGCGTCCGCCCGGTGACCGAGGCGACGGAGTTCTACGCGACCGATGAGGTCATCGACGCGGCACGACGCGGGCTGGCCAGGGCCGGGGCCAACGTCAGGCTGACGGTGGACAGTGCCGTCACCGTCACTGTCGACCACGGTGGCCGACAGGTGACGCTCCGCAAGGTGAGCGCGGACTTCGACAACCCCCCGCCGGACGTCTGCGTCGAGTTCGCGGGCGTCGTCCTCGGTGGCGTACCCGACGGGGTGGTCTTTCGAGCCGAGGGCCAGACCCTCCTGGCGGAGACCGACGCCGGGAACGGGAGCGAGTTGCTGGGTGTGCATCATCTCGCCGAGGGGGTGGCTGCCGTCGCTGCCGGCGACCTCCCCCTCGCCGCCGTCGACCCGGGATGGGCGGCGGCCACGATCGCGGCCGACCGGCGGTTGACCGGCGGCGTCACACAACCTCCACTTCCCGGTGCCGCGTACGGTGCCGCGCTCCGGAACGATTGGGGGAGCCGCGCCGAGCACGCGCGACTCAGCCAGGTCGCGAGGCGGATCGGCATCAACGAACATGCCTGGCCCAGGATCGGCGAAGCCTACGCCACCAGCACC
Organism: Micromonospora sp. NPDC050187; assembly: GCF_044459745.1. Taxonomy (NCBI): domain Bacteria; kingdom Bacillati; phylum Actinomycetota; class Actinomycetes; order Micromonosporales; family Micromonosporaceae; genus Micromonospora; species Micromonospora sp. NPDC050187. The sequence continues at coordinate 255,558 of NZ_JBITJH010000007.1, forward strand.
ATCATGTCTCAGGGTGCCGACGGCGAAGCATCGATGACGACGGACTTCGCCCGTGGCGGTACGGTCGCCAACGCCTACGGCTACCACTTCGCTGCGGTCGTCGCGCAGAGCGCCGACGGAAAGACCCAGATCACCTTGGAGAACTACGCGCGTCTCGGTGGGCGCAGACGTGCCGTCGACGAGGCGATCGAACGAACACTGGCCGCGTATCGCGGTCGGTTCGACACCGTCAAGGCGACGCTTGAGCAGGCGGTGGCGGATGGTGGCGGCGACCCCCAGGTCGTCGACGCGCTGCAACGCAGATTGGACCTGGCGGAGGCACTCTCCATCGTCGAGAATTCGGGAACCGAGGCGGCCAGGTCTGATGCGGTGGCGTGGCAGTCCGCTCGCGCCGCGATGGCGAAGTTGATGGATCTGCCGCGGGCGAGCGACATGTGGCATTTCAAGATGTTCAGCCAGCGCCCCGGCGAGACCTTCCACGAGCAGAGGGCGGTGCTCTACGACGCCGCCGTGCCGGTTCCGCTGCCCAACCCACTCACCACAGTCGTCGTCGGCGGCTCCACCGTTCCCGATCCGATGCGGATCAGCTTCGATCCAGGGTCCAAGACTCCGGGACCTGTCGAACTCAACAAGCTGCGCTCGGTCTCGCGGCAGACCAGCAAGATCGCGGTATGGCGGCACGACAACGGCCTTCCCATGCCCACTATCGGTGTCACCGGATACGGCAACGGCACCCGCCTGTGGCCCGGTAGCGCGGTGGCCACCGGGCGGGAACGGGCAAACAGCGTCAGCGACGTCCTCAGTCGGCACCTGGCCCAGGACCTGAGCACGCTGCTCGATGGCGGGCAGGACGTGACGGCGGCCGACATCGTGCTCACCTCGGACTCTCAAGGTCGTGACCTGGGCGACACCGTCTCTGACGGAGTCACGGCGGCCGACGACCTCCGCCGGGCCGACGTCGTCGTCCATGTCCCGTCCCCGCGTCCGGCGTCCGCCGGGTTGGCCGGCCGGGCGACGGAAGACGAGTTGCTGCCGGGTGGGTTGTCGCAGGCCGAGGCGTTGAGTCGGTTCCCGTGGCTGCGTGGGGTGAATCCGCACCGTGGTGGGGACTTCGAGACGAACTGCGTGTTGGCGGCGATCGGCACCGACCTGTCGTTGGCTGATGGGGTCGGGCACCAGGTGCCGCCGGAGAAGGCCAGCCCGGTGGCATGGCTGGAGCGGTACGCGGATCGGCCGTTGGTGGAGGCGGCCGACTACGCGGCGGTGGTGGAGGTGATGAAAGCCGCGGCGCCGGGGGCCCGTGGTGTGGTGGTGGTGACGGGTGAGGGTGACCGGATCTCACACGCGGTCAACGTGGTGCGGACCGACGACGGGAAGGTGGTGTTCCTGGACGGTCAGGAGGGTGGGCTGGCCCGGGGGCCCGCCCGACCCGGCCGGGTGCGGTTCGTGGCGACGACCGACGGGGTGGGTGTGCCACGGGCGCCCTCGACGGCGGGGGACGACGCGACCGCGACGGTTCCGGCAGGGGAGGATCTGGCCGGTGCCGGCGGGGAGAGCGCCCCCGCGCCTTCCACGGCGGCAGGCATCCTCGAGGGTGGCGACGTGGCGGCGATGTCGGCCGGGAGCACGCCGGAGGTCGAACGGCTGACCCGGGAACTGACCGGCATCCGGGACAGGACCACTGCCGTCGAGACCGACCTCGCCGCAGCGCGGAGCGAGCTGTCATCGGCGCGGGAGGCCGTGGCGCGTCAGGTCGAGGCCCGCGCGGCCGTGCCGCCGGTGCCCGCGACATCGTCGAGGGCGGCGTACAGGTCGACGGCCTGGTCCCAGACCCCGACCACCGATGAGACGCCGGCCAGCGGTGATGTCGCGCCGACCAACGCCGATGCGACGCCGGCCAGCGGTGCTGCGGGGCAAGCGGCGGAGCGTACGGCGTGGGAACGGCTCACCCGGGCCCAGGACCGGGTCGCGGAGCTGGAACGGCAGCGCGGCGCGACACGACAGCTGCTGGAGCGGGCCGTGCGGGCGGCGGACCGGACGCGGCAGGCGCTGGAGCAGGACGCCGCCGTCCGGGAGGCGGACTGGCGGACGGCGGCACAGCAGTGGACGGACGGCATGCAGGCGGTGCAGGCCGGCGCGGCAGCGGCGGCGGACCGGGCGGCGGAGCGATTCCGGGAGCGGAACGCGGCGCAGGTGGCTGCCGAGCAGCTCGCGGCCCAGTGGGCCGGTGAGCGGGAGGTGGCCCGGCAGGAGGCGGCCACCCGGGCGGCCCAGCGCCTGGTGGCGGGTCAGGAGGCACGCGAGCGGGCGGCGGCACGCGAGCAGGCCCGGCGGGACGAGCAGGCCCGGTGGGACACGTGGCAGGGCGTACAGCGGGCGCTGGCGGCCCGGAAGGCGCTCCGCGATGCCGCGCAGGCGGAGGCCGACCGGCAGGAGCAACGACGCCAGGAGCAGGAGGCACGGGCTGCGGAGGAGGAGACGCGTCGACAGGTGGCGGACCAGGACCCCGGGCAGCAGCACCTGGCGGCGGAGCGTGCGCAGCAGCGGCAGGTCGCCGCCACGGCAGCGCAGTGGCGCGCGCGGGAGCGCGAACTGGCCGAGGCCGCAGCGAGGACCTGGCAGGACCAGCAGCGCGCCGACGACGAGTTGGCCGAGCAGGCGCAGCGGCAGTGGGCGGAGGGCCGGCGGGAGGCCGAACTGGCGGAGGCCGAACGGGTCCGGGCCGACGAGGACGCGCGGCGGCAGGAGGACGAGTGGCAGCGGGCCGACCTGCGTGCGGCCGAGGAGGAACGCGAGCGCGTCGAGGCGGAGCGGGAGCACGCCGACGACGCGGAGCGCCGGGCGGAGACGTGGCGTGAGGCCGAGCTGAGGGACGCGGTCGACGCGGCGGCGCGTACGGCGGAACGCACCCGGTTGCAGCAGAACGTCGACCGCCACCAGGCGCAGCTCGACCGGGCCCGGAACGCGGCGTCCGACGCGCGTACGGCCTGGGAGCGTGCGGTCGGGGAGCGGGACCGGGGCGACGCGGCTCGGGCTGCGGTCACGGGAACGGCCAGGGACGTCGAGCCGGCGGCGCCGTGGTATTTCGCCGCCGGTGCCCTCGGTGAGCTGAGTGTCTCGGCGGTGCGGCACCTGACGCCGCAGCAGGTGACGGAGACCGTCGCGCAGTTGATGGACGACTTGCCGTCCGGGTGGCCGACCGGGGCCGCCGACGACATCGAGTTGGGCGCGACCGACTGGCTGGACCTGGGCACCGCAGCCATCCACGCACGGGTGTCGGCGGCGCTGCACGCGCTGCTGACGGCACCGGATCCGGCGGACTCCCGCGCGGTCGAGGAACACCGGGAGCGCTGGGAGCAGGTGCTGTACTCCGGGGAGACCCTCAGCGCCGGCGGCCGGCTGGTGTGGATCCGTCCCGTGCCGTACGGTCCGCGACCGTCGCCCGCAGGGGATGCCGGAGGCACGCGGGTGTACGGAGTCTCGTTCGGCTCGACCAAGGTCGGCGACGGCACGTCCGTGTCCAGCGGACGGAAGACCGACGGTGGGCTGGAGGAGACCTTCGACATCTCGACCGGGCACGCGTCCAGGTTGATCGCGAACCTCCCGTCTGTGTCGATCAAGAGCGAGCGCCAGCACGCGATGTCCCGGGAGACCCGGGTCATCTGGGGCCGGAAGATGTACGTGACCCAGTCGACGTCGTTCACCAGCGGAGTGTCCTTCCAGGTCTTCGTGAACGGCGTCGAGTGGGGACGGGCGTCGGTGCCGGCCGAGACCGGCCTCCTCGACATCTCCCTGCCCACCCTGTACGCCGACGGCAGCGCCGCGCCGAACCCGGCGGCCCCGCTCGCGCCGTCGCCACCCGGGCCACCGGCACGGTCGACGTCGCAGGCCCGGGACGTGCTCAACGCGATCGACCTGACCCCACTCGTGACCGGCTGGCACCAGGCACTGACGGCTGCCCTGCCGGCCGACACCGCAGCGGGCGTCGCCGCGAAGGTCACCCGCCAACTGCTCAACGAGCGGACGACCCGCAATCGCAGTCGGTGGCTGCTGTCGAACGGGGACATGACGGACACGATCGACGAGCGACTCACGGTCGGGAAGTTCCGCGGCTACGTCGACACGAAGGCGGTCCTGCGGGAGTTGCAGCTGGTGGGGATCACCGAGGGCGTCACGGTACGGGACGACCTCGGGGTGATCGCGACCTCGGGCGAGGAGGTGTCGGACACCAGCGGCGCCGGCCTCGACGTGGACGCGGTGCTCCTCGGACTGACCCACGCGGCGGCCGACCCGGGTGGCCGGGAGGAGGCCGCCGAGAAGACGGCCGGTGGCTTCTCGTTCGGCTTGGGCGGCGAGTCCGAACGCGAGTCCGCGCTGGAGGTGGGCGGCAAGGCCCTGAACCACACGGTGCTGAACCGCAAGGAGGACCAGGCGCGTTACCGGGTGGCGTTCGACCTGACGTTGACCACGCACGGCGATGCTCCGGTGGCACCGGTGACCCGGCGGGTGATCGCGGAGCTGGGTGTACCGGTGAGCGAGGCCCAGCAGTTCGAGCGCAGTGTCTTCGGAACCGTCTTCACCCCGGAGTTCGGTGGGCCGGGCACGGGGCGGCCACGGGCGGTGATCACGCCGGCCGCCGCGACCCCGGCGCCGGCTCCGACCCCGGCGGACGAGATCGCCATCCGGTTGTCGCCGCCGCTGCCCTGGGCGCCGCAGGCGCGGCAGCCCTACGTGCCGCCCGCCGGCCCGGCGCCCCGCGAGCCGCTGGCGCTGGCCATGCGGCGTGGTCAGGGTCTGGGGATCGCGGCGAACATGCCCGGGGCGGAACAGGTCGCCGACCTGGTGCAGTCGGTGCTGCGACAGAAGTCGGGGCGCGCCGACATCGGCGCCGTGGCGCGCCGCACCGTTTTGGCGAAGGTGGGGCGGGCCGCGATGGAGGCCGATCCGACGCGGACGCAGGCCGGGAAGAAGTTCACCGTGCGGGTCGCCGGAGAGCGGTACCAGATCCTGGTGACCGAGCACCGGAGGGAACTGCTGGACAGCCCGGAGTACCCGATGACGGTCAATGCCCGTGCGTTGACCGGAGCCACCACGTCGGCTTCCCGGTCGACCGAGGGCAGCGTCAGCGGCCGGTTGGGTGGCCGGGTGTCGAACCCGGCGGGCACGGGCCAGCGGTCCGACCGGGACGGGCACCGGACGGAACACCAGGGGAGGGTGTTCTTCCCACGTCTCGGCGTCACGGCGGAGCACGCTCGGTCGAACGAGCACGAACTCAGCCAGGTGGTGCAGGAGTACCGCCGGACCGAGACCCTCGGAGACGTCGTCGACCATCGCTACCGTACGGCGTTCGAGGTCGTGATCCGCGCGCAGACGGACAGTGGCTGGGGGCCCCGCGAGACCTGGTTGGTCGGTGCGGGACACGGTGCCGAGGTGGCGACCCACATCGCGGTGCCGGTCGAGCATGTGCCGCGTGATCCGCGCACCGGCGAGGAGCGGGCCGTCACGCTGGCGCAGCTCGACGGCGCGGGCGTGACCCGCTCGAACCCGCGACCCGACTCCGCGTGGGCACCGGCCGACCGACCGCCGCACCTGCCGTTGGACGTCCAGGGCAGCGCCGGCCTGTACGCGGCCTTCCGGTACGTTCCCGAGCTGCCCGCCACTGCGGCGCGGCTGTACCGGCAGGTGAACGACCTGCCCGACGAGTGGTTCGACGAGCCGATGAACTGGCCCGACGCGATCTTCGATCTCGGTGCCGGCTCGGAACTGGCCGCCGGGTTCCCGGAGGCGGTCGAGGAGCACGGGTGGGAGCTGCAACTGCCCGCCCACGACGGGTACCAGCAGGCCGTCCGGATCCGGGAGCGGTTCTTCGCGGCGGGCCTGACGTACCAGTACAGCAGCGACGGCGTCGACAGCGCGGGCGGTGTCGAACTCGAGCAGTACCGGCAGTCGGCGATCAGCCATGCCGCCGGAACGAGCAACGCACTCAGCCTCGGCGGCAAGGCCGGCGTCGGAGGTCAGTACCTCAACCACGCGACCAAGGCGAAGAGGAGCGGATCGGACAGCGGCGGCGCGGGCAAGGCCCACGAGCGCGGCCGTTTCGGCGGCGGCCTGTACGTCGAGGGTGGGGTGTCGTTCGGCGGCTCGGACGGCAGGGACTACGGCGCCATCGACATCACCCGGGCCACCTACAACGACGTCGTCCACGCCTATCACGGCCGAGTCGTCTTCGAGGTCACCGCCCTGCGCACCAGGGACGGTGAGACCACGGCCACCGCGCCCGTCTACCTGGACGCCGACGACGCGGTGGATCTCCTGGCGACCGATCGTGCGGCCGAGGATCTGGGGCTGTACCGTCCCCGGCCGCAACCGCCCGACCCGCCGCCGTCCCGCGAGATCATCGACCCTGAGCTGTTGCCCGCCGTGGGGCATCCCGAGCGCTTGCGGGCCAACGCCGTGCTGGACACGATCCTGGAACGGCTGCGGCAGCGTGGCCTGTTCGCCTCCGGCGGGGGTATCCCCGACCACCTGCGGCGCGCCCTGGTGAAGCGGTTCTCCTCCCGGAACCTGGAGCCGCAGTACCTTCCGCTCTCCGGCCAGGGCGTGTACGGCTGGTTCCCGGTGCCCACGCCGTACCACACCACGCAATACCTGTGGGTACGGGTCAGCGCCACCCCGTCGGCCGGGCAGTCGAGCGACCGCCCGCGAGAGCAGGTCAGCCTCACCCTGCGGGGGGAGACGCACGACGCCCAGTCCAACACGGAAACCTCCGGATCGTCGTGGGGTGGGCTCGTCAACCTCTCCGGCCGGGGCGCGTGGAACGATCAGGGCAGCGTCCTCGGCGGGCTCGGTGACTACGGGCGGGAGAGCGCGGAGTCCAGTGGACGTGGCACGCAGTCCGGGTCCAAGGACATCTTCCGGACCGGACCCAAGAAGTCGCACGAGGTCGAGTACCCGTTGGACTTCACCATCGATATGACGCTGACCACGGAGATGCCGCAGGCGGTCACGTACGTGCTCGACTCGGTGCGCAACGTGCTGTTCGGTGGCGCCTGGCTCGCCGGCCTCTGGCAGCCGAGCCTGGAACGGTCGGTCCGCGACCTCTGGGACAACCTCCCCGGGATCGGCTGGCAGGAGCAGATCCAGGTCGCCGGGGACGTCCGGCTCGTCGTGCCGCGCTACCTGACCCGGCCGGCGGCCGAACAGCCGGGGAGCTGGCAGGGGCAGGGGCTGGCCCTTGTCCCGATGCCGGCCACGACCGGCGCAGGCCGGCCGACACCTCGGTGGGCGGAACCCCGGCCTCACCGGCCCCGGTTGAACGACGACCTGGCCGGTGACCGCAACCTCCATCCGTGGCGGCTGCACCGGGTGGCCCGGGAGTTCGAACGCTGGGCGGCGCTGACCACCCGACCGCCGCGGCTGCGGCAGGGCCTGGACCTGGGCGCCGACGGCGCCTGGCGGGTGCCGGGCGTGCACGGGGGCAGCGACTTCGACCGTCTGATCGCGCACCACGCGTCCGAGATGATGCTGCGATCACGTCTTACGCCGCTGCTCGAACACCGCTACCAGGTTCCGGGCACCGGCGTCACCCTCGGGCTGGACATCCGGCGGGCGGAGTTCTACGTCGACAAGGACGGCCGGCCGCTGGCTTTCGAGCAGAAGGCCCGGCGGTACCAGCAGAACGAGGCCGGCCCGATCAACAAGGGCGACTCCTCCTCGGGCTGGGAGTTCTCGTTCGGCCCGCAGACCGGCGACCCTACTGGCGGCATCAAAAAGCTCGGCTGGAACGGCGACGGCTTCGGTGCCGGTCGCGAGGACGGCAAAGCCCACGCGGCCGAGATGAGCGAGGTGAACGAGCGCAACGTGGAGGCGAAGCGGATGTTCCACCAGTACCGCTACGACGTCACGGCGGTCATCTACGGTCCGCACGGCACCCTGCTCGTCGACGTGGAGCGGGGCCTCTACGTCATGCGCGAGCAGGCGCCGACGGTTCCGATGGCCGCCGCCGGTTAGGTTCTGTCTTGCGGATCTTGGTTGTCGGGGACGGCACGTAGCCAGTCGAGGGTTTCGACCAGGTCGAGGGTGGCTCGGAAGTTGGCGGCGGTAGGGACCTGGGCTGTACGAAGTGTCCTGAAGCGCCGAGGGCCCTGACCCGAGGATCTCGAGATCTCCGGCAGAACGGCGCGGGCGTGGATTCCCTCTGGGACTACCGGGCGTCGCGCCGACGACGCGCGCGCTCGAACTCGGCGACGTCCGACATCCAGGGACCGTGCTGTTCGAGTGCGGCGCAGCCGCCGCGGACGAAGGCGCTCACCAAGTTCCGGTACCCGCCGATCCCGTCGACCAGGCTGTACTCGACCTGGTACTGCGGATCTGACCCGGCTTCCCCGTGTCGCACCGTCGTGATCCGTGCGATGGAGTCCGCGTAGAAGTGCAGCTGGATCCCCTCGCCCATCTCCTCGTCCTCGATGGTGAACACTTCGTTGTCCGCGGCAGAGCGATCGGCGACGAACTCCCAGAACTCGGCAGAGGCGGTGCGAGGACCGTCCCGTAGCCACTTCTTCTTGCCACCCTTGTCATCGGTGAACGACAGGGCCGTCTTCTTCGCACCAGCCCCGAGGTCGGCGTGGTCGTCGGCAGCCTCCTCGTCGTCCACCGGCGTGCTCCTGGAGCGGTCCGCAGCCTCTGAGCACATCAGAAAGCTCACCGTACGCACCGCGTCGTCGACGAGTTCGGGGTGCGCGCGGCGCACAGCCGCGTCGACCGTCGCCGCCACCCGATCCCAGTCGCGCTTGTCCGTGGCCCGGTTCCCCCGCCGTGGGTCGAGACCGATCCGCATCCCGGCGCACGCCTGCTCCGCGGTGGCGATCACCCGCATGACCTGGGGCAGCAGCGCAGGGTCGACGGCGTCGGGCATCCGCCTTGGAACCGTCGCGCCATGCAGATACTGGCCCGTGTACCTCAGAATCTCAGCGTCGAGTGGCCCGAGGACTACTCCGCGCTCGGTGCGACGGCGGTCCGCGTGATACTCCTGGACACGTTTCTCGTCCGGTCCCTCCGTCGCCGCGCGCATCGCCTCGCAGACCTGACCGCGCTCAAGTAGGTCGATGTCGGCACCATGGGCGACGAGCCGGCTCCTGTCCCACCGGATGCGCCGAAAGAGCGCGTTGACGTCCACGGGCGAGGAGAGCAGGACCGGGTCCAGGAGCGCGACGGCAGCGTTCTCGTCGAGCCAGCCCCGGGTTCCGGCGGCGTCGCACAGCGGAAGGACCGCACTCCACAGCAGCAGGTGTCTAGGCAGGTCCTCCCGGATCACCGCAAGATGGGCTTCCCCGATCGGGAACGTGAACGTGCGAGGCTCATGGTTGGCGTCGGCCCCGGCGGCGAGCATCAGCTTCAGCTCGCCGTCCTCGCGAATCACGCTCGGGATCCAGCCGCTGCTCCGCGTGAAAACGATTTCTGTCATAGCTCAGGCTTCCCCCGAACGGCACCGACTGGAAATGGTCGCTCCGGGTCCACGGCGAATATCACGGCGAAGTCGCGACCACCCTGCACCATCTGTTCACGACCACCGTGCACATTCGACGTCGAGACGTGCGTCGGCGTGCCTGAGGGTCGCCTACCGAGACTTGTTGATCGTTGCCATCACCGACAGCGAAGACGAACTGCTTTGGTCCGGAATTGTAGGGGCGAGCCATGGGGCTCCCTCGTTCTCGTGTGATAGCTCCACCAGCGTAGTGGATCAGAGCGGACATGCCTGCGGCCCCTGATCACAGGCGTGCTGTGCGCGCTGGCCCTGCGCGAGCGACCAGCCGCCCGCAAGCCCTGAACCGGACCAGCCCTGAAGCGCACTCGCGTCCGCGCCGCCCGCTGAGGCCATCCGCACGGAGGTCGCCCGCGCCGCTCTGGCGGGGCGGACCTGCCGTTGCGGCTGTCGACCGAGCTCGCCGAACCATCGTCAGCGGGCGGTCAGGAGGGTGATGTAACCGGTCGAATACACTGTCGTCGATCCGTTCGGTCCGAGCGTGACGCGTCCTGCCGGCACCTGCTTGGCGAACACGACGAAGCCGGGCTGGTCCTTGTCGGTGGACTTGATGGTCATGCCGGTGCGCGCGAAACCCTGCTGGCCCAACCACGCCGGCCACCAGTTGTCCACATCCGGTGCGCCGCGACTATCCATGGCGACGTACACGGTGGCGTTGTGCTTGACATCGAAGACCAGATAGTCCGCCGGCGAGGTCATCTGCTTGTCGTTGCTGGCACCGGGGATCAGCACTCCACCGGCGAGCAGGCCGGGAAGGCTGGCGATGGTGAACCCCCGGTCGACGAAGTGCTTGGCACCGACCACTGCCGGGCGAACCTTGGACAGCTTCGACGGCTTGCCCACCTGGACGTCCGTGAGCGCGAGCACCGTCCGGGTGGGCTGCGTGCTCGGGGTGGCGGACCGGGCGGGTGGGCTGGACGGCCGTGGGGTGCTGCTCGGGGTGGTGGTGGCCCTCGGGGTCGAGTTCGGCGTCGGTGCCGGCGGCGGGCTGCTCGGAACGGTGGCGATCGACGTCGCGCTGGGTGATCTCGGCGGGTCGGTCGGGGTGTCGGTCCCGAACACGATCACCGCGCCCACCAGGCTGAAGACCGCGACCAGCGCGACGACGACGCGCGTGATCGCGAGTCGTGACCACCGTCGCCACGGCGGGGGCGGCACGTCCGCCGGGGGTTTGGGCCCGGGGGGACCGCTGACCGGGCTGACCGGCGTGACCGACTTGGCTGGCGGGGCTGGCGGCTGCGCCCGATGCTTCGCGCTACGCCTGCCCTTGGGCGTCAGTACGGCCGTGGCTGCGGCTGCGAATGCGGCCGCGGTTCTGGGTGCTGCGGCTGCGGGCGCGTCGCTGTCACGGCCGACTGTCGCGGGTGGAGCCTCGGTCCGGGCCGGCGCCGCGACGGCCAGCGCGGCCGGCGGCGCGGCGGGCTCGGGCCGCCGGGGTGCCGGGATGGCCCGTGCCGCCGGGCGGGGAGCGGCGCTGAGCATCGCGGCACCCAGGGCGACCGCGTGCTTCGGATGGGTATTGATCATGATCGGTCGCCGCAGGGTGTCCCGCAGCATCCGGTTGACCAGGGGGATCTGGGACGATCCGCCGACCAGAAGCACGGCGGTGAGGTCCTGCAGGGTGATGCCGGCGGCGGTCAGGGTCCGCCGGAACGTCTCGATGGTGGTTTCCACGGGCGGCGTGATCATCTGCTCGAACGCTTCCCGGGTCACGGTCACGTGCCGGACCGATTCGGGTAGCGGCACCCGGATCTCGGCCTTGTCGTGGCTGGACAGTGCCTCCTTCGCGAGCATGCAGTTGCGCTGGACAGCGGCCAGGACGGACGTGGTGCCGGGATCGGTCGGGTCCAGCGCGGTGACCGCTCCGTCCAGTTGACGGTCGACGTGGTCCACGAGCGCCTGGTCGAAGTCGGCGCCGCCGAGCCACTCGATGCCCTCGGGGGTGCCGATGATCTCCAGTCCGTCCCGGCCGTTGCGGACCACCGCACTGTCGAATGTGCCTCCACCAAGGTCGTAGACCGCCAGCAGGCCGTCCGGGGGAAGTGGCTGGGTGGAGCAGTAGTACGTGGCAGCGGCGACCGGTTCCGTGGTGGTGATGACGGTTGGGCCGTCCGATCCGGACCCCGGCTCGTCCTCCGGGCGGGACAGACCGGCCAGGTGCGGGATGGCGGCGAACTGTTCGCGGCGGTACGGGCCCCACACCGCCGGGTGGGTCAGCACGATCCGCTCGGGCGGGCCGCCCTGGGCCTGACCGACGGTGTCCACCACGGAACGGAGCAGACTGGCCATCAGGGCGGTGGGGGAGTACGGCGCCCCGTCCAGGATCACCGGGGTGGGATCACCGAGGCGGCGCTTGAACTCCCGCGTCGACCGGCCGGGGTCCTGGAGACCGAGGCGGTCGGCCGCCTCACCGGTCAGCAGCGTGCCCTTCTCGTCGAGGAAGGCGACGGACGGGGTGACGAGTGCCTGCCCGGCCAGCGGCACCATGTTCACGGTCCCGGCGGAGGCGACAGCAGCGGCGGTAAAGCTGGTGCCCAGGTCGATACCCACGCTGTACATACTCAGGGTCCCCCTCGCCGAGCCCGCTACCACGCACACGTCATAGTCGGCCGCAACAGCGCCACCACGATACGTCGCTGTCTCTGGGGATCACAAGATCGTCGGCCCGGCAGCCGTTGCCGTTGGCGACGACGCCCACCGCCGCCCACCGGATCCTGGTGCCCCGCGAACTGCAACGACCACGGCCCGGTTGGGCTCGTGGTCGTTGCTGTCGCAGTTTATGCGGTGTTGCCATTGGCGACAACCAGCGTCTCTGATGGCGTCGCGCAGTTGTGTGAGGTGCCCCCGGCAGGATTCGAACCTGCGCCCCCGCCTCCGGAGGGCGGTGCTCTATCCCCTGAGCTACGGGGGCTCAGCGACCGGGAAAGAGTAGCAAACGCTCCCCGGAACCGCCGAATCGGTATCGGGCGATCCGTTCGCTGGCCGGTGTGTCGTCACGTCGTACCTGGTGAAACGCGGTGTCCCGGCGGTCTGCGCCGGCCGCCGCCGCCCGTGTCGAGGGCGCTCCCGCCGGTAGGAGCTGGCGGTTTCCCGCCCGGTGGCCGGGACCGGTCAGGCCGCCGGCCCGAGACGACCGGGCCGGGTGGCCGCGGCGCGTCCGCAGCTCGGCAGCGGGTGCAGCACGATCCGTCGGGGCAGCCGACGGGGCCACTCGTTCCTCGGCCAGGAGCCGTCCATGATCACGTGCACGGTCCGCTCCTCCGCGCCGCTGAGCCGGAGCACGAAGTCCCGGGGGAGCGGCGGGTCCACCGACGGCGTGGTGATCATGAAGCGGACCCGTCCCCGGGAGGAGACCGCAGAGACCACGTCCGCCGCCGGCATGGTGCCGCGCAGGCGGACCCGGCCGAGCCAGTAGACCTCCGCCAGGTGCTCCTGGGCGGCCCGGGCGATCGCCGGGTACTCGGTGCGGACCCAGTGCTCCACCGCGCCGACGCAGAGCCCACAGGCCCGTTCCCTCGGTTCCCGGGGGCCCAGCCCCCACGCCCGCAGGTACGCCCCGACCGCCCCGGTGTCCATGGACGGGTCGTAGCGGCGCTGGATGAGACCGGTGAGGCTCTGTCGTGTCCACAGCTCCTCGTCCAGGCCGAACTCGTCGGGGTGGACGCCCCGCAGGGCGTCGATCAGGTCGAGTTCCTGTTCGCGGCTGAGCGTTCCCGGCTCGCCCGACCGCTGTCCGCGACGGACGGCTGCCACCGTCCCGTCACCGCCGATGGTGTGGCGCCGGCACCAGCTGGTGACCGAGCGTCGTGCGTCTCTGAGTGCAACCCCCACGTCTTGCGCAACGACCCCGAATCACAACTGGTCACGATATGTGGGTAGAAAAACCTTGAACCAACCGAATCGGACAAAAGGTTCGCGGTCGGGGTGGTGTCGGAGGCCGGACGGTAACGGGGCGCGTCGACCGGATGCCCACCCCACGGCGGTGCTTCTCGCCCCGGAACGACGATCGCCGCCCCGCCAGGCGGGACGGCGATCGTCGGAGCGTGGACGGGGCGGCTCAGCCGCGCAGCCGCGCCAGCGCGTTCTGCAGGTTGGTCAGGTCCTTCTGCTGGGTGTTCTTCATGGTGCGGGCGCTGCGGACGACGTCGGGTTCGTCGGTGACCTTCAGCACCGCGTCGATCATGTGCACCCCACCGATGTGGTGCTTGATCATCAGGTCCAGGAAGAGGATGTCCAGGTCCCGGCCCTGGGCGGCGCGCAGCCGGGCCATGTCCTCCGGGCTGGCCATGCCGGGCATCAGCCCGTCACGCACCATGTCGCCGCCGTCCGGGACCCAGGACATCCGCGGCTCGGAGCCGGTCGGGTCGAGGCCCCAGGAGCGCAGCCAGGTCTGCATCGCGCCGATCTCGCCCTGCTGGGCGGTGGCGATGTCGCCGCCGATCTGGCGTACCTCGGGGTCGGTGCCCTGGTCGAACGCGATCAGGCCCATCTCCACGGCCTGGGCGTGGTGGGTGGTCATGTCCCGGGCGAAACCGGCCTCCGCCGACGTGTCGCCGGGCCGGGTGACCTCAGGGGTGAGCAGGCCGCCGGTGTACCCGAGGAGGAGCCCGAGCACGACGGCGACGGCGAGTGCGACGGTGCCCCAGCGCCGCGCCGGGGCCGCCCCCCGGCCGCCGTCACCGGCGGGCGGGGTCGTGTTCTCCGTGGTGGTGGCGGTGGTCATCGGCTCAGCCCTGAGTCATCGGGTCGCCGAGGTCGCGCGGAGCGGTGCCGGTCGCGGTGACGCCCTGTCCGCAGTTGGCGTTCGGGCCCTCGACCGAGGCGTTGATCCGCAGCGTCTTGATGAACTCGTCGATCCGGCTGTCGTCGGCGTTGTCGACCTTGAGCTGGAAGCCCCACGCCTGGAGGGAGATCGGCTTGTCGAGCCCCTGGAACGGGCTGAGCATCATCTTCTCCTGGCCGCGCACCCGCTCGGCCAGCTTCTCGACCTGGGCGGCCGGCAGGTCGGGGCGGTAGGTGATCCAGATCGCGCCGTGCTCCAGGCTGTGCACCGCGTGCTCGTTGGAGATCTGCGCGTCGTAGACGTCACCCTGGCAGTTCTGCCAGGCGGCGTTGTGCGGGCCGGCGACCGGCGGGAGGACCGTGTACTGGATGGAGCCGGTCTGGTGGTTGCCCGCCTTGACCAGCTCCGGGTCGCTCTCCCGGAAGTTGCTGATGCCGTCGATGGCGGCGGCCCGCTCCTCCCACGGCTTGGAGCCCTTGAAGGCGGCCCAGCCGCCGTAACCGATGATCGCGGCGGCCAGCACGCCGACCGCGACGAAGAGCGCGATCGGACCCCACGAGCGCCCCTGGCTGACCTTCACCGGGGTGATCGGCTTCCGGGGGCCCTTGCCGCCCCCTCCCGGACGGGCGGCGCCGGGCTTCCCACCGGCCGCTTTCGCGCCGGCCGTCTTGCCGCCGGACGCGGGCCTGCCGGCGGCCGGCTTCTTGCCGGTGCTGACCACGGACGGACGGCGCTGGTCGCCGCCCGGGGTGCTGATGCTCATGGTGCCTCGTCAGGTCGGTCGGTCAGGGGAAAGTGGCGGGCCGATGACGTGCAGGGTCGCCCACGAGTGACCGAGTCTACCCCCGATAACATGGATCGGTGACTCCCGCAGAACTCGCCGAGGTCGTCCTATCCGCTGCCCACGCCGTCTTCACCGACCGCGGGCTCGACCGTTCCGCTCTGCCCGAGCGGACGGCGGTGGAACGACCCCGAAACCCGGAGCACGGCGACTACGCCTCCACCCTGGCGCTCCAGCTCGCCAAGAAGGTCGGGCAGCCGCCGCGGGAGCTCGCCGCCGCCCTCGCCGAGCAGCTCGGCCGGGCCCCGGGGATCAAGTCGGTGGAGATCGCCGGCCCGGGCTTCCTGAACATCCGGCTCGACGCCGCCGCCGCCGGGGTGCTTGCCCGGTCGATCGTCCAGGCCGGTCCGGAGTACGGCCGCAGCGACCGGCTCGCCGGTGAGCGGATCAACCTGGAGTTCGTCTCGGCCAACCCGACCGGCCCGGTGCACATCGGCGGGGTCCGGTGGGCGGCGGTCGGCGACGCGCTGGCCCGACTGCTGCGCGCCACCGGGGCCGGCGTCGGCACCGAGTACTACTTCAACGACGCCGGCTCCCAGATCGACCGCTTCGCCCGGTCGCTGCTCGCCGCCGCGAAGGGCGAGCCGGCCCCGGAGGACGGCTACGGCGGGGCGTACATCGCCGAGATCGCCGCCGAGGTGCTCACCCGGCGGCCGGACACGCTCGGCCTGGACGACGCGGCGGCCCAGGAGGTCTTCCGGGTCGAGGGCGTCGAGCTGATGTTCGCCGAGATCAAGTCGTCGCTGCGCGACTTCGGGGTGGAGTTCGACACCTACTTCAACGAGAAGTCGCTGCACGACCGGGGCGGGCTGGACCAGGCCCTGAACCGGCTGCGTGAGCAGGGTCATATCTACGAGACCGAGGGCGCCGTCTGGCTGCGCACCACCGACTTCGGCGACGACAAGGACCGGGTGCTGCGCAAGTCCAACGGCGAGTGGACGTACTTCGCCGCCGACTGCGCGTACTACCTCGACAAGCGGGAGCGCGGCTTCGAGCGGGTCGTGATCATGCTCGGTGCCGACCACCATGGCTACATCGGCCGGATGAAGGCGATGGCCGCCTGCTTCGGCGACGACCCGGCCCGCAACCTGGAGATCCTCATCGGCCAGCTGGTGAACCTGGTCCGGGACGGCGTGCCGGTGCGGATGAGCAAGCGGGCCGGCACCGTGGTCCGTCTGGAGGACCTGGTCGACGCGATCGGCGTGGACGCGGCCCGCTACGCGCTGGCCCGTTACTCCTCCGACTCGCCGATCGACATCGACGTGGAGCTGTGGACCCGCGCCACCCGCGACAACCCGGTCTACTACGTGCAGTACGTCGCCGCCCGGACGGCCAGTGTCGGCCGCAACGCCGCCGAGGTGGGGCTCACCCGGGGCGACGCCGAGGCGTTCCGCCCCGAGCTGCTCGACCACGAGAAGGAGAACGAGCTGCTCAAGGCGCTCGCCGCCTTCCCCGCCGTGGTGGCCACCGCCGCCGAGCTGCGCGAGCCGCACCGGGTCGCCCGCTACCTGGAGGACCTCTCCGGGGCGTACCACCGGTTCTACGACCTCTGCCGGATCCTGCCGCGCGGTGACGAGGAGGTCACCGACCTGCACCGGGCCCGGCTCTGGCTCAACGACGCCACCCGCACGGTGATCGCCAACGGCCTGCACCTGCTCGGCGTCTCCGCCCCGGAGAGGATGTAAGGCACATGCGGGCACACGAGGCCGGTGCGCTGCACGGCGACATCGGCAGCCGGGGGCCGGCGTGGCTGCGTCCCCCGGCCGACGTCAACGCCCTGGTGCCGCAGCTCTGGCCGCGCAACGTGGCGCGCGGCGCGGACGGCGCGCTCACCGTCGCGGGCCTGGACGTCCGGACGGTCGCGGCCGAATACGGCACCCCGGTGTACGTCCTCGACGAGGACGATCTCCGGTCGCGCTGCCGCGACTTCCGCTCCGCCTTCGCGGACGAGGACGTCTACTACGCGGGGAAGGCGTTCCTCTGCCGCGCGGTGGTCCGGATGATCGCCGAGGAGGGCATGTTCCTCGACGTCTGCACCGGTGGTGAACTGGCGGTCGCGCTGGCCGCCGGCATGCCGGCGGAGCGGATCGGCTTCCACGGCAACAACAAGTCCGTGTCCGAGCTCACCCGGGCGCTGGACGCCGGGGTGGGCCGGATCATCCTCGATTCGTTCGACGAGATCGACCGGCTCACCGCCCTGGCCCGGGAACGTGGGGTCCGGCCCCGGGTGCTGGTCCGGGTCACCGTCGGCGTGGAGGCGCACACCCACGAGTTCATCGCCACCGCCCACGAGGACCAGAAGTTCGGCTTCTCCCTCGCGGGCGGGGCCGCCGCCACGGCGGCCCTGCGGATCCTCGACGAGGACGTGCTGGAGCTGCGCGGCCTGCACTCGCACATCGGCTCGCAGATCTTCGACACCGACGGCTTCGAGGTCTCCGCCCGCCGGGTGCTCGGGCTTCAGGCGCAGATCCGCGACGCCCGGGGCGTGGAGCTGCCCGAGCTGGACCTCGGCGGCGGCTTCGGTATCGCGTACACCACCCAGGACGACCCGGCCGGCCCGCCCGAGCTGGCCAAGCGGCTGCGCCGGATCGTCGAGGCGGAGTGCCTGGTGCAGCGGCTGGCCGTGCCGCACCTGTCGATCGAGCCGGGCCGGGCGATCGTCGGCCCGGCGGTGTTCACCCTCTACGAGGTGGGCACGGTGAAGGACGTGGACGGGATCCGCACGTACGTCAGCGTGGACGGCGGGATGAGCGACAACATCCGGACCGCCCTCTACGACGCCTCGTACTCGGCGACGGTGGCCTCCCGGGCCTCGACCGCAGAACCCCTGCTCGCCCGCGTGGTGGGAAAGCATTGTGAGTCCGGGGACATCGTGGTGAAGGATGAATTCCTGCCCGCCGACGTGCAGCCCGGAGATCTTGTCGCGGTGCCCGGCACCGGTGCCTACTGCCGGAGCATGGCCAGCAACTACAACCACGTGCCCCGGCCGCCGGTCGTGGCCGTGCGTGACGGCCGCGCCCGGCTGATCGTCCGGCGGGAGACGGAAGCGGACCTGCTCGCATTGGATGTCGGATGACCTCACCCCTGCGCTTGGCGATACTCGGCTGCGGCACCGTCGGTAGCGAGGTGGTCCGGCTGCTGCACGAGCAGTCGGCCGACCTCGCCGCCCGGATCGGCGCGCCGCTGGAGATCGCCGGGATCGCCGTCCGCCGGCTCGGCCGGGACCGGGGCGACCTGCCGGTGGCCCCGGAACTCTTCACCACCGACGCGGTCGGGCTGGTCAAGTCCGAGGACGTCGACGTGGTGGTCGAGGTGGTCGGCGGCATCGAGCCGGCCCGGGGCTGGCTGGTCGACGCCCTGCGGGCCGGCAAGAGCGTGGTCACCGCCAACAAGGCGCTGCTCGCCGAGGACGGCGCGGCGCTGCACGACGCGGCGGCCGACGGCGGCGCGGACCTCTACTACGAGGCCGCCGTGGCGGGGGCCATCCCGCTGCTGCGCCCGCTGCGCGAGTCGCTGCACGGCGACCGGATAAACCGGGTCACCGGCATCGTCAACGGCACCACCAACTTCATCCTCTCCGCGATGGACGCCACCGGCGCCGGTTTCGCCGAGGCGCTGGAGGAGGCGACCGAACTCGGGTACGCCGAGGCCGACCCGACCGCCGACGTGGAGGGCTTCGACGCGGCGGCGAAGGCCGCGATCCTGGCCTCGCTGGCCTTCCACACCCGGGTCGGCGCGGCCGACGTGCACCGGGAGGGCATCACCGAGGTCACCGCCGCCGACGTGGCCAGCGCCAAGGCGATGGGCTGCACGATCAAGCTGCTCTGCATCGCGGCCCGGGGCACCGACGCGGCCGGCCGGGAGTCGGTCAGCGTCCGGGTGCACCCGGCGATGATCCCGCTGGGCCACCCGTTGGCCAGCGTCGGCGACGCGTACAACGCGGTCTTCGTCGAGGCGGAGGCGGCTGGGCCGCTGATGTTCTACGGCCGGGGAGCCGGCGGGGCGGCCACCGCGAGCGCCGTCCTCGGCGACGTGGTGGCGGTCTGCCGCAACCGGCTCGCCGGGGTACGCGCGCCCAGCGAGTCCGCCTACGCCGACCTGGCGGTGCGGCCGATGGGGGAGGCGCTCACCCGGTACCACGTCAGCCTGGACGTGGCGGACAAGCCGGGCGTGCTGGCCGCCGTGGCCGGCGTCTTCGCCCGGCACGACGTGTCGATCGCGACGGTCCGGCAGGCGCCGGCCGGCACCGAGCCCGCCGGACGGGGCGCGGACGCGGTGCTGGTGATCGTGACGCACACCGCCCCGGACGCCGCGCTCGCCGCCACCGTCGAGGACCTGCGCGGGCTGGACGCGGTCCGCTCTATCGCCAGCGTGCTGCGGGTCGAGGGCGGCGAGTGAACGACCACCGGCCGGCGGACGTGACGGTGGTGTGCGTGGACGTGCCGCCGACGTCCGGACCGCGCCGTCCCGGCCGGCTGCGGGCGGGCGGCCACCACCGGTAGGCGAGCCGGGCTCGTCCCGTCCCGTCAGGTGGTTATTCCCGGGTCCGCCCTCCCGCTGGCCGGGAGACTGGTCCACGCTGGGCTGGTCCGGCGGGTCGACGCGGAACACGAGGAGAGCGATATGTGGCGGGGTCTGATCGAGGAGTACCGGGAACGACTGCCGGTCACCGACGCCACGCCCGTCGTCACCCTGCACGAGGGCAACACGCCGTTGCTGCCCGCACCGGTGCTCTCCAGCCGGCTCGGCTGTGACGTCCACCTCAAGGTGGAGGGGGCCAACCCGACCGGCTCGTTCAAGGACCGGGGGATGACCCTCGCCGTCTCCAAGGCGATCGAGGCGGGCAACAAGGCGATCATCTGCGCCTCCACCGGCAACACCAGCGCCTCCGCCGCGGCGTACGCGGCCCGCGCCGGGCTGACCTGCGCCGTGCTGGTGCCACAGGGCAAGATCGCCCTGGGCAAGCTGGCCCAGGCGCTGGTGCACGGCGCCAAGCTGCTCCAGGTGCAGGGCAACTTCGACGACTGCCTGTCGCTCGCCGCCAAGCTCGCCCAGGACTACCCGGTCGCGCTGGTCAACTCGGTCAACCCCGACCGGCTGCACGGGCAGAAGACCGCCGCCTTCGAGATCGTCGAGGCCCTCGGTGACGCCCCGGACATCCACTGCCTGCCGGTGGGCAACGCCGGCAACATCTCGGCCTACTGGATGGGCTACTCCGAGGAGCTGGCTGCCGGCACCACCACCCGCGCCCCGAAGATGTACGGCTTCCAGGCCGCCGGCGCAGCCCCGATCGTCAGCGGGCAGGTGGTGCACGAGCCGTCCACCATCGCCACCGCGATCCGGATCGGCAACCCGGCGAGCTGGACGAAGGCGGTCGACGCCCGGGACGACTCGGGCGGGCTGATCGCCGCGGTCTCCGACCGGGAGATCCTCAGCGCGTACCGGCTGCTCGCCCGGGAGGTCGGGGTCTTCGTCGAGCTGGGCAGCGCGGCCAGCGTGGCGGGGCTGCTCCAGCAGGCGGCGGCGGGCCGGGTGCCGGCCGGCTCCACGGTGGTCTGCACGGTCACCGGGCACGGCCTGAAGGACCCGGAGTGGGCGATCTCCACCGCACCCGCCCCGATCACCATCGCCAACGATCCGCTCGCTGCGGCCCGCTCCCTCGACCTGGCCTGACCCGTCCTCCACTCCGGGGCGGGAATTCGTCGTCCCCGGGGTGGAGATCTTGGCGGCCCGGGATGGAAAAACCCTGGAAAAGAGCTGGTCACAGGCGGTTTCCGTGCGGTGACCCCGGAGGTGGGAGCGTTACCTCGGTCGGGCAGACTAGCCGTACCGAGCCAACCCATACTCCAGGAGTGAGCCACGCCGATGTCGCTGCTCGCCAGATTGAGCCTCGCCAACCGAGGGCTGGTCGCCCTCATCGCGGTGGTGACCACGGCGTTCGGGTTGTTCGCCGTTCCGTCGCTCAAGCAGCAACTCCTACCGTCGCTGGAGTTCCCGGCCGCCTTCGTGGTCGCGACCTATCCCGGCGCCGGTCCGGAGGTGGTCGAGTCCCAGGTCACCGAACCGATCGAGAACAGTCTCCAGGGCATCCCGGGGGTTGAGGAGATCACCTCGACCTCCCGTGAGGGCGCCGCCACCGTCGTCGTGCAGTACGAGTTCGGCTCGGACGTGGACGACATGGTCAACAAGATGCAGACCGCGGTCAACCGCATCCAGGGCCAGCTCCCCGCGGACGTCGAGCCGCAGGTGCTCGCCGGCAGCACGGACGACCTGCCCGCCGTCGTGATCGCCGCCTCCGGCGGGGACGACCCGCGTGCCCTCGCCGGCAAGCTGGAGAGCGCGGTGCTGCCCGAACTGAAGGCGGTCGAGGGGGTCCGTACGGTCGACCTGACCGGCACCCGCGACGAGCTGCTGGTGATCACGCCGGACCCGGCCAAACTGGCCGCCGCACGCCTCCAGCCCACCGCGATCGGCACCGCGTTGCAGACCAACGGGGTCACCATGCCGGCCGGTGCGGTGGTCGAGGGTGGACGGTCGCTGACCGTCCAGGTCGGCACCCCGCTGGCCACCGTCGACGATCTGCGTAACATCGTGCTCGCCCCGGCCGCCCGGGGTGCGGCACCGGTCCGCCTCGCCGACGTGGCCACGGTCACCGAGCAGCTCGCGCCCCCCACGTCGGTCACCCGCACCAACGGCCGGGACAGCCTCGGCATCGCGGTCACCGCCACACCGGACGGCAACGCGGTGGAGATCTCCCACGAGATCCGGGACCGCCTCGCCGACCTGGAGGAGGCCTCCGGCGCCGAGCTGACCATCGTCTTCGACCAGGCGCCCTTCGTCGAGAAGTCGATCGAGAGCCTGACCACCGAGGGCCTGCTCGGCCTGGTCATGGCGGTCATCGTCATCCTGGTCTTCCTGGTCTCCGTCCGCTCCACCCTGGTCACCTCGGTCTCCATCCCGCTGTCGGTGCTGGTGGCCCTGCTGGCGCTCTGGAGCGGGGACTACTCGCTCAACCTGCTCACCCTCGGCGCGTTGACCATCGCGGTCGGCCGGGTGGTGGACGACTCGATCGTGGTGCTGGAGAACATCAAACGCCACCTGGAGTACGGCGAGCCGAAACGCCAGGCGATCCTCACCGCCGTACGCGAGGTGGCCGGCGCGGTGACCGCCTCGACCCTCACCACCGTCGCGGTGTTCGCCCCGATCGCCCTGGTCGGCGGTTTCGTCGGGCAGCTCTTCGCGCCGTTCGCGATCACCGTGACGGTGGCGCTGCTCGCCTCGCTGCTGGTCTCGCTGACGGTCATCCCGGTGCTGGCGTACTGGTTCCTCAAGCCGGCCGGCGACTCGGTCGACGTCGAGGCGGTCCGCCGCGAGGCCGAGGAGAAGGAACTGCGCAACCCGCTCCAGCGGGCGTACCTGCCGGTGATCGGGTTCGCCACCCGTCGGCGGTGGGCCACGGTGGCGATCGGCCTGGTGGTGCTCCTGGGCACCTTCGGGCTGGCCACCCGGCTGGAGA
This sequence comes from Micromonospora sp. NPDC050187, assembly GCF_044459745.1. NCBI lineage: Bacteria > Bacillati > Actinomycetota > Actinomycetes > Micromonosporales > Micromonosporaceae > Micromonospora > Micromonospora sp. NPDC050187. The sequence continues at coordinate 278,239 of NZ_JBITJH010000007.1, forward strand.
CCAACTTCATCGACGACTCCGGCCAGGACACCCTGAACATCAGCCAGAAGCTGCCCGTGGGCACGGGGCTGGCCGGCACCGACGAGGCGGCCCGCAAGGTCGAGGCGGTGCTGGAGCGGACCGAGGGCGTCGAGACGTACCAGGTCACCATCGGCGGTGGCGGCCTGCCCTGGGAGGGCGGTGGCGGCAACAGCACCGCCAGCTACGTCGTCGCGCTCGGCGGGGACACCGACACCGAGCAGCTCCGGGAGGACCTGCGCCGGGAGTTCGACGCGCTCGGCGAGAGCGCCGGTGAGATCAGCTTCGGCGCCGCCCAGGGCGGCACCTCGGCCAACCAGCTCGCGGTGGTCGTCCAGGCCAGCGACCCGGAGGTGCTCGCCCGCGCCGCCGAGGAGGCCCGGAAGGCCATGGCCGAGCTGGACGGCGTCGAGGACGTCTCGTCCAGCCTGGCCGAGCGGGTGCCCCGGATCGACGTCACCGTGGACCGGGTCGCCGCCGCGCGGGCCGGTCTGACCGAGGCGGCGGTCGGCCAGCTCGTCGGGCAGACGTTCCGGGGCAGCCCGGTGGGCCGGGTGAACCTCGGCAGTGGACAGCGTGACGTGGTGCTCCGCTTCGCCGCGGCCCCGCCGACCTCCGTGGAGCAGCTCCGTCAGCTCCGGGTCGGCGCGGTCACCCTGGACGCCATCGCCGACATCGAGCAGGTCGAGGGGCCGCAGCAGGTCACCCGGATCGACGGCGAGCGCAGCGTCACGGTCACCGGTACGGCGACCGGCTCCAACCTCGGCGCGACCACCGCCGAGTTGCAGCAGAAGCTGGACGGGATCGACGTGCCGGGGGCGACCCTGACCATCGGCGGGGTCAGCGCGGACCAGGCGGAGGCCTTCGCCGACCTCGGGCTGGCCGTGCTGGCCGCGATCGCGATCGTCTTTCTGATCATGGTGGCGACGTTCCGCAGCCTGGTGCAGCCGCTGATCCTGCTGGTGTCGATCCCGTTCGCGGCGACCGGCGCGATCGGACTGCTGCTGCTCACCGGCACCCCGATGGGCGTGCCGGCGCTGATCGGCGTGCTGATGCTGGTCGGCATCGTGGTCACCAACGCGATCGTCCTGCTGGATCTGATCAACCAGTACCGGGAGCAGGGGATGAGCGTCCGGGAGGCGGTCGTCGAGGGCGGCCGGCGCCGGCTGCGTCCGATTCTGATGACCGCGGTGGCGACCATCTTCGCGCTGCTGCCGATGGCGCTCGGCCTCACCGGTGAGGGCGGCTTCATCTCCCAGCCGCTGGCCATCGTGGTGATCGGTGGCCTGCTCAGCTCGACCCTGCTCACGCTGGTGCTGGTGCCGACGCTCTACACCATGGTGGAGGGCCGCAAGGAACGGAAGCAGGCCCGGCGGGCGGCCGGCGACGGCACCGCCCCGGCCGGCGAGGAGCCGGCGGAGGCCACCGCGCCCGAGCCGGCCACGGTCGCCGCCGGTCCCGCGTCGGCCGCGTCCGGGGACGCCCCGGCCCGCCCGACGCCCTCGCCGGCGCTGGTCGACGGCACGGACCAGTTCGAGGTGCTGCGCCTGCCGAAGAGTCGGCATTCCCCGCTGCCCCCGCAGGAGTGATCCCGGTGTCCCCGGTACGGCCCACCGGCCGTACCGGGGACACCCGTGGGGGGCGGTGACCAGGCCGGCGACCGGTGCCCCACCGACGTCGGTCGTGGCGGGTAGCGTGTGGGTACGTGGCGTCGACCCTCTCCGTCCTCAGCCGGAACCGCAACTTCCGCATCCTCTTCCTCGCCGAGCTGGTGGTCTTCGGCGCGGACTGGTTCGTCATGGTGCCCCTACTGGTGCTCCTGCCGGAGCTGACCGGCAGCGGGGTGTGGGGCGCGCTGGTGCTCGCCGTCGACACCGGGGTCGTGGCGCTGCTGCTGCCGTACACCGGCACCATCGCCGACCGGTTCGACCGTCGGCGGATCCTCATGGCGGCGAACGGCGCCGCCCTGGTCGGCGCGCTGCTCCTGCTCGCCGTCCGCACCTCCGCCACGGCCTGGCTCGCCATGCTGGCGATCTCGGTGATCGCGGTGGCGAAGGCGTTCTACTCGCCCGCCGCGCAGGCCGCCCTGCCGAACGTCCTCGACCCGGACGAGCTGGCCGCCGGCAACGCCGTCGCCGGCTCCGCGTGGGGCACGATGACCGTGGTCGGGGCGTCCCTGGGTGGCCTGCTCAGCGCGGCCTTCGGCCCGTACGTCTGCTTCTGGGTCGCGGCGGTCGCCCTGGCGCTCGCCGCCGGCCTGACCGCGCTGATCCGCCGGCCGTTGCAGGCGCCCCGTGACCACGCCGAACCGGCCCAGCGGACCTGGGCGGCGATCCGCGAGGCGCTGGCCTACATCGCCCACCGCCCCCGGGTGCTCGCCCTGGTCACCGTGAAATCGGCGGTCGGCCTCGGCAACGGGGTGCTGACCGTCTTCCCGCTGCTGGCCGGCCTGTACGGGGTGGGTGCGGTCGGCACGGGCCTGCTCTTCGCCCTCCGGGGCGCGGGGGCACTGGTCGGCCCGTTCCTGATGCGCCGGGTGCTGACCAACCGCCGCTGGCTGCTGACCGGCCTGGCGCTGTCCATGTCCGCCTACGGACTCTCCTACATCGGCGTCTCGCTGACCGGCTGGTTCCCGCTGGTCCTGGTGCTGGTCTTCGTGGCGCACTTCGCCGGGGGCAGCAACTGGGTGATGTCGAACTTCGCGCTCCAGGGCGAGGTGCCGGACCGGCTGCGCGGGCGGGTCTTCGCCACCGACATGATGCTGGCGACGTTGGCCATCTCGGTCAGTCAACTGGTGGTGGCCGCCCTGATCGACAACGTCGACGAGCGGATCGTGCTGGCCGGCTGCGGGTTGACCACCGTCGTGTACGCGATCGGCTGGCGGATCGCCACCCGGGGGCTCTCGCTGACCGAGCAGGCCCCGGCGGTGGATCCGGTCACGTCCCGGTGAACCGGGGCCGTCCCGGCCCCCCACCCGACAGGTCGTGCTTCTAGCATCTAGCCGTGTCCCCGAAATTCGTCTCCGGTTCCGTCCGGGTCCGGGTCCCCGCGACCAGCGCCAACCTGGGGCCGGGCTTCGACGCGCTCGGCCTCGCGCTCGGTCTCCACGACGACGTCGCCGCCGAGGTGACCACCGGCGGTGTCCGGGTGGCGGTCACCGGCCAGGGTGCCGGTGAGCTGCCCGACGACGAGCGGCACCTGGTGGTGCGCGCCATGCGCGTCGCCTTCGACGCTCTCGGCGGCCAACCCGCCGGACTGGCCGTTGAGTGCGTCAACCGGATCCCGCAGGCCCGGGGGCTGGGCTCCTCCTCGGCGGCGATCGTCGCCGGGGTGCTGCTCGCCCGCGCGCTGGTGGCCGACGGGGTGGAACGCCTGGACGACGCCGGGGCGCTGCGACTGGCCGCCGACATCGAGGGCCACCCGGACAACGTGGCGCCCTGCCTGCTCGGCGGCTTCACCGTGGCCTGGACCGAGCCGACCGGCGCGCGGGCGGTCTCGCTCGCCCCGGCGGCCGGGGTGAGCCCCACGGTGTTCGTGCCGGACGAGCGGGGGCTGACCGCCACGGCGCGGGCGGCGTTGCCGGCCTCGGTGCCGCACGCGGACGCCGCGCTGACCGCCGGCCGGGCCGCGCTGCTGGTGCACGCGCTGACCGCAGAGCCGTCGCTGCTGCTGCCGGCGACCGAGGACCGCCTGCACCAGCACTACCGCGCCGAGGGGATGCCGGCGACGTACGCGCTGGTCACCGCGTTGCGGGAGGCCGGTGTGGCGGCGGTGGTCAGTGGGGCGGGGCCGACGGTGCTGGCGTTGACCGATCCCGGAGCGGACTTCGAGCCGGGAACAGGATGGCACTCCTGGCGGTTACCAGTGGACAGCAGCGGTGCCCAGGTCAGTCGGGGTAGACTGGGACACGCCGAGCGGGACCCTGTTGCCGCAGGTCGTATGAGTTGATTACGCTCTAGACTTAGCACAGCCGCGAAGCATGCGATCTTCCTGCGGGTCGGCGCACCCCCGAAGCTATCGGCGGTCAGCCCGTCTCACCCCTGCCTAGGCCCACGCCGTACCGCAGTTTCCGCAGGTCGCCGCAGACGGCGAGACCTACCCACCGAAGTTGGTGGGTCGGGAAACCGACCGGCTGCTGTGTCAAAGACTCCCGCGGCGCGTCACGCGACACGGGTGCACCGAGGCCGCCCGGCCACCTGAGCTCTTGACCCCGGGCGACCCCGGCCTATCGAGGGAAGGAATCCATTGAGCGACACCACCGACGTGACGTCGGATGTTTCCAACGTCGCTGGCGAAGCCACCGCTGCCGCCGCCCCTGCCCGTCGTCGGCGGAGCGGGACCGGTCTGTCAGCGATGCTGCTGCCGGAGCTGCAGAGCCTGGCCGCGTCGCTCGGCATCTCCGGCACCGCACGCATGCGCAAGGTTGAGCTGATCAGCGCCATCACCGAGCGGCAGGGCGGGGCCGCCGCCGGGGCCCCCCGGCCGCGCGCCGAGGTGGCGGCCGCAGCCGCCGCGCCGGTTCGCGAGGAGGTCCGGGAGACCGCGGAGCCGGCCGCCGCCCCGGCCGAGGCCGAACCCCGGCCGCGGACCCGGCGCAGCCGGGCCGCTGCCACCACCGAGCGTGCCGCCGCGACGGCCGCCGCCGCCCCGGCCACCACCGAGGCGGAGCCGCGCGAGGCCGTCACTCCGGGGGCCGCCGAGCGTCCGGACCGGGCCGAGCGCGGCGAGCGCGCGGAGCGTGGCGACCGTGCCGAGCGCGGCGAGCGGACCGAGCGTAACGACCGCGGTGACCGTGCCGAGCGCGGCGAGCGGACCGAGCGTAACGACCGCGGTGACCGTGCCGAGCGCGGCGAGCGGACCGAGCGTAACGACCGCGGCGAGCGGACCGAGCGTAACGACCGCGGTGACCGTGCCGAGCGCGGCGAGCGGACCGAGCGTGGTGAGCGGGCCGAGCGTGGCGAGCGTAACGAGCGGGCCGAGCGCGGTGAGCGTAACGAGCGTACGGAGCGCGGCGAGCGGGCCGACCGCAACGAGCGCGGCGACCGGGCCGAGCGGAGCCAGCGCGGCGACCGGGACCGCGACACCGACACCGACGACGACGGCGAGGGCGGCGGCCGGCGGGGCCGGCGCAGCCGGTTCCGGGACCGCCGTCGGGGCCGTGGCGAGCGCAACGAGGCCGTCGGCGACGGCGGCGGCGGGCGCGAGCCCCAGGTCAGCGAGGACGACGTGCTCGTTCCGGTGGCCGGCATCATCGACGTGCTGGACAACTACGCCTTCGTCCGGACCACCGGCTACCTGGCCGGCCCGAACGACGTCTACGTTTCGATGTCCCAGGTCAAGAAGTACGGCCTGCGGCGCGGTGACGCCATCACCGGTGCGGTGCGCGCGGCGCGTGACGGCGAGCAGCGGCGGGACAAGTACAACCCGCTGGTCCGGCTGGACTCGGTCAACGGCATGGAGCCGGAGGAGGCCCGCCGCCGTCCGGAGTTCTACAAGCTCACCCCGCTCTACCCGCAGGAGCGGCTGCGGCTGGAGACCGAGCCGCACATCCTCACCACCCGGGTCATCGACCTGGTCACGCCGATCGGCAAGGGTCAGCGGGCGCTGATCATGTCGCCGCCCAAGGCCGGTAAGACCATGGTGTTGCAGGCGATCGCCAACGCGATCACCCAGAACAACCCGGAGTGCCACCTGATGGTGGTGCTGATCGACGAGCGGCCCGAAGAGGTCACCGACATGCAGCGCTCGGTCAAGGGCGAGGTCGTGGCGGCCACCTTCGACCGTCCGCCGCAGGACCACACCACCGTCGCCGAGCTGGCGATCGAGCGGGCCAAGCGCCTGGTCGAGCTGGGCCACGACGTGGTCGTGCTGCTCGACTCGGTGACCCGGCTCGGCCGGTCGTACAACCTGGCGGCGCCGGCCAGCGGCCGGATCATGTCGGGCGGTATCGATTCGACCGCGCTGTACCCGCCGAAGCGGTTCCTCGGCGCGGCGCGGAACATCGAGAACGGCGGCTCGCTGACCATCCTCGCCACCGCCCTGGTGGAGACCGGGTCCGTGATGGACACGGTCATCTTCGAGGAGTTCAAGGGCACCGGTAACGCGGAGCTGAAGCTCGACCGGAAGATCGCCGACAAGCGGGTCTTCCCGGCCATCGACATCCACACCTCCGGTACCCGTAAGGAGGAGATCCTGCTCGCGCCGGAGGAGTTGGCCATCAACCGCAAGCTCCGCAAGGTCCTGCACTCGCTGGACTCGCAGGCGGCGCTGGATCTGTTGCTGGACAAGCTCAAGCAGACCCGGACCAACATCGAGTTCCTGATGCAGATCGCCAAGTCGACGCCGGGCGAGTAACCCGTCGCACCACGCGAGAAAGGGGCACGGCCGTTCGCGGTCGCGCCCCTTTCTGCTGCTCAGGGGGAGATCGCCGGCTGAAGTTTTCCTACGGTTCGCTGGCTGGGTATTGAAAGTTCTGTTCGTCGCGGGTTGACTGACGCGCATGCGTACCCGATCCGCCCGACTCGCCGGCGTGCTGTTGCTGACGCCGTTGCTCGGCCTGGCCGGTCCGCCTCCGGTCGTCGCCGCGCCGCCCGGGGCCGACACGGCCGCCGAGGACGTCCCCCGTGCCTCCTCCCATCCGACCACGGTCACCACCCTGGCCGCCGCAGGCGTGGCGCCCGCCGACGGCCTGGAGACCGCGAAGACCACCCGCCCGGTCGCCCCCGGGCTCGACCTGACCTCCTTCGACCGGTACGACCAGCAGGGCTGGCTGCGCGCCGACGCCCTCACCGCCGACCTGACCGGCGGCCTCCGCGTCGACTACGTCAACTCCGGCGCGGTGAGCCGGGCCGAGCCGCTGCGCGGCGCGGCGGACGCCTCCCGCGCGGTCGCCGCGGTCAACGGAGACTTCTTCGACATCAACAACTCCGGTGCCGCGCAGGGGATCGGCATCCGTAACGGTGAACTGGTCCAGTCGCCGGTGGCCGGGCACACCAACGCGGTGGCGGTCACCGCCGAAGGGCTCGGCCGGGTGATCCAGGTGCACTTCGACGGCACCGCCACCCTGCCGTCCGGGCCGGTCACCCTGACCCAGTTCAACAACATGGTCCAGGCGGGCGGCATCGGCGTCTTCACCGCGCTCTGGGGCTCGTACGACCGGGGTCGGGCGGTCGAGGGCGCGACCCGGGTCACCGAGGTCACCGTGGTCGACGGGCGGGTCGCCACCGTCACCGACCGGGCCGGCAGCGGCCCGATCCCCGCCGGCACCACCATCCTGCTCGGCCGGGACGCCGGGGCGGACGCCCTCGCCGACCTGCGGCCGGGCGACGCGGTGACCGTCGCCTACCGGCCCAAGCCGTCCGACGGCAGCACCCTGCACGCCGCCGTCGGCGGCGGCAACGTGCTGGTCCGCGACGGTGTGGTGCAGCAGATCGCGGACACCTCCCTCGCGCCGCGCACCTCCGTCGGGTTCACTGCCGACGGGCGCAAGATGATCATGTTGACGGTGGACGGCCGGCAGGTCGACAGCCGTGGCGTCACCCAGACCGAGATGGGCCGGATGATGGCCGAACTCGGCGCGCACCACGCCCTCAACCTCGACGGCGGCGGCTCCTCGACGCTGCTCGCCCGCGAGCCCGGCGCGGCCACCGTCCAGGTCGAGAACAGCCCCTCCGACGGCACCGAGCGGGCCGTGCCGAACGGCCTGGCCGTCTACGCGCCCAAGGGCAGCGGCCGGCTCACCGGCTACTGGCTGGAGACCGCCGCCGACCCCACCGCCGCGCCCGGCGTCGCGCCGGTCCGGGGCGGCCGGCCGGACCGGGTCTTCCCCGGCCTGACCCGCCGGCTCACCGCCGCCGGCCACGACGAGACGTACGGTCCGGCGGCCGGCACGCCGAAGTGGCGGGCCAACCCGGCGGCCCAGGGCAAGGTCGACGCCGACGGCGTCTTCCGGGCCACCCGCCCCGGTAAGACCACCGTCACCGCCTCGCGCGGCGCGGCCCGGGGCACGCTGGACCTCACCGTGCTCGGGCCGCTGGCCCGGGTCGACGGCACCGTGGACCGGGTCGGCCTCGACGCCACCGGCGGCACCGGCACCTTCGGCGTGGTCGGTTACGACGCGGAGGGGAACACCGCGCCGATCGAGCCCGCCGACCTGTCCCTCGACTACGACCGGGACCTGCTGCGGATCACGCCCACCGCCGACGGCAACCTGACCGTCGCCGCCCTGAAGGACAGCGGCTCCGCCCTGGTCACCGTCACCGTCGCCGGGCAGCGCACCATCGTGCCGGTGACCGTCGGCCTCACCGACGTGCCGGTCGCCGGCTTCGACGACGCCCCGAACTGGAAGTTCAGCGCCGCCCGCGCCACCGGCTCGGTCGCGCCCGTGCCCGGTCGTACCGGCACCGGCCTGAAGATGTCGTACGACTTCGGCCAGTCCACCGGCACCCGGGCCGCGTACGCCGACCCGCCGACCTGGATCCAGGTGCCCGGGCAGCCGCAGGCCTTCGGCATGTGGATCAAGGGCAACGGCACGGGGGAGTGGCCCAGCCTGCACCTGCACGACGCGCAGGACACCCAGCACGTGCTGCGCGGGCCGCTGATCACCTGGACCGACTGGCGGTACGTCGAGTTCGCCGTGCCCGCCGGCGTGCAGTACCCGCTGCGGGTCCGCCGGTTCTACGTGGCCGAGACCAACGCCGCCGCGAAGTACACCAGCGAGGTGGTCATCGACGAACTGGTGGCGAAGGTGTCGCCCACCGTCGACGTACCGGCCGAGCCGCACCGGACCGACCCGGTGGTGCTGCGCGACGGCACCGTGGCCGGGATGCCGTGGCGCTTCGCGGTCCTCTCCGACGCCCAGTTCGTCGCAGCGAACCCGGACAGCGACCTGGTCGCCCAGGCCCGCCGGACGCTGCGCGAGGTCAAGGCGGCGAAGCCGGACTTCCTCGTCATCAACGGGGACTTCGTGGACACCGCCTACCCGGCGGACTTCGCCCTGGCCAAGCGGATCCTCGACGAGGAACTCGGCGGCGAACTGCCCTACTACTACGTGCCGGGCAACCACGAGATCATGGGTGCCCCGATCGCCAACTTCGAGGCGGTCTTCGGTGCGCCCTCGCGGGTCTTCGACCACGAGGGGACCCGCTTCGTCACGTTGAACAGCGCCACCGGGACCCTGCGCGGCGGCGGCTTCGACCAGGTCCGTGCCCTGCGGACCGCGCTGGACTCCGCCGCCGGTGACGACCGGATCGGCTCGGTGGTCGTGCTGCACCACCACCCGCCGCGCGACCCCGGCCCGGCCAAGGCCAGCCAGCTCACCGACCGGAAGGAGGCGGCGCTGGTGGAGCAGTGGCTGGCCGACTTCCAGCACCGCACCGGCAAGGGCGCGCTCTTCGTCGGCGGGCACGTCGGCACGTTCCACGCCGACCGGGTCGACGGAGTGCCCTTCCTGATCAACGGCAATGCCGGCAAGGGTCCGTCCAGCCCCGCCGACCAGGGTGGATTCACCGGCTGGACGATGGTCGGGGTGGACCCGGTGACCCGGCAGGAGGCCGAACGGGCCCGCCGTGACCCGCTGGCCGAGGGCCCCCGCTGGGTGGCCGCCGAGTTCCGGGCGCACGTCGACCGGATCGCCCTGGCCGCTCCGGACACCGTCGCGGTCGGCACCCCGGGGAAGGTCACCGCGACGATCACGCAGCCGGGTGGTCGCACCGTGCCGGTGGCCGCGCCGGTCAGCGCGGACTGGTCGGCCTCGCCGAGCGTCCTCGTCGGCGACGGCAAGGTCAAGCCCTGGCACGTGGCCCGCTTCGACCCGGCCACCGGCGCGCTCACCGCGCTGCGGCCGGCCGGCTCCGTGGTGCTCGCGGTGACCGTCAACGGCGTCCGGACCGAGGCGACCGTACGCCTGACCGCCGCCGCCTCCACCGCGGCCCCCGCCGCCTGAGGTGCATGCAGGGGTCCCCTGTTACCGCTTTTTGCGTAGCAGGGGACCCCTGCAACCACCTGACCCCTGCAACCACCCGGCGCCGGGCGCGGCCGGAGGCTAGAAGTTGCCCTCGGCGACCTGGAAGACGGTCAGGCCGAGGTCCCGCCACATCCGGACCACCTGCATGCGGTCGTCGAAGACCCCGACGACCCGGTACCGGTCGCGCAGCTCGTGTTCGTAGATCTCGCGTTTGACGACGGAGTCCTTCCGGTTGTCGCCCACGGCCCGCATGTGCAGCGCCAGATACGGCACCCGGACGTGCCGGTCCAGCCAGACCACCGTGTCGGCGCGGGCGGAGGCGTCCCGCCCGGAGCAGAAGACCACCCCGTAGCCGGCCCCGTGCATCGCCCGGACCGCCGCGATGACCGCCTCGTTCGGCAGGTCCTCGCCGACCCGGGTCATGTCGTACGGGCTGCGGGAGACGTTCAGGGCGACCGTGCCGTCGATGTCGACCAGGACGACCTCCGTCGGTTCCGGGGCCGGCGGACGCACCCGGGCCGGCCCGCCCGGCGGCACCTCGGGCACCGGCAGGGGCACCGGACGGTTGGCCAGGAAGCGTTCGTGCAGGCGACGGATGGCATCCTCGCCGACCCGGTCCTCGACCGGTCGTCCCGCGTCCCGCCGTAGGCACTCCTCCAGCGGGACGTCGGTGAAGTCGTGCACCTCGAAGCTGGCCCCGTACCGGCCCGCCAGCCGGGCCCACTCCCGCAGGGTGCGGGCGCGCAGGTTGGTGTCGTCCACGCAGACGTCGACCCGGGCCCGCAGCAGGGCCTCGACCTGTGCCCGTTGAGCGGTGGTGACCTGGGCCTCCGCCCACTGCGTGAAGAGTCGGGCACCGTGCAGCATGCGGCGCAGATCGTCCCGGTTGACCCGGACGACCGACGGCTGGAGCGTCCGGGCGAAGGTGGTCTTGCCGGAGGCCGGCAGCCCCCGGGTGGCGATGAGACGGGTCACCCCGGTCACGGTAATGGTCCGGGGTGGGCCGGGAATGCGGGTGGTCCGGACCGTGTTCAGGCAGCTGTGCGGCCCGGTTGCCGGGTCGGCGGAAGCCCATGGCACACTGGTCAATCGGCCACCGGTTCCGGTTCACGCCCGATTCCCCGCAGGCACGACCTGCGGGACGGCGACCCGGCGACCACCCACGAGAGGACCGAAGGCGACATGAAGCGCAACATCCACCCGGAGTACGTGAGCACCGAGGTCACCTGCTCCTGCGGCAACTCCTTCACCACCCGCAGCACCGCCAAGGGCGGCTCGATCCACGTCGAGACGTGCAGCGCCTGCCACCCGTTCTACACGGGCAAGCAGCGGGTGCTCGACACCGCGGGTCGGGTCGCGAAGTTCCAGCAGAAGTACGCCAAGGTTCAGGCGAAGAAGGCCAAGTAGCCATTCGTTCGACGCCCGCGTCCGGTTCACCACCGGGCGCGGGCGTCGTCCGTCTCTGCCCGATTCGCGCCGACCGCAGGGAGTACGAGCATGAGCAGTGAGCGCCTGGTGGCCCTCCTCGACGAGTACGCCGAACTGGAGAAGCGGCTGGCCGATCCGGCCATCCACGCCGACCAGGGCACGGCGCGTCGGGTCGGGCGGCGTTACGCCGAACTGGTGCCGCTGCACAAGGCGGCCGGCGAACTGGAGCAGGCGCGGGCCGACCTGGTCGCCGCCCGGGAGCTGGCCGCCGAGGATCCCTCCTTCGCCGCCGAGGCGGAGTCCATCGCGGCGACCCTGCCCGAGTTGGAGGAGCGCCTGGCGGAGCTGCTGATCCCTCGTGACCCGCACGACGCCAAGGACGTGATCGTCGAGATCAAGGCCGGCGAGGGCGGTGAGGAGTCCGCGCTGTTCGCCGGTGACCTGCTGCGCATGTACACCCGGTACGCCGAGCGGCGTGGCTGGCTGACCGAGGTGCTGGACGCGCAGGATTCCGACCTGGGCGGGGTCAAGGACGTCTCGCTGGCGATCAAGACCAAGGGCGTCCCGGAGGGCGGCAACGGGGTCTGGTCCCGGCTCAAGTGGGAGGGCGGCGTGCACCGGGTGCAGCGCGTCCCGGTCACCGAGTCGCAGGGCCGCATCCACACCAGCGCGGCCGGCGTCCTGGTGCTGCCCGAGGCCGAGGAGGTCGACGTCACGATCGACCCGAACGAGCTGCGTATCGACGTCTTCCGCTCGTCCGGCCCGGGTGGCCAGTCGGTCAACACGACCGACTCGGCGGTGCGGATCACCCACGTGCCGACCGGGATCGTGGTCTCCTGCCAGAACGAGAAGTCGCAGTTGCAGAACCGGGAGCAGGCGATGCGGATCCTGCGGGCCCGGCTGCTGGCCGCCGCTCAGGAGCAGGCCGACGCCGCCGCCTCCGACGCCCGCAAGGCGCAGGTGCGCACCGTCGACCGGTCCGAGCGGATCCGCACCTACAACTTCCCGCAGAACCGGATCACCGACCACCGGATCGGCTACACCGCGTACAACCTGGACCTTGCCCTCGCCGGTGAGCTGGACGGTGTGCTCGACGCCCTCACCGAGGCCGACCGCGCCGCCCGCCTGGCCGGAGACCCGGAACTCGGTCGCCGCTGAGCCGGCGCGGCGGCCCGCCCGGAAAGCGGTAGCAGGGGTCCCCTGCTACCGCTTCTCGATGAGGAGGGGACCCCTGCTAACAAGCAGCCGGCACCGCATGACGACTGCGGCGTGGGGTCAGCAGGGGCGGGAGCGGGACTTGGCGCGCAGCATCTGCTGGTCGGCGGCGTCGAAGGCGGCGCGGATGGCGTCCCGGCCCAGTGGCGCGGCCGCGTTGACCTCGGCGAAGCCGACGGTGACCCGGACCGGCGTGCCGGGGACCACGGACTCCCAGTCCTCGGTGCGGATCGCCGCGTCGATCCGGCGGGAGACCTCGGCCGCCTCCTCGATCCCGGTGCCGGCGAGCACCACCACGAACTCGTCCCCGCCGTAGCGGGCCACGAAGTCGCCGCGCCGCATGACCCGGTTGATCACGCCGGCCACCCGTTGCAGCACCAGGTCGCCGGAGTGGTGGCCGTGCCGGGTGTTGACCGCCTTGAATCCGTCCAGGTCGCAGACGCCGATGACCAGACGCTCACCCCGGTTGATCATGCCGGCGATGTGCCGTTCCAGCCGGCGGCGGTTGGGCAGCCCGGTCAGCGGGTCGGTCAGCGCCTCCCCCTCGAACCGGGCGGCCTCCCGACGCATCTCCTCGTGGTCGATCCGGGCCGCGATGCCGTCGATGTAGACGTCCCGCAGCCGGTCGTTGCGCTGCGCGGCGAGTCGGAACGCCATCCGGTCCGCCCGGTGCGCGCCGGCGTGGTCCCCGGCCGTGGCCAGCGCGATGCTGCGCAGCCGGGCCGGTTCGGCCGCACCGAGGGTCTCGGTGGAGACCGAGGCGGTGTCCAGCCGGGTGACCGCCTCGACCAGCCGGCCGTCGGCGATGGCCAGGCAGACCTGCCCGAGCTGACGGAAGTCGCGGGCACGGGCGCTGTCGCCACCGAACCCGAGCAGTCGGACCGGGTCGTTCTCGGTGCCGGTCTCCACCCGATCGCCGAGGGCGGCCCGGCGCGCGACGGTGTAGCCGTACGCGGCGAGGCTGCTCGGGCGGAGCCGCCCGGCCCGCCCGGTACGCCGGAAGCGGTCCAGGTCGGCGGCGATGTCCCGGAGCACCCGCAGACAGCCGTCGCTGTCGCCGTTGTGGTCGAGGGCGACCGCGTTGCGCAGCCGGATACCGGGTGCGGCGAACGTCTCCTCGGGGATGCCGGCGGCCAGCCCGAGCTGCCGTGCCTTCTCGATGGCGGTCAGCGCGTACCCGTGGAAGCTGAGGTACGAGTAGGTCATCGCCAGGTCGTGCCAGCCCCACGCGGTGTCCCGGTCCGGGTCGTCCACCGCGTCGAGCATCCGGGCGGCCCGGACCAGGTGGGTGACGCACCGGTCGAGGGCGCCCTGGTGGTGCGCGGCCAGTGCGGCCAGCGCGTGCAGGTGCCCGTGCAGGTACGGCTCGGGGAGGTCGCGGACGGCGGTGGAGGCCTCCTCGATGGCCCGGGTGAACTCGGCCGTCCGACCGAGGTTGATCAGCGCGGAGAGGCGCTGGACCCGGGCGTCGGCGCGGGCGAACGAATCGGTGGTGGTGCGGATCACCTGGTCGAGGAGGACACACGCCTCGGCGGACCGGCTCGCCTCCTGCAGGTCGCGCGCCTTCGTGAGAGCGTCAACCTGGTCGGTGACCCGGTCGAGCCAACCCACCCGCAGCCTCCCGTCCGCGCCGGCTCCGGCGCCGCACCGTGGTCGCCCGGTGCCACACCCGGCGAGCCGCGCCCGACCGCCGGCCGACGCCACCGGGGCGTACCGGAGAGGGGCGCGCCGGTTCGGGGTGACGTGCGCGACGCTTCATGATTATGTCGTGACTGTCACGCCGCAACAGCCGTCCGAAGGGACGAACAACCGACACCCGTGCCCGCCGGTGCTCGCCCGGGTGACCCGGATCCTCGCCGGGGCAGGTGTCGACGCGCCCCGGGCCGAGGCGGAACTGCTCGCCGCCCACGTGCTCGGCGTGCCCCGGGGACGGCTGCTGCTGGCCGACGGTCTCACCCCCGACCAGCTCGACCGGTTGGACGCTCTGGTGGCGCGTCGGGCGGCCCGGGAACCGTTGCAGCACCTGACCGGGACCGCCGGGTTCCGGCACCTGGAACTCGCGGTCGGCCCCGGTGTCTTCGTTCCCCGGCCGGAGACCGAACTGCTCGCGGGATGGGGGATCGCCCAGGCCCGGCGGAGCGCCGAGCCGCTGGTGGTGGACCTGTGCAGCGGTTCCGGCGCGGTCGCGCTCGCGGTCGCCCAGGAGGTGCCGGCGGCCCGGGTGGTGGCCGTCGAGCGGTCGGCGGCGGCCCTGGCGTGGCTGCGGCGCAACGCGACGGACCGGGCCGTCGCCGGGGACCGGCCGATCGAGGTGGTCGAGGCGGACGTCATCGCCCCCGGGCTCCTCGACGAGCTGGCCGGGCGGGTCGACGTCCTGCTCTGCAACCCGCCGTACGTGCCGGTCGGGACCGCCGTAGCGCCGGAGGTGGCCGGTCACGACCCGGCGGAGGCGGTCTTCGGCGGGGCGGACGGTCTGGCCGTGGTCCGGCCGGTGGTCGCGCGGGCGGCCCGGCTGCTCCGGGCGGGTGGGGCGCTGGCGGTCGAGCACGACGACACACACGGCCGCGCGGTGCCCGAACTGATCTCCGCCGACGGCCGGTTCGACGCCGTCAGCGGCCATGCCGACCTCGCCGGCCGCCCCCGCTTCACCACCGCGCTGCGCCGCCCCGACCACGTGCCGGACCCGGCGTGGCAGACTGGCTCCTCGTGATGCTCTACGACTGCCGGTCGCTGGCCGATCGGGACCGCGGCATCGCCGCGGCGATCGAGGCCGTCAAGAATGGCGAACTGGTCGTCCTGCCGACCGACACGGTGTACGGGATCGGCGCGGACGCCTTCACCCCGTTCGCGGTGAAGGCGCTGCTGGACGCGAAGGGTCAGGGCCGGGCGGCGCCGCCGGTGCTGATCGGTTCCCGGCACACCCTGGACGGGCTGGTGTTCACCCTGCCCCGGGCGGCGCGCGACCTGGTCGAGGCGTTCTGGCCGGGGGCGCTGACCATCGTCGTGGAGCACTCGCCCAGCCTCCAGTGGGACCTGGGTGAGACCAACGGCGCGGTGGCCGTGCGGATGCCGCTGCACCCGGTGGCGCTGGAGGTGCTGCGGGAGACCGGTCCGATGGCGGTCTCCTCGGCGAACAAGACCGGCCAGCCGGCGGCGCTCACCGCCGAGCAGGCGCGTGACCAGCTCGGGTACGCGGTCCGGTCCTACCTGGAGGCCGGGCCCTGTCCGGACCCGGTGCCCAGCACGATCGTGGACCTCACCGGCGAGGTGCCGCAGCTGCTGCGGGAGGGTGCCATCTCGTTGACCGAGCTGCGCGACGTGGTGCCCGACATCGAGAGCCGGGTGGCGTAGGTGCCGCCGTTCACCGTCCTGCACGTCTGCATGGGGAACATTTGCCGGTCGCCGATGGCCGAACGCCTGCTGGTGCTGGCCGTCCGGGCGCGGCTCACCCGGCGGGCGCTCGATCCGGCGCACGCCGACGAGCTGCTCTTCAGCCACAGCGCCGGCACCGGCGGCTGGCACGTCGGGTCGGAGATGAACCCGCCGGCGGCCCGGCAGGTCGCCGCCCGGGGTGGGGACAGCGTCGGGTTCGCCGCCCGCCGGCTGCGGTCCGACCAGATCGACGCCGCCGACCTGGTGCTCACCGCCACCGCCGACCAGCAGGAGTACGTGCTGGCGCTACGCCCGGACGCCGCCGTGCGGACGTTCGTGCTGGGCGAGTTCGGCCGGCTGATCGGCACGGTGGACGGCACCGGCCTGCCCCCGGCCGAGGCGTCCCCGGAGGCCGTGTACGCCCGGGGGACGGCCCTGGTCGCGGCGGCCCACGCCGCGCGGGGGAGCGCCTCCGCGCTGCCCGGTGACGACCTGGACGATCCGTGGGGTCGGGGCGACCAGTGCTTCAGCCGGGTCGCCGACGAGATCGAGGAGACGGTGCAGCCGCTCGCGGCGGTCCTGCTGCCCTGACCTGCCGGTATGCCCTGATCTGCCCGTAATCTGTCGTGGTTTGCGGCTTTCTGCGAAATATCTGCTGATTTACCGAAAGGTCGGCTCCTGCCGGCCGGTCCGGGCCATTCTGAACGGGTCCCAGCCCAGTCGCTGCTCCGGGAGAGCTGATGACCCAGGCCCGTCTGCACAAGCTGCTGACCGTCGTGATCGCCGGCACGCTGGCCGGGCTGGTGCTCGCCACGGCGGCCCTGCCCCTCGCGCTGGTGCTGGGGCTCGGCTTCTCCACGCTCGCCGCCCCGTACTCGACGCTGCCCGAGCACCTGGTGACGCCCCCCACCGCGCAGCGTTCCACGCTCTACGCCGCCGACGGCACCACCCTGATCACCTCCTTCTACGAGGAGAACCGGGCCGACGTGCCGTTGACCGAGGTGGCTCCGGTGATGCGGCAGGCGATCCTCGCCGCCGAGGACTCCCGCTTCTACGAGCACAGCGGCGTCGACCTGCGCGGTGTCGCCCGGGCGTTCACCGCCAACCAGGGCGGTCCGGTCCGGCAGGGCGCCTCCACGTTGACCATGCAGTACGTCCGGAACGTGCTGAGCAGCGACCCGACCCTGAGCGAGGCGCAGCGGAAGGCCGCCACCGAGATCAGCACCGCCCGCAAGATCCAGGAGATCCGGTACGCCCTGGCACTCGAACGCCAGCTCGACAAGGACGAGATCCTCGGCCGCTACCTCAACATCGTCTACTTCGGCTCCGGGGCGTACGGCGTCGCGGCGGCCAGCCGGCGCTACTTCTCCAAGACCCCGGCCGACCTCACCCTGGCCGAGGCGGCGCTGCTCGCCGGGCTGGTCCAGTCACCGCACACCGACGATCCGATCCACGGCGACGCCGACGCGGCGCTGAGTAGGCGGGGGTACGTGCTGGACCGGCTGGTGGAGACCGGCGCGGTCGCGCCCGCCGAGGCCGACCTGGCCCGGGCGGAGGGCCTCGCCCTGAAGCCGAGCGTGGAACCCGACGACTGCGCGGCGGTGCCGAAGGAGCGCAACGACTGGGCGTTCTTCTGCGACTACTTCACCGACTGGTGGAACGCGCAGCCGGCGTTCGGCACGTCGGCGGACGAGCGGCAGCGGACGCTGCGCCGGGGCGGCTTCCGGATCGTCAGCTCCCTCGACCCGAAGGTGCAGCGTGAGACGCACGACCGGGTGCTGGAGGTGTACGACGAGAACAACCGCCACGCGCTGCCCACCGCCGTGGTGCAACCGGGCACCGGACGGGTTCTCGCCATGGCGGTCAACCGCAGCTACGGCCTCGGCCCCAACCCGGCCGGGCAGGAGAACCGCCCTTACACCGTCAACCAGCTCATCGCCGGGGGCGACGGCATCGTCGGCTACCAGGCCGGCTCGACCTTCAAGATCTTCGCCCTGCTGGCCGCGCTGGAGGCCGGGGCACCTCTGGACACCCGCTACGACGCGCCGACCCGGATCGTCAGCCGGTGGCCGGCCACGGGGCCGGCGAGCTGCGGCGGACAGTGGTGCCCGGCGAACGCCAACCCGCCGTGGATGGACGGCGAGCGCACCATGTGGACCGCGTTCGGCCGGTCGGTGAACACGTACTTCGTCTGGCTGGCCGAGCGGGTCGGCGCGGACCGGGTGGTGGAGATGGCCGAGCGGCTCGGCATCGTGCTGCGCGCCGAGGACGACGCCAACCTGGCCCGGTACGGCGCCCGTGGCTGGGGCCCGTTCGTGCTGGGCGTCGCGGCCACCACCCCGCTCGACCTGGCCACCGCCTACGCCACGGTGGCCGCCGAGGGGGTCCGCTGCACGCCGCTGCCGGTCAACACGATCACCGACCAGGCGGGTCGGCCCCTCGACGTCGCCCGGCCGGACTGCCGCCGGGTGCTGGACGTCGACGTGGCCCGCGCGGCGGCCGACGCGGCCCGCTGCCCGGTCGGCGACCAGTCGGCGTTCGGGCGCTGCGACGGCGGCACCGCCAACGGCCTACGCGAGCGGCTGGGCCGGCCGGTGATCGGCAAGACCGGAAGCTCCGAGGGGTACGGCACCGAGACGGTGGTGGCCGCCACCCCGCAGCTCGTGGTCGCCGCGATGGCCACCAACCCGGACGACCCCCGCGATCCGGCCGGCGAGGCGGTGCAGGCCCAGATGGTCGACGGGGTCGCCGACATCATCGGCGGCGCCCTGAGTGGCCAGCCGGTCCGCGACTTCGCGCCGCCGACCGAGACGATCGCCCGGTGGGGCAACGCCCGGGCGGGCAACTAGACCGGCCGCCCACGGGCGTCGTCGGTCCGTCGACGTCGCCACGGTCGGCGGGTCACGGGTGGTCAGGTCCGGCTCGGGCGACCTGTTCGGCGCCCCGGGCGATGTTGCGGGCCATCCCGCCGAAGACCACCGCGTGGAACGGGGCGACCGCCGCCCAGTAGGCGTGCCCGGCCAGTCCGCGCGGAAGGAACACGGCGCGTTGGGCGTACCGGCTGCCGCCGTCGTCGGTCGGTTCGACGCGCATCTCCAGCCAGGCCCGGCCGGGCAGGCGCATCTCCGCCCGCAGCCGCAGCAGCTCACCCCGGACGATCTCCTCGACCCGCCAGAAGTCGAGCGCCTCGCCGACGTGGAGCCGGTGCGGGTGGCGCCGGCCCCGGCGCAGCCCCACCCCGCCGACCAGCCGGTCCAACCAGCCCCGCACCGACCAGGCGAGCGGGAAGGAGTACCAGCCGTGCTCGCCGCCGACCCCCTCGATCACCCGCCAGAGCGCGTCCGGCGGCGCGTCGACCCGCCGGGACCGCAGGTCGGTGTAGACCGACCCGCCGGACCACCCCGGGTCGCTGGGCAGCGGCTCGGCCGGCGCGTCCGGCCCGCTCGCGGTGGACCAGCGCGTCTCCACCTCGGCGTCGCGGACCCGGGCCAGGGCCAGCCGGACCGCGTCGTCGAAGCCGGTCAGCCCGCCGGGCGGGTCGGGAACGTACCGCGCGATGTCGTGTTCGTGCGCCACCGCCTCGTGGACCAGGCTCTCCACCAGCGGCCGGGCGATCCGGTTCGGCACCGGGGTGACCAGGCCCACCCAGTACGACGAGAGCGACGGGGTCAGCGGCCGGACGGGCAGGACGACCCGGCGGCGCAGCCCGGCCACCGCGGCGTACCGCTGCATCATCTCGGTGAAGGTGAGCACGTCCGGTCCGCCGACGTCGAAGGCCCGGTCGACCTCCGGCGGCAGGTCGGCGGCGGCGACCAGGTAGCGCAGCACGTCCCGGACCGCGATCGGCTGGATCCGGTTGCGCACCCAGCGCGGGGTGACCATGACCGGCAGCCGCTCGGTGAGGTGCCGCAGCATCTCGAACGACGCGGACCCGGACCCGATGACCACCGCCGCCCGGAGCACCACGGTCGGCACCCCGCTGGTCAGCAGGATCCGTCCCACCTCGCTGCGAGAGCGCAGGTGCGGGGAGGCATCGGTGTCCGCCGCCGGTTCCGGCCCGCCGAGGTAGACGATCCGGCGTACGCCCGCCGCGCGGGCCGCCTCGGCGAACCGGGTGGCCGCCTCCCGGTCGGCGGCCTCGAACCCGGCCTGCCCGAGCGAGTGCACCAGGTAGTAGGCGACGTCGACGTCCGCGAACGCGGCCGGCAGCGTCTCCGGTCTCCGCAGGTCGCCCTCGACCACCTCGACCCGCGCCGCCCACGGCACGTCCCGCAGCCGCCCGGCCGACCGGGCCAGGCAGCGCACGGTGTGACCCTCGGCGAGCAGCCGGGGCGCGAGCCGCCCGCCGATGTACCCGGTGGCACCGGTGACCAGGCATCTCATGGGCTCCAGTCTGCGGCCCCATAGACTCTGTCGTTGTGGACAACGCGACGCCCACCTTCTGGGGGCCGGATTTCGACCAGCTCAGGGCCACCGACCCGGAGATCGCGTCGGTGGTGCTCGGCGAGCTGGACCGGCTGCGCGGCGGCCTCCAGCTGATCGCCAGCGAGAACCTCACCTCGCCGGCGGTGCTCGCCGCGCTCGGCTCGACGCTGACCAACAAGTACGCCGAGGGCTACCCGGGCCGCCGCTACTACGGCGGCTGCGCCGAGGTGGACCGGGCCGAGGAGATCGGCATCGCCCGGGCGCGGGAGCTGTTCGGGGCGGAGCACGCCAACCTCCAGCCGCACTCCGGGGCGAGCGCCAACCTGGCCGCGTACGCCGCCCTGGTGCAGCCGGGGGACACGGTGCTGGCGATGGACCTGCCGCACGGCGGCCACCTCACCCACGGCAGCCGGGTCAACTTCTCCGGCAAGTGGTTCGCCACGGTCGGCTACACCGTCCGCCCGGACACCGAGCTGATCGACTACGACGAGGTGCGGGAACTCGCTCTCGCCCACCGTCCCAAGATGATCATCTGTGGCGCGACCGCGTACCCGCGCCTGATCGACTTCGCCCGCTTCCGGGAGATCGCCGACGAGGTCGGGGCGTACCTGATGGTGGACGCCGCCCACTTCATCGGCCTGGTCGCGGGGCAGGCCGTGCCCTCCCCGGTGCCGTACGCCGACGTGGTCTGCGCCACCACGCACAAGGTGCTGCGCGGTCCGCGCGGCGGCATGATCCTCTGCCGGGAGTCGCTGGCCGCCCGGATCGACAAGGCGGTCTTCCCGTTCACCCAGGGCGGCCCGCTGATGCACGCCGTCGCGGCCAAGGCCGTCGCGCTGCGCGAGGCCGCGCAGCCGGAGTTCCGGGCGTACGCCGAGCAGGTGGTCCGCAACGCGCGGGCGCTCGCCGACGGGCTGGCCGCCGAGGGGATGCGGCCGGTCTCCGGCGGCACCGACACCCACCTCGCCCTGGTCGACCTGCGCCCGATCGGGGTGACCGGGGCCGACGCCGAGGCCCGCTGCGACGCCGCCGGCATCACCCTGAACAAGAACGCCATCCCGTACGACCCGCAGAAGCCGATGGTCGCCTCCGGCATCCGGGTCGGCGCGCCCAGCGTGACCACCCAGGGTATGCGCGAGCCGCAGATGCGGCGGATCGCCGCGCTGACCGCCCGTGCGGTACGGACCGACCCCGGCGGGCCCGACGGGCCGGCCGAGCTGACCAGGATCGCCGGCGAGGTGGCCGAGCTGGTCCGCGAGTTCCCGGCGTACCCCCGGTGATCCGCCAGCGACTGCGGCACCTGGTCGTGCCGCTGCTCAGCTCCGCGGTGCTGCTGGTGCTCGCCACCGGAGCCGGCTGGCTGGTCGACGGCGGCGTCGGCGCGGTCGGCGGGGCGGCGGGCGTGGCCCTGGTGACCTTCAGCTACGCCCTGTCGAGCCTGGCGGTCGCCTGGGCGGACTCCGTGCATCCGAAGCTGGTGATGAGCGTCGGGCTTACCGCGTACGTCACCAAGTTCCTGTTGTTCGGCGTGGTGATGTTCGGCGTCGTCGACACCGGCTGGGGCGGGATCCGGACGATGGCCGCCGCCATGATCGTCGCGACCATCGGCTGGGTGACCGCCCAGGTCTGGTGGACGTTCCGCGACCACCGTCCGCAGGTGAGCACCCCCGGTGACTGAATCCGGCTGTCGGGTTGCCGTCGCCACGCCGGGGATGGAGTTTCGTCAAGCGCGAGACAGGCGTAGCCTATCCGCCAGTCGAGGCTTCCCTGACCCACACGACCAGGTTGTGCGGGGGGTGACTCACAGCCTCGTTCGAGCGGCTGATACCGTTCGCTCCGTCATGGCCGACGACCGATCCGACAAACGTTCCGCACCCCAGGGTGTGGACGCGGGTTGGGCTGCGGTCGGTTACCTGCTCGGCGGCATGGCCGTCTGGGGCGGGGCCGGCTGGCTCGTCGACCGGTGGCTGGATCTTCCGAACGTCGGGTTGCTGATCGGGCTGATCGGCGGCACGGCTGCGGGGGTCTACCTGACCATGAAGAGGCTGGGCGCCTGACCATGCCCGACCGACGGAGGGTTCGAGTTGACTGAGCTGCCGACCTATGCCGCCGCGGACATCCGGGCGGCGGAGTTCCCCCCCGGCGTTGACAGCTTCAACTACCGCAGCCTGATTCCCGGCTTCGAGGGGACGGCCTGGGAGCCGGCCTTCACCAAGATCGCCCTGTTGGTCTGGATCGCGGCCGCGATCGCCATTCTCTTCTTCCTGATCAGCTACCGGAACCCGCAGTTGGTCCCGACGAAGCGGCAGTGGATGGCCGAGTCGGTCTACGGCCTGGCCCGGGACAACATCGCCAAGGACATCATCGGGCCCCAGGGCGTGCGCTTCGCGCCGTACCTCGCCTCGCTCTTCGTCTTCATCCTGTTGCTGAACATCTGGGGCATCTTCCCGTTCGCGCAGATCTCGCCGAGCTCGCACATCGCCTTCCCGATGGTCCTGGCCGCCTCCAGCTGGCTGGTCTACGTCGGGGTCGGTATCCGCAAGCACGGCTTCCTCGGCTACATCAAGGCCAGCTGCTGGGTCAGCGGCGCGCCGCTCTGGGTCCAGCCGATCCTGGTGCCGATCGAGTTCGTGTCGAACCTGGTGCTGCGCCCGGTCACCCTCGCGGTCCGGTTGTTCGCCAACATGTTCGCCGGCCACATGATCCTGCTGGTCTTCACTCTCGGTGGCGTCGCGCTGCTCAACGCGGAGTCGATCTTCATCAAGCCGGTCGCCCTGCTCAGCTGGGCCATGGCGATCCTGATGACGTTCTTCGAGCTCGGCATCCTGATCCTGCAGGCGTACGTGTTCACCCTGCTGACCGCGACCTACCTGCAGTCCTCGCTCGCCGACGAGCACTGACGCGTCGACGCGCACCGCTCCATCCCCCGAGAACGACAACTGAAAAGTTCACCTAGTCGAACGCGTGACGGTCACGCGTTCCCCGCAGGAGGAAACCAACCATGTTCCTGGCCGAGATCTCAGGCAACGTCAACGTCATCGGCTATGGCATCGCGGCGCTCGGCCCGGGCATCGGTGTGGGTCTGGTGTTCGCCGCCTACATCCAGGCGACCGCCCGCCAGCCGGAGAGCGCCGGCCTGACCCGGGTCTACATGTTCATGGGCTTCGCCGTGGTCGAGGCGCTGGCCCTGCTCGGTCTGGTGCTCGCGTTCGCCCTCGGCGGCTGAGACCCAGCCAGCGCTTAGCTGAATCGGCCGGCCCTCGTTGGTCGGCCGCTGGCGAAGGGGAGTGTCCATGTACCTAGCAGCGGAAGAGGGCGGGAACATCCTGCTCCCGCCCCTGGCTGAGATCATCGTCGGTCTCGTCGCGTTCGGCCTCGTCCTCTGGGTCCTGAGCAAGTTCGTCTTCCCCCGTATGGAGGCGATGTACCAGGCCCGGGTCGACGCCATCGAGGGTGGTATCAAGCGCGCCGAGGCCGCCCAGGCCGAGGCGAACCAGCTCCTCGAGCAGTACCGCGCGCAGCTCGCCGAGGCGCGCACCGACGCTGCCAAGATCCGGGACGACGCCCGTGCCGACGCGGAGGGCATCCGGCAGGACATCCTCGCCAAGGCGCGGGAGGAGTCCGACCGGATCATCGCGGCCGGCAAGGAGCAACTCGCCGCCGAGCGGGCCACCATCGTGCGTGAGCTGCGCACCGAGGTCGGCACCATCGCGGTCGAGCTGGCCAGCAAGATCGTCGGGGAGTCGCTCGCCGACGAGGCCCGTCGCAAGGGCACCGTCGAGCGGTTCCTCACCGACCTCGAGAGCACGGGGGCCCGCTGATGCAGGCCGCCAGCCGGGAGTCGTACCGCGCCGCCGTCGAGCACCTGACGACGCACACGCGCGGCGCGCAGCCGGACGCCGTGGTCGTCACCGCGAACGACCTGCTCGCCGTGGCGGGTCTGCTGCGGCGGGAGCCCCGGCTGCGCCGGGCGCTCTCCGAGCCGGCCCGGTCCGGCGCGGACCGGGCCGGGCTCCTCGGCGACATGCTGCGGGGCAAGATCGACTCGGCCGCCCTCGACCTGCTGGCCACCCTGGTCTCCGGCCGCTGGTCGGCACCGTCGGAACTGCTCGACGGTGCCGAGCGGCTCGGGGTGGAGGCGCTGCTGGCCAGCGCCGACGCCGCCGGTGACCTGGGCGAGGTCGAGGACGAGCTGTTCCGCTTCGGTCAGGTCGTCGCCGCCGAGCCGGCGCTCGCCGCAGCGCTGGGCGACGCGACGGCCCCGGTCGAGCAGCGGGCTGCCCTGGCCCGGGACCTGCTCGCCGGCAGGGCCCGTCCGGTCACCCTCCGCCTCGTCGAGGTGGCGCTGAGCGGGTTCGGCGGGCGTTCCCTCACCGGCTCGCTCACCCGGCTGGTCGAGCTGGTCGGCGAGCGTCGCGACCGGCAGATCGCCTACGTGACCGTGGCGGCCCCGTTGACCGAGGACGAGGAGCGCCGACTGGGTGCCCGCCTCGCCGCGATATACGGTCGGGAGGTCTCCGTCAAGCAGACGGTGGATCCCGAGGTGCTCGGTGGGGCGAGCGTGCGGGTCGGCTCCGACCTGTACGACGGCACCGTCCTGCGCCGCCTCAACGAGACCCGCAACGCGCTCGCGAAGCGCTGACCAGCCCAACCGCTCAGCGCCCTGAATGACATACGCCATTCGGACCGGTCGGTACTAGGTATCCCGGGCCCCTGATACTTAAGGAAGCAGAGGATGGCCGAGCTGACCATCTCGACGGAGGAGATCCGCGGCGCCCTGGAGCGCTACGTCTCCTCCTACTCGCCCGACGTCTCCCGCGAGGAGGTCGGCACCGTCGCCGACACCGGTGACGGCATCGCCCACGTCGAGGGCCTCCCCTCGACCATGACCAACGAGCTCCTGGAGTTCGAGGACGGCACGCTCGGCGTGGCGCTGAACCTCGACGTCCGGGAGATCGGTGTCGTCGTCCTCGGTGACTCCGCCAAGCTCGAGGAGGGGCAGCGCGTCAAGCGCACCGGCCGGGTGCTCTCGGTGCCGGTCGGCGACGCCTTCCTCGGTCGCGTGGTCAACGCGCTGGGCCAGCCGATCGACGGCCTCGGCGACATCGCCAACGAGGGCTTCCGCGAGCTGGAGCTCCAGGCCCCGAACGTGATGTCCCGGCAGTCCGTGGAGGAGCCGCTCCAGACCGGTATCAAGGCGGTCGACGCCATGACGCCGATCGGCCGGGGTCAGCGGCAGCTGATCATCGGTGACCGGAAGACCGGCAAGACCACGGTCGCGCTGGACACCATCCTCAACCAGCGGGACAACTGGCGCACCGGCGACCCGAAGAAGCAGGTCCGCTGCATCTACGTCGCCATCGGCCAGAAGGCCTCCACGATCGCCTCGATCAAGGGCATCCTGGAGGAGGCGGGCGCGATGGAGTACACCACCATCGTGGCCTCGCCCGCCTCCGACCCGGCCGGCTTCAAGTACCTCGCCCCGTACACCGGCTCGTCCATCGGGCAGCACTGGATGTACGGCGGCAAGCACGTCCTGATCGTCTTCGACGACCTGAGCAAGCAGGCCGAGGCGTACCGCGCGGTCTCGCTGCTGCTGCGCCGCCCGCCGGGCCGTGAGGCGTACCCGGGTGACGTCTTCTACCTGCACTCGCGGCTGCTGGAGCGTTGCGCGAAGCTCTCCGACGAGCTGGGTGGCGGCTCGATGACCGGTCTGCCGATCATCGAGACGAAGGCCAACGACATCTCGGCCTTCATCCCGACCAACGTCATCTCGATCACCGACGGTCAGATCTTCCTTGAGACCGACCTGTTCAACCAGGGCGTCCGGCCGGCGATCAACGTCGGTACCTCGGTCTCCCGGGTGGGTGGTGCCGCCCAGGTCAAGCCGATGAAGAAGGTCGCCGGCTCGCTGCGGCTCAACCTCGCCCAGTTCCGTGAGCTGGAGGCGTTCGCCGCCTTCGCCTCCGACCTGGACAAGGCCTCCCGGGCCCAGTTGGAGCGCGGTTCCCGCCTGGTCGAGCTGCTCAAGCAGCCGAACTACTCGCCGTACCCGGTGCAGGAGCAGGTCGTCTCGGTCTGGGCCGGCACCGAGGGCAAGCTGGACGACATCCCGGTCGGTGAGGTCCGTCGCTTCGAGTCGGAGTTCCTCCAGCACCTGCGGCACCGGCACGAGGGTGTCCTGGCCGGCATCGCCGACAACAAGTGGAACGACGACATCATCGGTTCGCTCGACGCGGCGATCAGCGAGTTCAAGCAGACCTTCCTCGGCAAGGCGGACGAGCCCCGGATCAACGAGGCGCCGGCCAAGCCGATGGAGGGCGAGATGGGCCGCGAGAAGGTCACCCGTTACAGCGGCGACGACGTCGAGAAGCAGTAGGGCTGACTCATGGCGGCCCAGGTACGCGTTCTTCGTCAACGGATCCGCTCGGCGAAGGGGATGAAGAAGATCACCAAGGCGATGGAGCTCGTGGCGACGAGCCGCATCGCCAAGGCCCAGACCCGGGTGGCGGCATCCCTGCCGTACGCCCAGGCCATCACCGGCGTGCTCACGGCGCTGGCCTCCAACGCGCGGATCGACCACCCGCTGCTCACCCCGCGCGAGCGGGTGCGGCGGGCGGGCGTCCTGCTGGTGACCTCCGACCGGGGCCTGGCCGGCGGTTACAGCTCCAACGCGATCAAGATGGCGGAGTCGCTGGTCGCCCGGTTGCAGGCCGAGGGCAAGGAGCCCGTGCTCTACGTCATCGGTCGCAAGGGCGTCGGCTTCTACCGGTTCCGTAACCGGCCGGTCGAGGCGAGCTGGACGGGCTTCTCCGAGCAGCCGGACTTCGCCTCCGCCCGCGAGGTGGGCGAGACCCTGATCCGGGCGTTCGCGGCCGGTGCGGACGACGTCGACGGCGGGGCCGGACCGGACGGTGTGCGCGGCGTGGACGAGTTGCACATCGTCTACACCGAGTTCAAGTCCCTCATCACCCAGGTTCCGGTGGCGAAGGTCATCGGTCCGATGCAGATCGAGGACCGGCCCCGGTCCGAGGGTCTGCTGCCGGCCTACGAGTTCGAGCCGGATGCGGAGGCGCTGCTCGACGCGCTGCTGCCGAAGTACATCAACACGCGGATCTACGCGGCGTTGCTGGAGTCGGCGGCCAGCGAGTCGGCCGCGCGACGGCGGGCGATGAAGAGCGCCACCGACAACGCCGAAGAGATGATCGAGAAGTACACGCGGGAGATGAACTCGGCCCGCCAGGCCGGAATCACCCAGGAGATCAGCGAGATCGTCGGCGGCGCGAACGCGCTCGCCGCGTCGGGAAGTGAAGTGTGATGACTGTTTCCGCAGTTGCTGGTGGACCAGCCGAGACCAAGACGGCCACGGGTCGCGTGGTCCGGGTCATCGGCCCGGTCGTCGACGCCGAGTTCCCGCGCGACGCCATGCCGGCCCTGTTCAACGCCCTGCACGTCGACGTGACGCTCTCCGGCGGCGAGAAGACGCTGACCCTGGAGGTCGCCCAGCACCTGGGTGACAACCTGGTCCGCGCGATCTCGATGCAGCCGACCGACGGCCTGGTCCGGGGCGCCGAGGTGCGCGACACCGCCTCGCCGATCCGGGTGCCGGTGGGCAACGCGGTCAAGGGCCGGGTCTTCAACGCCATCGGCGAATGCCTCAACCTGCCCGAGGGGGAGACCCTTCAGGCCGACGACCACTGGGGCATCCACCGCAAGGCCCCGGCCTTCGCGGACCTGGAGCCGAAGACCGAGATGCTGGAGACCGGCATCAAGGTCATCGACCTGCTCGCCCCGTACGTCAAGGGCGGCAAGATCGGCCTGTTCGGCGGCGCGGGCGTGGGCAAGACGGTGCTCATCCAGGAGATGATCACCCGGGTCGCCCGGAACTTCGGTGGTACCTCGGTCTTCGCCGGCGTGGGGGAGCGGACCCGTGAGGGCAACGACCTCATCGCCGAGATGACCGAGTCCGGCGTCATCGACAAGACCGCGCTGGTCTACGGCCAGATGGACGAGCCGCCGGGCACCCGGCTGCGGGTCGCCCTCTCCGCGCTGACCATGGCGGAGTACTTCCGCGACGTGCAGAAGCAGGAGGTGCTGCTCTTCATCGACAACATCTTCCGCTTCACCCAGGCCGGTTCCGAGGTCTCCACCCTGCTCGGCCGGATGCCGAGCGCGGTGGGCTACCAGCCCACCCTGGCCGACGAGATGGGCGAACTCCAGGAGCGGATCACCTCCGTCCGGGGCCAGGCCATCACCTCGTTGCAGGCGATCTACGTGCCGGCGGACGACTACACCGACCCCGCTCCGGCCACCACCTTCGCCCACCTCGACGCCACCACCAACCTGGAGCGGTCGATCTCCGACAAGGGCATCTACCCGGCGGTCGACCCGCTGGCGTCCTCGTCCCGGATCCTCGCCCCGGAGTTCGTCGGCGCCGAGCACTTCGCGGTCGCGACCGAGGTCAAGCGGATCCTCCAGAAGTACAAGGACCTGCAGGACATCATCGCGATCCTCGGTATCGAGGAGCTCTCCGAGGAGGACAAGCTCACCGTCGGCCGGGCCCGCCGGATCGAGCGCTTCCTGTCGCAGAACACCTACGCCGCCGAGCAGTTCACCGGCGTGCCGGGCTCGACGGTCCCGATCAAGGAGACCATCGAGGCGTTCAAGAAGATCAGCGAGGGCGAGTACGACCACTTCCCCGAGCAGGCCTTCTTCATGTGCGGCGGTCTTGAGGACCTGGAGCGCAAGGCGGCGGAGCTGATGAAGGAGGGCTGATCCACCGATCAGCCTGACTCTCTGGTCAGCTTTGTCCGAGGCCGTCCCGGTTCACCGGGGCGGCCTCGGTCGTTCCGCGTGTCGGCTTGACAGGCCCACGTCGCTCGATGCGACAGTTGCCGTGCCGGCGAGGTACCGTCGATCCGCAGCACGTGTCGAGCGTTGACTTCCGCAGGGAAACAGGTGGCTCGCGCCCGTCTCCTCCTCATGGGCGTGAGGAATGGAGATGTACGTGGCTCGGAGCGGCAAGCGGGGCGCGAGGTCGTCCATGTGGGCCGGGGTGCCCCGGTGGGCCCGGCTGTGCACGGTGTTCGGCACCGTGCTGCTGATGCTCAGCGGTGCCGTTCTGGTGGGCTACGAAGCCCTGCTCAGCCGCTACGAGGGATCGGTCGGCAAGGGTGACCTCTTCGGTGACCAGGCGGCCGGCGCGCAGGAGAAGCGCAAGGAGATCAAGGGCCCGCTCAACATCCTGCTGGTCGGGGTGGATCCGCGCAAGCCGGAGGATCCGCCGCTCGCCGACTCGATCATGGTCATGCACATTCCGGCCGAGCTGGACCGGGCGTACCTCTTCTCGATGCCGCGTGACCTGCGCGTGGAGATCCCCGCGTTCGGCAAGTCCGGGTTCGACGGGGGCACCGACAAGCTCAACGCCGCGATGTCGTACGGCAGCCGGGTCTCCGGCCGGAACCCGGACGCGAACCTCGGCTTCGAACTGCTCGCCACGACCATCCAGCAGGAGACCGGCATCGCCCGCTTCGACGCCGGGGCGATCATCAACTTCAGCGGGTTCCGGAAGATCGTCGACGCGATGGGTGGCGTCGAGATGTACATCGAGCGGGAGGTGCGCTCCGAGCACCGCGAGCCGGACGGCACCCACCGCGAGCCCCGGCCGGGCGGCGGGGGCTACGTCGGCCCGCAGGCGGTCTACGAGAAGGGCACCCACCGGCTGGAGGGGTGGCAGGCGCTGGACTACGTCCGGCAGCGTTACCCCAAGAACGGCGTGCCGGACGGCGACTACGGCCGCCAGCGCCACCAGCAGCAGTTCGTCAAGGCGATGGCGAGCCAGGCATTCAGCGCGGACGTGGTGACCAACCCGATCAAGCTGGACCGGGTGCTCCGGGCCGCCGGCGAGTCGCTGGTCTTCAGCGGCCGGGGGAACAGCATCGTCGACTTCGCGTTCGCCCTCAAGGACCTGCGGCCGGACTCGATCCAGATGGTCAAGCTGCCGGCGGAGGGCATCGGCACCGGATCGGCCTACCGGGGTGAGCGGTTCCTACCCGAGGCGGACGACTTCTTCGCCTCGCTGCGCAACGGGACGGTCGACGCGTTCATGCTCGAACACCCCGATTTCCAGAACAAGACCAAGTAGGGAGTGTCGCAGCTCTCGGTACCCGCGTTAGTGGGTCAGGGGGCGCGCGACTAGACTTCTGCCAACCGCCCGCCGCAGCAAGGAGACAGCGTGGCACAGCAGCTTCACGTCGAGCTCGTAGCCGTCGAGGAGAAGGTCTGGTCCGGCGAGGCCGAGATGGTCGTCGCCCGGACGACCGAGGGTGAGCTGGGTGTCCTGGCCGGCCACGCACCGCTGCTCGGCCAGCTCGCCGAGCCCGGTCAGGTCCGGATCAAGCTGCCCGGCGGCGGACAGGTCGCCTACGAGGTGGCCGGCGGCTTCCTCTCGGTGTCCCGCGAGGGCGTCACGGTGCTCGCGGAGAGCGCCACCCCGGTCTCCGGCGCGCAGAGCCACTGAGCCCGTACCGCCGATGGAGATCGTGGAAGGGATCGGAATCGGCCTCGCCGTATTCGTCGCGGCGGTTCTGATCCTCTTCCTCCGGCGGGCCCTGGTGACCCGCACCGGCGGCACCATCCGAGTCCACGTCCGGGTCTCCACCCTGCTCGACGGTCGGGGCTGGTCGCCCGGCTTCGGTCGGTTCGCCGGTGACGAACTGCGGTGGTACCGGATGTTCAGCTTCGCCATCCGCCCCAAACGGGTGCTCTCCCGGGAGACCCTGGTGGTGCGCCGACGGCGGCTCCCAGAGGGCCAGGAGCGGTTCTCCATGCCCGCCGACTGGGTGATCCTGAGCTGTACGAGCCAGCAGACCCCGATCGAGATCGCCATGGAGCGTCACACGGTCACCGGATTTCTCTCCTGGCTCGAGGCCGCCCCGCCCGGGGCGGTCTCGCCGCGTCTGGCCCATCAGGACTGGCCCGCCGCCTGACCGGCCCGCCCGCCTGATCGGGCTGTCGTCTGACGGCCCGGCTGCTGACTCGCCCGCCCGTCCGACCGGCCTCTTCCCGGCGACCGTCGACGTCTCCGAGCGCGGGACCGTCAGCCTTTTCCGGCAAGCCGGCCGTTTCCATCCGACCCCCGTGCGGGCGGATGGAAACGGGCGGGGGGGGGTGCCCCCCCCCCGGGGGGCCGGGGCCCCCCCCCCCCGGGGCGGGGGGGGGCCGGGCGCCGGGACACCCCGGGGCCCCAAACACAAAGCCCCCCCGCTTTTGC